>JANPIB010000111.1:0-21442 GCA_031424775.1 Chitinophagales bacterium | reverse complement strand
AACCTTCAGATCTTGACGTTTTGCCATGCCCCTAAAGACAATAAAACTGACTTTCACGCTTCTTTTTTATTCAACATCTTTTATCCTCATTTGGGGATATCATAAAAAAAAAGAGGCTGCCCCTTTTGAGACAGCCTCTTTCAATATTATGTCCCTTTAAAAGCGGTTTATTTCACTTCAATAGTATCAACCATATCACGGTCAACTAAAATCCTTCCGCAGTTCTCACAAACCATTACTTTTTTGTGCTGGCGAATTTCGCTCTGCTTTTGAGGTGGAATTGAGTTAAAGCAACCACCACAAGCATCTCTTTCAACAGGAACTACTGCCAAACCGTTTCTATAGCTCTTTCTGATTCTGTCGTAACTGTACAACAACCTTTCGTCAATATGACCACGAGCATCGTCAGAAACCTTTATAAAGTGCTTTTCTTCTTTTTCAGTATCAGCGATGATCTTTTCAAGTTCATCCTTCTTATGGTTCAACACACCCTCTTTAGCCGTTACCTGCTTTTTAGCATGATCAAGGTTTCTCACTTTTTCAGAAAGTTCCTCGTTCGCATCTTTAATGTGCTTTTCAGCAAGTTTGATCTCCAACTGCTGCATTTCCACCTCTTTATTGATGGCTTCAAATTCACGGTTGTTCTTCACATTGTCACTCTGCTTCTCGTATTTAGCGATCATAGCCTCAGAATCTTTCATAGCAGTTTTCTTGCTTTCAATGAATTCTGTGATACCGTTAATCTCTTCTTCAATTCTTGTTCTTCTTGCATGCAAACCAAGAATTTCGTCTTCAAGGTCACTTACTTCCATCGGAAGTTCACCCTTAAGTATTTGAAATTCATCAAGTTTGCTATCTATCTTCTGCAACTTAACAAGACTTGAAAGTTTTTCTTCTACAGAGAATTCTTTAACTGGCATATGCGGATTTCTAATTTGAAATTTGATGTTTGAGATTAGATACCGGTCTCAGTAACTCCGATTGAGCTTCGTTGTGTCACTCACTTGTACCTCCTCTTCACTTTTCACCTTCGTGACACTAACCTAAAAAGTACTTTACCGGATTGGTATCCACCTCAGTTTTAAGGACGGCAAAAGTAGGGAATTTCTGTTGTAAAACATCCGTTAAATGGTCTGTTGTAAACTGCTCACTCTCAAAGTGACCTATATCGGCTATCACCATTTTGTCTTCAGCATCGAAGAACTCATGGTATTTTACATCTGCCGTAACGTAGAAATCAGCACCGGCAATCAAGGCTCTTTTGATCAAAAAGCTACCAGCTCCACCACAAATAGCAACTTTTCTTACTGTTTTACCCGTTAATGGTGTGTGGCGAACTACTTTCAGTCCAAAACTCGTCTTAAGCATGTGCAAAAAGCCGGTTTCTTCCAGGTCTTCAGGTATTTCTCCAATCACTCCACTACCCACTTCCTTAAAAAAATTACCCAAAGGGATAACGTCATAAGCTACTTCTTCATACGGATGAGCTGCTGTCATAGCTGAGATCAGCTTCATTTGCAGGTAAGCCGGAAAGATCACTTCCATCTTAATTTCAGCTTCTTCATGCCTTTTACCAACTTCGCCAACGTAAGGATTGGTTCCTTCCCCAGCTTTAAAAGTGCTTTTACCTGAAATGTTGAAACTACATTCGTTGTAATTGCCAATTGCTCCACCTCCAGCTTCAAATATGGCGTTTCGAACTTCTTCAGCCTTTTCTTCAGGAACAAAAACATAGAGTTTTCTCAGGTTATTCTCCCTTGGAAGAAGTACTTCAATATTCTTCAAGCCAAGTTTTTCAGCAATTTTCCCATTTACCCCGGTTGAGAGATTATCGAGGTTTGTATGGATAGCATAAATGGCGATATCGTTCTTAATAGCTGCAATAACTGCTCTTTCTATATAGTTTTTGCCGTTGATCTTCTTCAATCCTCCAAAAATGATCGGGTGATGGGCAACGATAAGATTACAGTTCTTCTTTTTGGCTTCCAGGATCACAGCCTCTGTAGCATCTAAAGTGCAGAGAATTCCGGTACAATCCCAATTTGGTTGGCCTGTAAGCAATCCTGCGTTGTCGTAGCTTTCCTGGTAACTGGGAGGTGCCAGTTCTTCCAGCACATGTATCACTTCCATGATCTTCATACAGCTAAGATAATCTGGTTAGGATGGGCTCCAAATAAAAAGTCTCGCATTTAGCGAGACTCAATTCCTTCTTTTTTACACAGGTTAATTCGGTTTTTCAATGGTGAAGGAAAATGGGCATCAGGTTTTTCTGTTGGAATTGGATTTAAAAAACGGTTTCTTTTGATGGTGTAAACTTAGCGTGATAACAACAAGATAAAAAGAGCAGAACTGCTCTTTTTTCAACCTTCAGTATCTTGCAAAGTTTTTAGTAAAATCCGTAACGATAACATCGTAAAACTCCGAGCAAAAACAAGAAAGGAACATTAGCAGAATTACGTTTTATATTTGCTGATAACCATATCCAATGCCCGATAAGATAACAGTGATAGTTGCAGATGACCATGCCCTTTTTAGAACAGGTGTAAAAACATCGCTTAGTTTTTACAAGGATATTGAGATAATGGGTGAAGCTGAGAATGGAATGCAGTTACTAAACCTGGTGAAATTTCTAAAGCCCGACATTATTCTCCTGGATATCCAAATGCCAATAATGGATGGAATTGCCACTTTGCCGGAGGTAAAGAAGATATTGCCGGATGTACGGATCATTATGTTAACAATGAATGATGATGTGAGTATGATCAGCAGGCTAATGGAGATCGGAGCCAACAGTTACCTCACTAAGAACTCCGACTCAGAAACGATATACCAGGCTATTAAAACCTGTTATGAGAATGAATTCTTTTTTAACGAATACACCAACAAGGCAATGTTGGCAGGATTGAGAAACAGAAAAAGCGATATGCCTGCTTATTCTGAAGAGGCAGATCTCAGTGACAAAGAGAAGAACGTATTGAAGCTGATGTGTGAAGAAAAAAGCACCAAAGAGATCGCTGACCTGGTTGATATTAGTCCACGAACTGTAGAAGCAATTCGTGACAGGTTAAAAATCAAAACGGGAGCAAAAAGCACTGCCGGATTGATACTTTATGCTGTAAAGCATGGAATAGTAGTGGGTTGATTCTGACAAACGTTTTGAGAGATCCTGTCTGTACGACAGGATTTTTTTTGATATTTAGCGAGTGAAGAAGATCAATTTCAATGGAAAGCTACTAGATGAAGGAACTCCGATTGTTTCATCAGATTCTCGTGGATTAAGATTTGGAGATGGCTGCTTTGAGACAATGAAACTGATCAACGGAAAATTGATCTTAAAAGAACTTCATTTTGAAAGGCTTTTTTCATCTTTGGAAACTTTGGGTTTTGAGGTTCCTAAGACTTTCACAGCATTAGCACTTGAAGAGCAGGTTCTTTCATTGATACAAAAGAACGGTCATGAGCAACATGGCAGAATTCGTCTGACTGTGTTCGGCGGAAAAGGTGGTTTGTACGATCCGGAAAAACGCCTGCCGAATTATATTATTGAGACTTGGGAGCTTTCCCAGACTTTGGGTGACTTCAACGAGAACGGATTGATCATTAAGATATTTAAAGATTCAAGGAAAGCGGCAGATGGGTTTTCACATATCAAAAGCAACAGTTTTCTGTCTTACGTTCAGGCGGCAAACTGGGCTAAGAAGAACAAGTTGAACGATGCAATCGTGTTAAATTCTTTCGATCGAATTGCCGATACGACCATTGCCAATCTTTTTCTAGTTGCTGATGGGGTTATCAAAACTCCTGCATTGAATGAAGGCTGTATTTCAGGTGTAATGAGAAAATTTCTTATCCAAAGCTGTAGGAAAGAAGGCTTACCATTAGAAGAAACTAGGATTTCAATAGATGATTTACTAAATGCACAGGAAGTCTTTCTTACAAATTCAATTCGTGGAATAAAGTGGGTAAAGCAAGTTGGAGAAGCCGGTTATACGGTTTCCGTTTCTCAGTTGTTGTACCATAAATTCATAAAATCATTGTGGGGCTAAACAATAATTGGGTTTCTCTTGTTTAACTATTTGATGAAGCCTATTGTTAATATAATGTGGTTCAGGCGTGACCTACGACTGGAAGATAATGCAGCTCTTTATCATGCACTAAGATCTTCAAATCCGGTAGTGCCAATCTTCATATTCGATAGAAATATACTTGATGATATCGAGGATAAAGGCGACAGACGAGTAGAGTTCATCCACAATGCTGTATCAGAAATCCAGCACCAGTTGGTAAAAATGGGATCATCTCTTGAAGTTTACTATGGCTCTCCAATAGAAGTTTTCAAGCAGCTGCTTGAAAAATATCAAATCCAAACTGTCTTCACCAACCATGATTATGAGCAATATGCCATTGATCGGGATAATGAAATTTCAGAATTATTGCAAACCCATGATGATGTACTGAATACGTACAAAGACCAGGTAATATTCGACAAAGAAGAAGTGATAAAAGATGATGGCAAGCCTTACCTGGTGTTCACACATTACAGCAAAAGATGGAAGGCCAAGCTTAATGATTTCTATTTGAAAGATTACCCTACAAGAAAATACTTCAACAGCTTTTACAAGCAACAACCTAAGCATATTCCTTCTTTACAGATGATGGGTTTTAAAGCTGAAGGAGACCCTTTTCCTTCCAAAGAACTTAGAGAAGAGGTGGTAAAAGAGTACCATAAGAACCGTGACTTCCCAGGTATTCCTGGAACGAGTCGGTTGAGTGTTCATTTAAGATTTGGAACGATCAGTATTCGTCAATTAGCTAGCAGAGCAAAAGAGTTGAATGAAACTTATTTAAATGAACTGATTTGGCGGGATTTCTATCACATGATTCTTTGGAATATACCACAGGTTAGAAAAGGTCAGTCCTGCAAGCCAGAGTATGATCACATTAACTGGAGGAATAATCAAAATGAATTTGATGCCTGGTGTCATGGAATGACTGGCTACCCAATTGTTGATGCCGGAATGAGAGAGCTGAATGCAACTGGCTTTATGCATAATCGTGTTAGGATGATCACTGCTTCATTTCTGTGTAAGCATTTACTGATAGACTGGCGTTGGGGGGAAACATACTTTGCCAAGAAATTGTTAGACTATGATTATGCAGCAAACAATGGTGGCTGGCAGTGGACTGCAGGAAGTGGCTGTGATGCAGCTCCTTATTTTAGAATATTCAATCCCAAAACCCAAACGCAAAAGTTTGATCCTGAGTTGAAGTATATAAGAAAATGGGTGCCTGAATTAGATTCTTTTGATTATCCCCAGCCTATAGTTGAACATGAATTGGCGAGAGAAAGATGCTTGAAAACGTATAAGCAAGCATTGCAGAAATAAAAAAAGTTTGGATAATGTTCGTATATGTTATTATTTGCACCTGTGAATTACAAAATGCAAAATTATATTTGGTGGTGGCATACGAACCTTAGTCGAGGCTTGTAATGGCATTGCCAGTAATCAAGAATATTAAGCCTCGATAGTATCGGGGCTTTTTTATTATGGTATGTTGATTCGAATACGGAACGTTGAAGTGAGTGACACAACAGACGATGACATGAAAAACTGAAGTTGACAAAATGAAAAAAATAGAACTTAAAACAACTTACAAGAAACTGTTAAGCGATGTGCACACACCTGTGGGGATTTACCTGAGGCTGCGAGATCGTTTCAGAGATACGATCCTGTTGGAAAGTACCGACTATCATGCAACTGATAAAAGCTTTTCGTTTATTGGCGTTAATGCAATTGGTGGTATTGAGATCACGAACTATGACTCAATAGAATTTAAGTTTCCAGGCAGAAAACCTGAAAAGCAGAAGATCAGTAATATTCAGGATGTGCCTGAAACGATCTGGAATTTCATGAACTACTTTGATGTTACAATGGTTGATAATAAACATGTTTCCATTGCTCAGGGTTTGTTCGGTTACACCACTTATGATGCTGTGCAGTTCTTTGAATCAGTTAAATTGAATGCTGCAGTTGATAAACCGGAAATTCCGTTGATGCGGTATCGCTTATACCAATATGTGATCGCTATCAATCATTTTAAAGATGAAATGTTCATCTGCGAAAATCATGTTGCAGGAGTGGAGAGTGAGGTGACAGCTGTAGAGTCGTTGATCAAGAGTAAAGATGTTCCCGTTTTCCCGTTTGAGCTTAGGGGAAAAGAAAAAGAGAACATGACCGATGAGAATTACAAGCAAATAGTTCAAAAAGGGGTTGAAAGTTGTTTGAGAGGTGATGTATTCCAGATCGTGTTGAGTAGAAGGTTTCACCAGCAATTTATTGGAGATGAGTTCAACGTGTACCGGGCTTTAAGAAGTGTGAATCCGTCTCCTTATCTTTTTTATTTTGATTATGGTGATTATAAGTTGATTGGATCATGCCCCGAATCGCAACTTATTGTGAAAGATGGAAAAGCTATCGTTCACCCAATAGCCGGAACAGTAAAGAGAACAGGTAACGATGAGGAAGACAGAAAACTATCTGAGCAACTTTTAGCTGATGCAAAAGAAAATGCTGAACATGTGATGTTGGTGGATCTTGCAAGAAATGACTTGAGCAGATTGTGCAGTAATGTACAGGTGAATTATTATCGGCAGGTACATTATTATTCTCATGTGATTCATTTGGTGAGTGAAGTAGGGGGCAATTTGAAAGCTGGAACAAATCCATTGTTTTTGTTGGCTGCTACTTTTCCTGCCGGAACTTTAAGTGGTGCACCAAAATATAAAGCCATGCAGTTGATTGATGGTTACGAACCTACTCCAAGAAGTTATTATGGAGGATGTATCGGCTTTTTGGGTTTTGATGGAAGCTGCAATCATGCAATAATGATCAGAACTTTCCTGAGTAAAGAAAACACTTTACATTACCAGGCTGGTGCTGGTGTTGTTGCAAAATCTCAACCTGAAAATGAGTTGCAGGAAGTAAACAATAAACTTGGCGCTTTAAAACAAGCAATTGCAATTGCAGAAACAATATGAAGATTCTCATTTTCGATAACTACGATTCTTTTACGTACAACCTGGTGCATTTGGTTGAAGCGATTACTCATTCAAAAGTAGATGTGTACAGGAATGATGAGATCGCTTTGGAAAAAGTAAAACACTATGATAAGATAATCTTATCGCCTGGGCCGGGAATTCCTTCTGAAGCTGGTTTATTGTTGCCATTGATAAAAGAATACGCTGCAACAAAGTCAATTCTGGGTGTTTGTTTAGGTCACCAGGCAATTGGTGAAGCGTTTGGTGGAAAGCTCATCAACCTTACATCCGTTTTTCATGGAATTGCAACTGATTGTACAATAACTCAACAGGCTCCCATCTTTAAAGACCTTCCAACAAACATTAAAGTGGGGCGGTACCATAGTTGGGTGATCAGCGATCACGATTTTCCTGCTGAACTGGAAGTAACTGCAAAAGATGAAAGCAATTATATCATGGCTTTACAACATCGAACCTATGATATAACAGGAGTCCAATTTCATCCTGAAAGTGTTTTAACTCCTGCCGGGGAAAAAATTTTAACAAACTGGTTGAAGCAATAACATGAAGAAGATACTGCAAATATTATTCGAACATAAAGCACTTAGCTACGATCAGGCAAAAGAATCACTGCTAAACATCGGTAAAGGTGTGTACAATGAACATGAGATCACAGCTTTTATGACGGTGTACTTGATGAGAAGCATCACCATTGAAGAATTGAAAGGGTTTAGAGATGCCCTGATTGAGTTGTGTGTAAAAGTTGATCTGAATGGATTTGAAACAACCGATATCGTTGGTACCGGTGGAGATGGAAAGAATACGTTTAACATCTCAACATTATCCTGCTTTATTGTTGCTGGTGCCGGACATAAAGTTGCCAAACATGGTAACTATGGAGCAACAAGTATCAGTGGTGCTTCAAACGTAATGGAGCAGCTGGGTTATAAGTTTAAGAATAACAGTGATCAGTTGAAGAGGGAAGTTGAAGAAGCGAACATCTGTTTTCTTCATGCACCATTTTTTCATCCGGCATTGAAGATCGTTGCACCCATCAGAAAAAATATTGGGGTAAGAACTTTCTTCAACATGCTTGGTCCGATGGTGAATCCTGCTTCACCAACTTTCCAGGTTGTTGGTGTGTATAATTTGGAAATGGCTCGCATCTATAATTATCTTCTTCAGCAATCGGATGCTAAGTTTACAATCGTTCATAGTCTTGATGGATATGATGAGATTTCACTTACCGCTGATACAAAAGTAATTACTAACAAAGGTGAGTTTATTAAAACACCTGAGCAGCTTGGAAAACGTTCAGTAAACGCTACAGATATTTACGGAGGAAACTCAGTAGAAGAAGCATCTAAGATTTTTCTGAAGATTTTAAAAGGAGAGGGAAGCTGGGCTCAAAATGCGGTAGTGTTTGCTAATGCAGCAATTGCTTTACAACAAACAGATGCATTTAAAAATTACGATGATGCTTTTAATGCAGCTATTGAAAGCCTGGAGAGTGGAAAAGCATTTCAATCATTTCAAAAGCTCATCAATTTGCAATGAACATCCTTGAAGAAATAGTAGAGCATAAAAAAACTGAAGTAATACGTAAGAAGTCGGAGGTAAGTATTGCTGAATTGGAAGCTTCTGAGCTTTACCAGAGAAGATGCCTGTCTTTGAAGAATTCACTTTCCGATCCAGCCAAGACTGGAATTATTGCCGAGTTTAAAAGAAGATCACCTTCCAAAGGTGTAATTAACAATGTGGCTTCGGTAGAAGATGTTACTGCAGCATACACTCGAAATGCAGCTTCTGGTATTTCTGTTCTGACCGATGAAAAATTCTTTGGAGGAACCAATACTAATCTTATAAGTGCAAGGAAAAATCAAATTCCTATTCTCAGAAAGGAGTTTATCATTGACGAGTACCAAATTGTAGAAGCTAAGTCTATTGGAGCTGATGTGATTTTACTAATTGCAGCCTGCTTATCACCTTTGGAAGTGAAACAACTTGCTTCAAAAGCTAAACAGCTTGGTTTAGAAGTATTACTTGAAATTCACAATGAGGCTGAACTTGGGCATATCTGTGATGAAGTTGATTTGGTTGGAGTAAACAACAGGAACCTGAAAACTTTTGAAGTTGATATTCAAACTTCGCTCAAGCTCATCAATCGAATTCCAAAAGAAAAGATAGCAATATCTGAAAGTGGCATTTCAGATGTTGAAACAATCCTTACCTTGAAGTCAGCAGGTTTCAAAGGATTTCTAATCGGTGAGAACTTTATGAAACAGCCTGACCCAACGATTGCCTTTGCTGAATTTACAAATCAACTTAAAGCAAGGCTATGAGAGTTAAAGTTTGCGGTATCACGAGTATTGACCAAATGCACCAGCTTGGTGAATTGGGTGTTCAGTTTGCCGGAATGATATTCTACCATCCATCTCCACGATTCGTTTTAAAGCATGGCTTAAAAGCTCAAGATGTAAAAAAAGAAAAGGTCAAACCTTATAAGATTGGTGTGTTCGTTAACGCTAAATACGATGAGGTGATGAACACTGTTGATGCTTTTGGTCTAGACATTGTGCAGCTGCATGGAGATGAAACGCCTTATCATAGCGAAAAAATTGCAGATTATATACAAGTGATCAAAGCTTTTCGTTTTGCAGATGGAGATCATGTTGAGTGGACAATCCGGGATTATTACAATTGCTGTGATATGTTCATGTTCGATACCGGTATAACAGAAAGGAAAGATGCTCTCCAATATGGCGGCACCGGAAGAAAATTCAACTGGAATCGCCTTAAAGGTTTACATGTAAACAAACCTTTTTTTTTAAGTGGAGGAATTGAACCAACCGACGCAGAAAACGTTAAAGCATTTATGAAAGATAAAGTGGCAAAAGATCTTTTCGCAGTTGACATTAACAGCCGATTTGAATCTTCACCAGGCGTGAAGGATATGCAGCTGGTAAAAAATTTTATAGAAGAACTGAATAATGAATAGGAATTGCAGAAAAATGTTCTTTCAGTTCAAGAGTCTGTACAAATGTTTAATAGTAAACTTCAGCTTGACCTCCCTCTCTTTTGGAGAGGGAACGAGGGTTAGGTCTAAATAGAATTACAAATGCCGGAAACAATATCATATAAAACACCAAACGATCAAGGCTACTACGGAAAATTCGGTGGAGCATACATTCCTGAAATGCTGCACCGCAATGTGGAGGAACTTAGAACCATGTATTTGGATCTGATCAATGAAACTGCTTTTCAAAAAGAGTTTCATGATTTGCTTAAGAACTATGTTGGCAGGCCAACCCCATTATTTTTTGCTGAGCGTTTAAGTCATCTGCATAACACAAAAATTTATCTGAAGCGTGAAGACCTTTGTCATACTGGTGCTCATAAGATCAACAATACCATTGGACAAATCTTATTAGCTCAACGTCTTGGTAAGAAGCGAATCATTGCAGAAACAGGAGCAGGTCAACATGGAGTTGCCACAGCAACAGTATGTGCATTGAAAGGAATTGAGTGCATTGTGTACATGGGTGAGAAAGATATTGAACGGCAGGCACCAAACGTTGCACGAATGAAAATGCTTGGAGCAACAGTGATCCCTGCAACAAGTGGAAGCAAGACTTTGAAAGATGCAACCAACGAAGCCATCAGAGATTGGATAAATAATCCCAACGATACCCATTACATCATAGGAAGTGTGGTTGGTCCACATCCTTATCCTGATATGGTGGCTCGCTTTCAAAGTGTGATCAGTGAAGAAATTCGCTTGCAGTTGAAAGAAGAAACAAGTAGCGAATTACCAACACACGTAATTGCATGTGTTGGTGGTGGTAGCAATGCAGCAGGTGCTTTCTATCATTTTCTTGATGATCTGCAGGTACAACTAATTGCTGTTGAAGCTGCAGGCCATGGAATAGATAGTGGAATGAGTGCTGCAACAACTGCTCTCGGCAAGCCTGGAATTTTGCACGGCAGCAAAAGCTTGCTCATGCAAACTGAAGATGGTCAGGTTACAGAGCCACACAGCATTTCTGCAGGACTTGATTATCCAGGTATTGGACCGTTGCATGCACATTTGTTTGACACTGGTCGTTGTACTTTTCTCAGTGCCACTGATACTGAGGCTTTGGATGCATCATTCAATGTGGCGAAACTCGAAGGCATCATTCCTGCTTTGGAAACTGGTCATGCATTCGCTGCTTTGTCAAAATTAAATTTAAAAAATACAGATACAGTCGTTGTGTGTTTAAGTGGCAGAGGTGATAAAGATCTTGCTACTTATATGAAAGTTATGGGTGTGTGAGGTCAGCTGAGGTGCTATTATTTAACTTTCGTGGAGCCTGTCCTGAGCTGGTCGAAGGATCACTTACTTGTACGTTCTGAACTTTACTCAGCTATGAACCGATTCAAAGATCTCTTCCAAAAAAAGAACAGCAACATATTAAATGTGTACTGCACTGCAGGCTTTCCAAAGTTAAATGATACATTAACTGTAATGAATGCTTTGCAACAAAGCGGTGCAGACATTATCGAACTTGGAATTCCATACAGTGATCCTTTAGCTGATGGTCCGGTAATTCAATTGAGCAGTGCACAAGCTCTTGCCAATGGCATGAGTATTTCAAAACTATTTGAACAGCTGAAAGATTTTCGAAAAAACCCCTCCTTCGGAGGGGTTGGGGAGGCTGTTCCTGTTGTATTAATGGGCTACATGAATCCTATTCTTCAATATGGTTTTGAAAAATTCTGCTCACATGCAGCTTCAGTTGGTATAGATGGATTAATTTTTCCTGATCTGCCAGAATACGAATTCGAAACAGAATATGGTGCTATTATCAAAAAACATGGCTTGGATTTCATCTTTCTTATTACCCCGGAAACATCTGAAGAAAGAATAAAAAAACTTGACAGCCTTAGCTCAGGATTTTTATATGCAGTAAGTTCATCTTCTATTACCGGCTCTGATAAAGATTTTTCACCGGTTGAATCTTATCTCGAACGGCTTAAAAGCTACCAGCTTAGGAATCCGATATTGGTTGGTTTCGGTATCTCAGATAAGCAGAGTTTTGATACGGTATGCCATTATGCCAATGGTGGGATAATCGGTTCAGCCTACATCAGAGCTTTGCAAAATAGTGTTAACATTTCCGAAACTACACAAGCCTTCCTTCACCAGATCAAAGGATTATAAACTGTACGCCTTCAATATTTATGCAATTCGGTAATTTGGTGCATCTTTAAATCCGTACACAAACTACCCGTATTATGAAACGCTTACTTCTGCTTATGTTTATTTCGTTGAGCATTTCTACAATTGCTCAGCGTAAGATTGGACTCATTGTAGCCGTCGGAAAATATCCAGACGGCGGTGCCTGGAGAAATCTAAGTTCCATTAACGATATCAGGTACATCAGGTCGGCACTCGTTCAAAATGGTTTTTCTGAAAAGGAGATTGATACCCTTATCAACGAAAAGGCTACCAAGTATGGTATCCTTAAAGCTTTAGACGATCTGATCGCAAAAGCCCGACCCGGAGACATCGTTGTATTCCATTTTTCCGGCCATGGCCAGCAAATTTTTGATGATAATGGTGATGAGACAGATGGCTACGACGAAGCCCTTATTCCTTATGATGCCAGTGCTTACTATGATCCGGTGAACTACAAAGGCGAAAAACATCTTCGTGATGACGAGTTAGGGGCTAAACTAACAGCGATCAGGAACAAAGTTGGTATTAGTGGAACCTTAGTTGTTGTAATTGATGCCTGTCATTCAGGAACAGCACATAGAGGTAAAGATGATTTTGTCGCAAGAGGTACACCAACTCCTTTTTCAAAACCTGGCTTTAAACCAAACATCAAAGTAAATTTTGCTTCTCAGGGTGGAAGTGAAGAATCTTTCATCGGTGGTGGAGTTGGGAACATGGTGGTATTTAGTGCTTCAAGTCCTAACCAGGTGAATTTTGAAACCAGGGATAACGAGAATTTGGGTGTAGGTTCTTTGTCTTTTGCATTTGCAAGAGCTTTGACAGATCTTAAGCCAGGTAGCAGTTATGGTTACTTGTTTGAAAAGGTAAGGGCTCAAATCCAAGCGAAGTTTCCTCAGCAGATTCCAATGGTAGAAGGTAATCTGAACCAGGAAGTGTTTGGAGGAAATTTCATTGCTCCTGAAACGTATATCGCTTTGCAAAAATGGATCAACGATACTACATTCAGTATTAATGCAGGTTTCCTCAGCAATATCAACAAAGGTTCTAAGTTTAAGATTTATGCATTGAATGATAAGAACGAAACAATGCCGTTGGCAGAAGGATACATCAGCTTGTCAGGCAGCTTTCAGAGTATTGGTGTTGTTAGCAAATCAATTCAGAAAGGCGAGGCTTACAAAGTGAAAATGGATGAAGAGAATTACGGAGATTTTACTGCAGGACTACTCTTCAGAACCACTGATGAAAAAGCCAAGCAACCTTCAATGCTCATCAGCCAGTTAAAGAATTTCATTAAGCCATATCAGTACATATCTGTTACTAATACTCCTGATTACATCTTTGATATTAAATCAACCAAATCCGGTGAATTGGCTATTGAAATGATTGATAGGCAAGATAGCACCAGGTGGAAGACTTTGGTAAAGAAGAATGATACTTTATCTGGAGAAACTATGAAAGCAATGCTTGATGATTTGAAAAAAGCAATGCGAATCACTTACCTGAGAAATATGGCTGATGGTGGTACTATTTCTCAGAATGTAACGGTTGAAATCATTCCCACTGTAAAAACAGAAATGGGTGCTGATTTTTCGCTGAAGCCAAGAGATATGTTCAACATCAAGATCGTAAATAAGAATAGCTACGAAGTATTCTTTACCCTGATCGATCTTATGCCTGATAATCAGGTGAAAATTTTAGTTCCTTATGAAGGAAAAATGCCACAGGATTTTGCGATCCAGCCAGGAGCAGAATTTCTGATCGAAGATGTAGAAGTTGATGAAGGAACACCAGTTGGTCGTGAGTTCATGAAATTCATTTTTACCAGAACTGCCATTGATCTGAGACCTGTACTTGCAAGAGCCGGAACAAGAAGTGCAGGAGGAGCACACAAGAGTGGATTAGATAATGTACTTGACGATATGTTCAAAGATTCAGATGACGGTACCTCAACCAGATCAGTTATCAGAAGCGTTAAGATCGATGAAGTTGGAGTAGTTACAAGATCATTCAACATCCGGAAATAAAAATTTTGTAGGGTTGAAATAGAAGAGGCGAAGTATCAACTTCGCCTCTTCTATTAGATACTAATGTTATCACATTCTATCTTCTAAAGGATTTTTTGGTTCTCCATCATTCACTGGTTCAGGTCGGCCGAGTCTCATTCCAAATACAACCAGATGAACTAAGGCGAAAATTATTGAAATATAAAATAGAGTTCTGTCACTATCGAAACCTACATCATACTGATGTAAAAGCCCAACAACTACAAGTAACAATGCTAGCCCTATTCCCGTATATCTTGCTATTCTCATGCCCTTTCTAGCGGTAGTTCCATTTCCTAGGTGACTGTGTTTAGCTCCGTAAGCAAGATAGATATCCATTCCTATTAGCATCCAAACCAGTAAGCGTATCCAGGTATCCATTGGCAAAAATACCATCATAAATAAGCAAGTGCCAATACCTAAAATAGGAACTAAAGGAACCATCGGTGTTTTAAAAGCTCTAGGCAATTCAGGCATTTTTTTACGCATTACCCATACACCAATACATACCAAGATAAAAGCAAACAAAGTTCCGATGCTTGTCATTTCACCAACAACTCTTGCTGGTACAAATGCTGCAAAAACACTAACAAACAGCATAAAGAACAAATTGTTTTTTGCCGGAGTTTGTGTCTTAGGATTTACTACAGAGAAGATTTTTGGAATTAACCCGTCTTTGCTCATGCTAAAGAATACACGGCTTTGTCCCATAAGCATCACAAGTATTACTGATGCATAACCTGCAAGAATTGCTACTACGATAGCTCTGTTTAACCAGGGATAATCTGGTGATATAACTCCTGAAGCATCAGGCGTACCCATTTTATCAATTGCTAAGGCAACAGGTGCAATTCCATCTTTACCGGCAAATGATGTATAGCTTGTTACTCCTGTCATTACATGAGCAAAAAGAATATACAAAACCGTACAGATCGCTAAAGATCCAAGAATACCCCATGGCATATCTCTTTTTGGATTTTTTGCTTCTTGTGCTGCAGTACTTACTGCATCAAAACCGATGTAAGCGAAGAATACAATTGCTGCTGCACGAATGATTCCACTAAAACCGAACTCACCGAATTCACCATTATTAGTAGGGATGTAAGGAGTGTAATTATCGTTGTTGATATACTTCCATCCCAGGAAAATAAATACTAGTACAACTGCAACTTTTAAGGTTACGATAACTGAATTTACTGTGGCACTTTCTTTCGTTCCCTTTATCAGTAATAAGCTCATTAAAACAATGATAAATACTGCCGGAAGATTTATAATTCCTCCATCCCATGGACCTAAGGTTAATGCTGTGGGCAGATGTATGTCGAATCCTTCCAGAAACTTTACGAGATAACGGCTCCAGCTGATGCCAACTGTTGCTGCACCTACCGCATATTCAAGTACAAGATCCCACCCAATAATCCAGGCTATAAATTCGCCCATAGTGGCATAAGAGTAAGTATAGGCACTTCCTGCTACAGGGATCATAGATGCAAATTCTGCATAACATAAACCTGCAAACAAACATCCGAGAGCGGCTACAACAAAAGAGATTGTAATAGCTGGACCGGCATGATTAGCAGCTGCCATTCCTGTTATAGAAAAAAGTCCGGCACCAATTATAGCTCCAATACCTAAAGCTATCAAACCACCAGCTCCAAGGGTTCTCTTTAAAGTATGGCTGCCTGTCTCCTGAGATTCCTTCATCAGGTCTGGCATTGATTTTCTTACGAATAAACTCATAACAGTTTTATGTTTGGTTTTAGTGAGTGACTTTTTTACGAGAAACTGCAAGATAATAAATCGGAATTCCAGCCAGCGTTATCAGTAATCCTGGCCATGTGAACTTAGGTTTATAAATAATAAGGAGAATGCAAAAAGCAAGTCCCATTAATATATACAATATTGGTAGAATCGGATATCCAAAAGCTTTGTAAGGTCTTTCAGCATTTGGTCGGGTTTTTCTCAGGATGAAAATTCCTGCAATAGTAAGCATGTAGAAACCAACAACTACAAATGAAATCATATCCAAAAGGTCTCCATATTTTCCACTGATAGCCCAAAGGCAGCAAACAATAGCCTGAACCCATAAAGCAATAGCAGGAACACCATTTTTGTTGAGTTGAGCAGTGCTTCTGAAGAATAAACCGTCTTTAGCCATCGTATAGTAAACTCTTGCTCCGGCTAAGATCAATCCGTTGTTACAGCCAAAAGTGGAAATCATGATCAATCCGGCAATTATTCCTGCCCCCAACGCTCCTCCAAAAACTTCTTGCGAGACTGCTGTGGCAACACGATCTCTCGGTGCAGTAGCAATTGCATCCATCGGAAGCACATAAGTATACATTAGGTTTGCCGTTACATAGATCAACGTAACGATCAATGTTCCGAAAAATAAACTCAACCCAATATTTCTTTTTGGATTCTTGATCTCTCCTGCAATGAAGGTTACATTATTCCAGGCATCACTGCTGAACACTGATCCAACCATAGAAGCTGCAATAGCTCCAAGTGCAGCAAGTCCCACCACATTTGCCGTGGTAACTCCAACTCCACCTTCGTTAGGAATAAGGGTTTTCATAGACCAGGCATCAGCCCAATTGGCTGTCCAGTTTGTGCCACTGGCCATTACGAAACCAAAAATAATCAGTCCAAAAAGAGCGGCAAGTTTGGCAATAGTAAATGTTGTCTGGATGATCTTTCCTTCCTTAACTCCTCTTGTATTTATATATGTAAGAAGAAGAATCAGGGCAATGGATAAGAGGTGGGCATATTGGAAAGTGAACCAACCGCCATTAAAAAGAATATTGGCATGATGTGGTTCTTTCGCAGCATCTATCAAATCAAAAATTGGAAAGAAATGACCGGTGAACTTCGAAAAAGCCACAGCTACTGCAGCGATTGTTCCGGTTTGTATTACGGCAAAGAAACTCCAGCCGTATAAAAATCCGATAAGCGGATTGTATGCTTCTTTTAGATAAACATACTGACCTCCGGCTTTCGGGAACATGCCGCTCAACTCTCCATAACTCAAAGCTGCGGTCAGGGTCATAAAACCGGTGATCAGCCAAACCACAACCAACCAGCCTGGGCTTCCAACATTTCGGGCAATGTCTGCACTAACGATAAATATCCCTGAACCGATCATAGAGCCAGCCACGATCATCGTAGCATCGAGTAATCCTAAAGATTGCTTGAAGGAAGTCTGTTGTTCTGTCATGCAAGTTGGTTGAGCGAAGCTGGATTAAACAGCTTGAAAAATACACTTTTCTTCAAAAGAGCCATAAAAAGTTTTACCACCGGAAGGTTATATAGCCTGTTGATTCTGTGATAAAACTTTGTGTTAGATTGATTTTTAACCGATTTTCGGCAAACATTCAGCTATATGAAAGGGAATAGGCTTACGTTGTATATCATTCTGGCAATGGTGTTGGGAATTGGTGTGGGCTATATGGTTCATACACAGAGTTCCCCTGGTACTATAAAAGGCTTTTCTATCAACGTCAAGCTCCTCAGTACCATCTTTATTCGTTTGGTACAGATGATCATCGCTCCATTGGTGTTTACCACCTTAGTCGTAGGCATTGCAAAACTGGGTGATCTGAAAACCGTTGGTAGGGTTGGCGGAAAAGCGATCCTTTGGTTTGTAACTGCTTCTTTGGTGTCGCTACTTTTAGGAATGGTGCTTGTAAACTACTTTGAGCCAGGCCAATACATCAGTAAATCTTTGCAGGACACAGAAGGATTGAAAGACATCGCCAGCAAGACAACTTCCTTTTCTCTTCAGAACTTTGTAGAACATATTATTCCAAAAAGTTTCATCGAAGCAATGGCTACGAATGAAATATTGCAATTGGTCGTCTTCTCTATTTTCTTTGGTGTGGCAGCAGCTTCAATTGGTGATTACGCAAAACCATTGATCAAAGCCCTGGAAGTAGCTTCTCATATTATCCTTAAAATGGTGAATTATGTGATGAACTTTGCTCCGTTAGGAGTGTTTGGAGCCATAGCTGCTGTAGTTGCTTCAAAAGGGTTAAGCATTTTCGAGTTTTATATCCGCTATTTTTCATACTTCCTTATTGGCATCGGTTTGTTGTGGGTGATTTTGCTTAGTGTAGGTGCCATCATCCTGAAAGGAAGAATCAAAGAATTATTGCGAAGAATCGGAAGTCCGTTACTGATAGCTTTCAGTACCACATCCAGCGAAGCTGTTTTTCCAAAACTCACCGAAGAGCTTGAAAGATTTGGCTGTAAGGATAAGATCGTGGCTTTTGTGTTGCCCCTGGGTTACTCTTTTAATCTTGATGGCAGCATGATGTACATGACCTTCGCCAGCCTGGCAATTGCACAAGCTTATGGTATTCATCTTGATATTACGACTCAGCTAACGATGCTGTTGGTATTAATGTTAACGAGTAAAGGAATTGCTGGTGTGCCAAGAGCTTCACTTGTGGTGGTGTTAGCCACTTGTGCTATGTTCGATATTCCACCAATTGGCGTGGCTTTGATTCTCCCGATTGATCACTTTTGCGATATGTTTAGAACGGCAACCAATGTTGTAGGTAACGCATTGGCAACTTCCGTAGTAAGTAAATGGGAAGGCGAATTGAGAGAATGATCTTTCATTAACGCTTGTGTAGATTCTGAGTGAATATATTTGCCCGAATTTTGATGCTGATTTATAGCCAGGTAAGAAAAAAGATGTCATGAAAAGAATTGTAAGTCTAATTCTCTGTTTTTTTATAGGAACAATATTTTGTCTGGCTCAGCAGCCGAACATCACTTTAGAGAATCAATACCAGGAAGCCATTGCTGAGAAAAGTGTAGTTATTAATGGTACAACTTATACTACAGATAAAACAGGTGCTGTTTCCTTTGATCTCACAACTACTGATACATTAAACATCATCACCGAAGACCATAAAGACACCAGGATTGCTGTAAAAGATATTTCGGAAAAGAAAAAAATAACGGTAAAGAGAGAGTTTGTTTGGAAAGACATTCTGAACCCGATGTTCTATATCATCAATGGCGGTTTGTGGCTTATTCTCTTCATCATCTTTGCCGAAACGGGTTTATTCGCCGGATTTTTCTTACCTGGAGACTCCCTTCTTTTCGTTGCCGGAATTTATAGTAATGAGCTGGTGAATTCTGTGCTTCCACTGGAAAATGAATATCTAAATCTCCTGATCTTAATTGCTGTTATTTCATTTGCCGGTATCATTGGTAATACTGTAGGATATTGGTTTGGAAGAAAAATGGGACCATCCATGTACACTTGGAAAGATCGTATGCTTTTCAAGAAAAAATATCTTCATCAGGCACATGACTTTTATGAGAAACATGGTGCTGTGGCAATCGTTGGAGCAAGGTTTCTTCCAATGGTAAGGACTTTCGCTCCGATCATTGCCGGAATTGTTGGTATGGATAAAAAAAAGTTTGCCTATTACAATATCCTGGGTAGTTTTCTGTGGGTTGGCAGTCTTATCCTGGGAGGACATTTTCTACAAAAATGGATGCTTGATTGGTTTGGGTTCGACCTGAAATCAAAGCTTGAATATATCATCATTATTATCGTTCTGGTAACAACAGCTCCTGTGATCTACAAAATGTTCTTCAGCAAGAAAAAATCTCCCACACTTGAAATTGGTAAAGATGTAATTGAAGAACCGGTAGCCAAAATCGACGACAAGTTTGATCGGAAAGACGATTAGGTTGTTTTCATTAACATTGTAGTCAACCAGCTTACTACTGCTATGAACCAAAAGCAATACGGCATCTTCTCCTTGCCTGTTATCGTAGGTGCATTAGGTTTCTTTGTTGATGTTTACGATCTCTTATTATTCAGCGTTACCAGAAAACAAATATTGCAAGACTTTGGGCTTTCAGCCGATGAAGTGGTTACCACAGGAGAAAACCTCATCAGCATCCAAATGTTGGGATTGATGATCGGCGGAATTCTTTGGGGCATCATGGGTGATAAGAAAGGCAGGAAAAGCGTTTTGTTCGGTTCTATCATTCTGTACTCTGTAGCTACTATCGTTAATGGAATGGTTACCGATGTAACCACCTTCGGCATTCTCCGTTTTATCGCCGGAATTGGTTTAGCCGGAGAACTTGGAGCCAGTGTTACACTCACCAGTGAAATTCTTCCAAAAGAAAAAAGAGGTCTGGCAGCAACCGTTATAGCTTGTGCCGGAGTCTTAGGTATGATCACTGCCTACTTCGTAAACCAATCGTTCAATGACTGGCGTTTGTGCTATTATATTGGTGGTGGAATGGGATTGGCTTTGCTTTTTCTTAGAGTTGGCGTTTTAGAAAGCTCAATGTATGATAAGCTGAAACAAACTGATGTAAGGAAAGGAGACTTCCTGATGTTCTTCACCAACAAAGACAGATTCTCACGTTACCTCAAAGGAATACTGATCGGCTTACCTGTTTGGTATGTGATCGGAATTTTGATGACGTTCTCTGATAAGTTTGCAGAAGAACTTGGAATCGGTAAGATCGATCCCGGTAAAGCAGTAATGTGGCAATATGTTGGTTTGGCTTTTGGCGATTTTGCTGCCGGAGTAATTAGCAACATCATCAAAAGCCGGAAGAAAACACTCGTTATCTTCTATGCTATCATAAGTGTATTCATTGCCGTATTCTTCATGTATCGGGGAACTCCAGACAGTTTTTATTGGCTATGCACAGGAGTTGGTTTTGGTTCAGGGATATCAGTTTTATACATCACTATGAGTGCAGAGCAATTTGGAACGAACATGAGAGCTACTGCAGCAATATCAATCCCAAATTTTGTTCGTGGTTTTCTTCCATTGATCATTCTTCTCTTCAAAGGCTTACGATCAATTGACGGATTAGATTATGTTACTGCAGGTTGGATCACAGGTATAATTGTAATGGTCGTGTCTTTTATTGCTGTGATCTATACAAGAGAAACGTTTGGTAAAGACCTCAACTTTGTTGAAAGATAATTTGCTTTATTTCGATTGAATTCGAGTAATTCGTGTTCTAACATTCGCTTGACTACTATGACCCAGAAGCAATACGGAATTCTTTCTATTCCTGTAATCGTAGGTGCACTTGGCTATTTCGTGGATATTTATGATCTCCTACTTTTCACTATTGTTAGAGAAC
>JANPIB010000110.1:0-12181 GCA_031424775.1 Chitinophagales bacterium | reverse complement strand
AAAAACCGCCAAAACCAACAAAGAAAAATTGCATCAGCAGGGATTTAACTTTAAATACATCACCCACACTTACACCAACAAAAACGGCGATACCTACTGTTTTTGTTATGAGATGGGTTATTTACCATTAGATAATGACTGGTATTTGGTGGTGAGGAGAAAAGACGAATCTGCAAGTTGATGGCTGGAATGGAAGTTGATTGTTAACCTCCTAAGCAGGGAACAGAAACCTGAACGGAGCGTCGCAACCAAAGCTAAATAGCATTCCTGCCCTCTGAATCACAAAAAACAACCGCTTCAGCGGTATTGCTTACATTTGACAATTAGATTTAGGGAACATGGAGTATAATACCGAGAGAAACCACCTGAGCATGAAGGAATATGGCAGACATATTCAACGTATGGTGGAATATTTATTGACGATCGAGGAACGTGAAGAAAGAGAGCGACAAGCCAGCGTAGTGATAGAGTTAATGGGATTTCTGAACCCTCACCTGAAGAACGTTGAGGATTTCCGTCACAAGCTTTGGGATCACCTGTTTTTCATCAGCGACTTTCAGCTTGATGTGGACAGTCCGTATCCAAAACCACAAAAAGAAACGTATAAGGCAAAGCCGGATCCTATTGATTACCCTAAAAGATATCCAAAGTATTCTCACTTAGGTAAGAACCTGGAAACGGTAATTGATAAGGCATTGCATGAAGAAGATCCTGAGAAGAAAGCAGGATTTGCCCATGCTATTGCATATTATATGAAGTTAGCTTACAGTAACTGGCATAAAGAGCTGGTACATGATGATGCCATCAGAAGTGAACTTGACAGTATCACCGGTGGTGAACTTGAGTTCAGCAACACACCTTACATCAAACATCGTAACGCACCAATAGAAACGGATGCTTACGGTACAGGAAGAAATAACAGAGGCGGAAGACAAAATTTCGGTGGAAGAAACGATAGAAGCCGTGGCAGCCAGGGTGGCGGAAGAGATAACAGAGATACAAGAGGTGGTGGACAAGGCAGAAGCGACAATCGTAACAATAATCGTGGTGGACAAGGTGGGGGTCAAGGAAGAGATACCAGAAATGGTGGAGGCGGGCCAAACAGGAATTTTAAAAAGCGATTCTAAACTAAGCGACAGTAAATATCTAAAAGCATCGAACAGGTTCGGTGCTTTTTTATTTCTGCTAATTTCGCTTGCGATCATCAGTTATACATTCGGTTTATCATTATTTGAATCAAAGCACATGTCAACATTCGAAGTAACAGGCGGAAAGAAATTAAGAGGAACCATCGTACCTCAGGGTGCAAAGAACGAAGCACTGCAAATACTTTCGGCTGTGTTGTTAACGGATGAGAAGGTAACGGTCAAGAATATTCCTGACATCGTTGATGTGAATCTTTTGATTGAGTTATTGCAAGAGATGGGTGTAAAGGTGGACCGACCTGAACGAGACAACTGTATTTTTCAGGCTGATGAGTTGGATATCGACTATTTGGCATCTGAAGTTTTTCGCAAAAAGGGCGGAAGATTGAGAGGTTCTGTAATGATAGCTGGGCCAATGCTGGCGAGATTCAAAAAAGCATTTATTCCAAAACCTGGTGGAGATAAGATCGGTAGAAGAAGATTAGACACTCATATTATCGGCTTCCAAAAACTCGGAGCCGAGATGGTGCATAAAGAAGGTGTTACAGAATTGATCGGCAATAATCTGAAGGGTGCTTTTATGTTGTTAGATGAACCTTCTGTTACAGGTACTGCTAACATAGTAATGGCTGCAACACTTGCGAAAGGAAGAACTACAATTTACAATGCAGCTTGTGAGCCTTACCTGCAACAGCTATGTAAGATGTTGAACAGGATGGGAGCAAAGATCAGTGGCATTGGAAGTAATATGCTGGTAGTTGAGGGTGTTGACAAGCTGTATGGTACCGAACACACGATACTTCCAGATATGATCGAGGTTGGAAGTTTTATCGGTCTGGCAGCAATGACTCAAAGTGACATCCTGATCAAAGGAGCTGGAGTAGATCACTTGGGAATCATTCCCGAGAAATTTCAACAACTTGGAATACAGTTTAGTATTAATGGAGATGATATACATATTCCTGAACAAGACTCTTACGAAGTACAAACGTTCTTAGATGGTGGAGTGATGACAATCTATGATCACCCATGGCCTGGATTTACTCCTGATTTGCTGAGTATCGTTTTGGTTGTTGCCACACAAGCAAAAGGTAGTGTGCTGGTTCATCAGAAAATGTTTGAAAGCCGGCTCTTCTTTGTAGATAAGCTGATTGATATGGGGGCTCAGATCATTCTTTGTGATCCTCACCGAGCTACAGTTATTGGTTTGGGAAGAAAACATCCGCTGAAAGGAATTACAATGAGTAGTCCAGATATTAGAGCAGGTGTTGCTTTGTTAATTGCCGCTATGAGTGCAGAAGGGAAAAGTATCATACAGAACATTGAACAGATTGATAGAGGCTATCAATATATAGACGTTAGGTTGAATGAACTTGGGGCTGAGATCAAACGACTTTTGTAGTCATTATTTCGCAGAAAAAATTCCACAGTGGTTTAAAAACCGGCAGTCACCCGGAGAGAAGGAGTTTTGCCCTTCACGTTTTCCTTAGAAAACGGTCTGCAGCACCGAGTAATGCGTTCTGCCGGTAAAGCATTCATGCTTTAAAAGAAATGAACGTTATCTATTGAGGTAAGACTAATTATGTACCAAAAACAATTTCTTAACAGTCGCTTTTTACCAATAGCATATCACAAGTGAAGGTTCTATAAAAAATCGTCGTGTTTTTTTACAACAGCTGCTATTTAGTACAATGCTATTTGGCTAAATTTGTGTGCAGGCTTTTGACATACCCAAACTTTTAGTGCCCGGAGAGAAGGTGCAAGTCCTTTCCCTTGAGGTATTCAATGGTCTGCAGCACCGGGCACTTCCTTTTTATCTCACTGTTTTAAGCTTTACTTTGCAGCCACCAAACCGGCTGAATGAAACAGTACCATAAAATCATCATCCTTACGGCACCTTCTGGCTCAGGAAAAACTTCTATCGCCAGATTTCTGCTAAATCAATTTCAGAATCTTTCTTTCTCAATTTCTGCAGCAACAAGAAAACCCAGAGAAGGTGAAGTGAATGGAAAGGATTACCATTTTATGAGTGAAGAAACCTTCAAGGCCCACATCAAGAAGAATGAATTTATTGAATGGGAGATGGTGTACGAAGGAAAGTATTATGGTACGTTGAAATCAGAGCTGGAACGCATCTGGAGCGAAAGCAGGGTGCCGGTATTAGATATTGATGTACATGGTGGAATTCACGTACAGAAAGAATATCCGATTAATACCCTATCTCTTTTTGTTAAACCACCGTCGGTGGAGGAATTACGAAAAAGGTTAGAGAGCCGTGGTACTGAAACAGCAGAAGCGATCAACACAAGAGTGAGTAAGGCTTCCTACGAACTTTCATTTGCTGATCAGTTTGATCATGTTATTATTAATGATGATCTGGATAGTGCTTGTAAAGAAGCGGAAGAGATTGTGGGAGAGTTTTTGAAGAGTTGACGCTCCGCTGTGGGCTAATACAGAAAAGAGTGATGAAAGAGAAAAAGAGTTGAGTGCTGTATATCTCATTAACCCTTTTCCTCCTTTGTTCTCTTAGGTTCTTAAGAACTATGTTTCTATGTGGTGAATGTTCTCTTTATCTATAGTCACTAATGAGCTTCCAACCAATTCAAGCCGCTTCCTACTTCTGCAATCACCGGAACTCCGTTAGGTAATTCCATTGCTGTTTGCATGTTTTCAATAATGATTGGCTTGATGATTTCTAACTCATCTTTCGGAACATCAAACACCAATTCATCATGTACCTGCAACACCATTTTTGATCTGAGCTTTCTTGCTTTCATTTCAGCATCTACTTTGATCATAGCCATCTTGATCATATCTGCAGCTGTTCCTTGTATCGGTGAATTGATGGCATTTCGTTCAGCAAAACCTCTTACTGTAAAATTGGCTGAGTTGATATCTTTCAACCAACGCTTTCTGCCTTTCAATGTTTTTACATACCCATTTTCTCTTGCATAGTTGATTGTATCATCCATGTAACGAGTAATACCACTAAACTCCTGTTTGTATTTGTCAATGATCTCTTTGGCTTCTGCCCTGCTGATTCCAAGGTTCTCTGATAAACCAAAAGCACTTTGTCCATATACAATTCCGAAGTTTACACTTTTTGCTTTGTACCTCATTTCCTTTGTTACTTCGTCTTCCTTCACACCAAATACTTGTGCTGCAGTTGCTGTGTGAATGTCTTTATTTAAGCCAAATGCCTCACACATGTTTTTATCACCGGAAATAGCTGCAACAATTCTTAGTTCTATTTGCGAATAATCGGCACTCACCAAAACATGTTCAGCATCTCGTGGGATGAATGCTTTTCTAATCTCTCTTCCTCTGTCTGTACGAATTGGAATATTCTGTAAGTTCGGATTGGTACTACTCAATCTTCCTGTAACAGCAACGGCTTGTGAGAAGCATGTATGTACTCTGCTTGTTTTTGGATTGATCATTAAAGGCAAAGCATCAACATAAGTAGATTTCAGCTTGCTGAACTCACGATAATCTAAAATGTGTTTTGCTACTTCATGGTTGTTGGCAAGTTTTGCCAATACATCTTCACCAGTTGCATACTGACCCGTTTTTGTTTTTTTAGCTTTGGGATCAAGCTTCATGTGCTCAAACAAAACATCACCTAATTGTTTTGGTGAACCAAGGTTGAACTTCAATCCGCAACAATCGAAAACTTTCCGCTCAACTTCTTTGATCTCTCTATCCAGTTGAACAGAATAATCATTCAGAAAAGCAACATCTATTTTAATGCCTTCATATTCCATATCAGCCAACACTCTTGTCAGCGGATTTTCTACTTCAGAAAAAACATTGTCCACTTCTTTGAACTTTAATAGTGGAGCAAATTTTTCTTTTAATTGAAGTGTGATGTCAGCATCTTCAGCAGCATATTCTTTTATCTTCTCCAACTCAACATCTTTCATGCTGCCTTGTCCTTTTCCTTTCTTGCCGATCAATTCTTCAATTGGTATTGGCTCATAACCTAAGTATTGAGCACTAAGTAAGTCCATTCCTCTTCTACCTTCCGGTTCTATCAGGTAGTGAGCTAACATGGTATCGAATATCTTCCCTTTCAACTCAACACCATGCCATTTCATTACGATGATATCATACTTGATATTCTGACCGATCCATTTTTTAGTATCATCATTGAATAACGGAGAAAGTATTTCCAATACTTGTTTGGTCCTTTCTGCTGGTAAGCAAGGAATGTAATAACCCTCCGTTGGTTTGTAGGAGAAGCTGATACCTACCAATTCTACCTGGTTGGGATCTGTTCCTGTTGTTTCTGTATCAAAAGATACTTCCTCTTGTTGCAGTAAATCTTCAACTAACTGCTTCAGCTTTTCGTCGGTATCTATTAAATCATAGTTATGTGGAGTATTGATAATATTCTTATCTGCATGAAATCCTGCATTCTCATCGGTTGATGGTTGCAAACTATCAGCATTAACTTCTGCTTTGACTTTAATGGTCTTTTGCTCAACAGCATTTCCAAAAAGATCCGTTTGTGTTCCCTGTGGAGCAGAATTGAACACGTTGAAAGCTTCTCCCAGGATTCGTTTACCAAGTGATTTAAATTCAAGATCTGTAAATACTTCAATCAGTACACTTGAATTCCATTCTTTTAACCTGTAATCTTCTTCATGAAATTCTACCGGAACCGTTGTAATGATCGTTGCCAGTTTTTTACTCATGATGGCATCGTCTTTTCCAGCTTTTACTTTTTCTCCTAATGCCCCTTTGATATTATCGGCGTTATCAAGAATATTTTCAAGTGAGCCATATTCTTTCAACAATTTTGCAGCTGTCTTTTCACCAACACCTTTAATACCCGGAATATTATCAACAGCATCTCCCATCAAGCCTAGCATGTCTATCACTTGTGTTACATTATCAATTCCCCATTTCTCGGTGATCTTTTTTGCATTGAGGATTTCAACATCACCACCCTGGTAGCCAGGTTTGTAGATGTAAACACAATCATGAATCAACAGTTGTCCATAATCTTTATCGGGAGTAACCATGTAGACATCATACTTCTGATCTGCAGCTTGCCAGGCTAAAGTTCCGATCACATCATCAGCCTCATAGCCATCAACTTCTATCACAGGAATATTAAATCCACGGATGATCTTTTTGATATCAGGTAAAGAATCGAGCAAATCTTCCGGAGTTTCCTGCCTGTTGGCTTTATAGTCAGAAAAGTCTGTATGTCGTTCAGTTGGTGCAAATGTGTCGAAACAAACGGCCATGTGTGTTGGCTTTTCACGATTGATGAGGTCGAACAATGTGCTGGTAAATCCAAATTGGGCATTTGTATTTCTTCCTTTCGATGTAATTCTTGGATTACGGATCAGTGCATAGTAAGCACGATAGATCAAAGCCAATGCATCAAGTAAGAACAATTTTTTTGACATGGGACGAAGGTAATAATTGGTTATATACTTAGCTGCTCTCCTACTATGAAGCTCCTGTTGCAAGTTTATCCTGAGCTAAATGAAGGCCGACTTTTACAATTTGTTCGCTATTCAGCTAATTTACACTAACTTAAATCTGTAAACTGCTGAAATCTCCCTCCTTATGAAAGAAAGGCTTCTTTGCTTATTCTTATTTTGCTGCTCATCAGCCAGCATTTACAGCCAATATTTTCAGAAAGAGAAGCTACTCATAAATAAAATTGAAAACGCATCATCCGAGGCAGGAAAGATAAAAGCACTTGGGGCATTGGCTGACTACTATTACATCTACAGGGATGATAGAAAAGCGGATAGTGTACTTCAAAAGCAACTATTGCTGGCAGAGGTATCAAATGATAATGAGTTGATACGAGCTGCTCTTTTCAATGATGCAATAAATAATCTTAATCAGTGGTCAAGTATTGAAACGTTTAAGAAAGCACTTTCTTTTTTAGACAAAGGATTGAAATATGCCAGTGAAACAGGCAATGATGACTACCAGGCTGCTGCACATTTACGAAAGGCGGCTTTATATAGAAAGAAGGGTGATCCGGATCAAGCCTTGCAACAAGCTACTTTAGCACTTTCTGATATTCACAACTCCAAAGCCGACTCCCTGAAGGTGATGGTATATCTAGAAGTTGGCGATATTTTCCTGGCTAAAGGAGATGCGGTTTCTGCTTACAAGAACTATAACGCTGCCTATGATATAGCTTATTCAAAAAAGATCAATGAACTTCAGGCTTCTGTCTATCACCATTTTGCAGATTTATATCAGTCTTTATCGAACAAAGAGTTAACCAAACAAAGCCTACTCAAGAGTTTAGAAATTAATAAGAAGTTCAATAATGAATCCGGGCTACTGGCTGATTATGTTTATATAGCCAGAATCACAGATGAAAAAGAATATTTTGACAAAGTAATTTCTCTTGCTGAAAAATTAGATAATGAAAGATATAAACTGCAAGGCAAGAGATTGATGTTTGCGTATCTTTTTGCAGTTAGAAAAAGTAGCATTGAAGCGTTTGACTACTTAAATAAAAATGAAGATTTAAAGCAGTCTTATCTGAACACTGGAACAGCAAATTATTACTGGACTATTGGTAATTTGTACAGATATGCCAACAAATTAGATTCGGCAATTCGCTACTACAGTATTGCTGAGCCAGATATGCAGAAATCTTTTGATTTGAACATTAGAAAATCTGTGTACAAAGGTCTTGCTGATTGTTACCAATTAATGAGTCAAACATCAAAAGCTATCAGCTATTTTGAACAAGCTTATGCGATAAGTAATCAGCAGAAGGATTACAATAATTTAAGCTCTATTAGCTTATCATTAAGCCAGCTTTATTCAACTTTAAGGAATTATAAAAAAGCGTTTGAATTTGGTGAAAACTATAATCACTTCAAAGATTCCCTTAATGAACTTGCTGAGCAGCGAGATGTGGTTATGTTGGAGGTTGATAGAGAAAAAAAACGGTTTGAGCAAGATATTGCAGACGCAGAAGCACATACCTTAAAGGTCAGGAATCTTCAATACATGGGAATCTCAGTAGTAATTGCTTTTTTGCTGAGTCTGTTAATATTATTTGGAATGTTTCCTGTTTCAAGTACGGTTGTTAAGATGGGAGGCTTTGTTGCCTTTATCTGTCTTTTTGAATTTATAATACTTCTTATAGATAACTGGCTTCACCATTTAACACATGGCGAACCTTTGAAAATATGGCTTGCTAAAATTGTAATTATCGGACTACTACTTCCGATGCATCATTATATTGAACATACGGTAGTTCATTTTCTTGCGTCTAAAAAACTATTGCGTTTTAAACAAGGACTTTCTTTAAAGAGGATATTGCTAAAGAAGAAAGCCGCTGCTACTACAACGACTTTGGAAGAACACATTATTGAATAGTTTTTATTCAAATTATTTGAAACCATCGAAACAAACTGATCCATCTGGTGGAGGACAAATCAAGTTTGAAGTAAAATACGTCGTTCCTTTTGAGGTGCTGACCCCTAAAATTATGGTCGGTTTATTTGCCAAGTCTCCACCAGAATCTTTGGTAAAGTTTGCTCTCATCATACTCAAGCTGCTTACATCAGAATTAGCAAGAATTTTTCTTAGCTCTTCAGCATCAATTCCGGCAGATGCATTTGCAATGATTGCTTCTTTGGTTGTAACAAGCGATATCATTTGCTTTGCTTCATCTTCAGAAATTACATTAAGCGATTTTAGTTCCTGAAGGCCACTATCATCAGGAAAGGCACTGTACATTTTTTGAAAAAGTTTCATGGAGGTAAGTTTTGATTGAAATGAAAAATTAATCAAATATTTCAGCATTACAAACGTTACTGGCTGAATATCAACAAAAAGCACCAATGTTCGTTGGTGCTTTAATCTCGCTAATCATACAATCACCGGTCATACCAGGTCAATATCAAAATTCACCAACTGAACAAACTCATTCAGCCTTGTATCAATATCAGCTTTGGTGATCTCTCTTAATCTTTCAGTTCCGAACTTCTCAACACAAAAACTAGCCATTGCAGAGCCTACGATGATGGCTGTCTTCATATTCTTGAATGAAATATCTTTTGTTCTTGCAAGGTGACCAATAAATCCACCGGCAAACGTATCTCCAGCACCTGTTGGATCGAATACTTCTTCCAAAGGCAAAGCCGGAGCAAAGAATACGCTGTTCTCGTGGAATAGTAAAGCACCATGTTCACCTTTTTTAATAATCAGGTACTTGGGTCCCATCTTCATGATCTTCTGGGCAGCTTTCACCAAAGAAAATTCACCGCTCAGTTCTCTTGCCTCACTATCATTTACCAAAAGCACATCAACTTTTGCGATAACCGCTTTAAGATCATCCAAAGCAACTTCCATCCAGAAGTTCATCGTATCCATCACGATCAACTTGGGCTTGGTTTTCAGCTGATTAATGACACTCAACTGAACAGCCGGAGCCAAATTTCCCAGCATTAAAAACTCACAATCCTGGTAGCTATCCGGAACCTGTGGATCAAAAGTGCCCAGAACATTCAGCTCTGTAACCAAGGTATCTCTTGTATTCATATCCATGTGGTACTTACCACTCCAGAAAAAACTCTTCTCATCTTTTTTTATCTGCACACCTTCCAAAGCCACACCTCTTTCAGTTAATGCCTCTAACTCTTCCTGGGGAAAATCACCACCGACTACAGAGATCTGCTTTACAGGCTTAGTAAAATTTGAGGCACACCAGGCTATATATGTAGCAGCACCACCAATGATCTTATCAGTTTTTCCAAAAGGGGTTTCAATTGCATCAAAAGCCATCGAACCAACCACAACTAAACTCATAATCAGTATTGTTTTATGGGCTGCGAAGCTATGGTTTTCTTGCCACGGATTACACAGATTTACACGGAGTAAGCACTGTTTTAATACCAGCTTCAGCCTTTCATAGCATCGTCTCTTGCGTCGCAATCCTTTCAATCGTTCAGGAATTTAAGGCAACAGGCAAACTCCCAAGTCTGAAAAATCCATCCCATCTGTGTCATCCGTGTTCCTATCAAAACTAACAGAATCCTAAATTTGCATTCCTAACGTTTGTTAGTTACATTCGCAACCTATGGGACGGATCAAAACCGAAAACAACTCAACCCGAAAGGAGATCATCGTTGAAAAAGCAGCTAACCTCTTCAAAGAGAAAGGGTTTAAAGCGGCCAGCATGAGAGATCTTGCTGAGTTAGTTGGTGTTGAAGCTGCCAGCCTGTACAATCACATCAAAAGCAAATCTGAACTTTTACATGTGATCTGTTTAGATGTCGCAAACCGTTTCACAAATAAGATAGATGAAATTGAAGCAGAGGAAATACCTGCAAAAGAAAAGATCGAAATACTTCTCCGATTTCACATACGGGAAATGCTGAACCACTACGAAGATGTAATTGTTAGTGATAGAGAGTGGAAGCATCTTTCAGAGCCTTATCTCTCCAACTTTCGTCACCAGAGAAAAACGTATAGAAAACGTTTTGCTGCTATCATAGAAGAAGGAATTAAGAAAAAGGAGATGAAAAAGATAGATGCCTCTACCGCTGTATTAATCATGTTGCATGCAGTAAGTGGCATTGAAAGCTTTCACCGCAGCAAGCAAAAGATCAGCGGTAAAGAGTTGGAAGAAAACATGGTTACTATTCTTATTAACGGATTAGCGAAATAGTATGGCTTTACATTTTCACAGGTTAAAGGTTACAGAAGTAAATAAAGAAACACCCGATTGCGTTTCCGTAAGTTTTGAAGTGCCTGAAGGACTAAAGAAGGATTTTGAATATCAAGCCGGACAAAATCTTACTCTTCGTCATTGGTTCAATGGTACTGAAGAAGTTCGTCGTTCTTACTCTTTATGCAGCTCTCCTTTAGATAAGGAATGGAAAGTAGCGATCAAGAAAGTTGCAGGTGGCACATTCTCCACTTATGCCAATGAAGAGTTGAAACCAATGCATATTTTGGAAGTAATGCCACCAACGGGAAAGTTTATTGCCGACATCAATCCCAAAAACAAAAAGAACTATGTTGCTTTTGCTGCAGGAAGTGGAATTACACCGATTATATCTATTATTAAAACCGTTCTAAAAACTGAACCAGAAAGCCAATTCACTTTGGTGTATGGCAACAGGAACAGAACATCAATCATATTTAAAGAAGAACTGGAAGCACTTAAGAACAAGTTCATGAGCCGATTTCGTGTTGTTCATGTGTTGAGTCGTGAGTTGACTGATGCAACAATTAATCAAGGAAGAATTGATTCAGAGAAATGCGAAACACTCTTTACTAATCATGTAGAGATTGATGCAGATGAATTTTTTCTTTGTGGACCAGAATCGATGATCTTTTGTGTAAGAGACTATTTGAAAGGCGAAGGTGTTGATGAGAAAAAAATTCATTTCGAACTATTCACATCACCCAACGAGAAACGAATAACGAGAAACGACAAGCGAGAAACAGTTCAAGAACATGTTCCAAAAAGTCGAATTGTTATCATAAGAGATGGAAGGCAATTTGAATTTGATTTAGAGTATGACAGCGAGGCAATTTTAGATGCTGCTATTCATAATGGAATTGATTTGCCATACAGCTGTAAAGGTGGAGTTTGCTCTACTTGTTCAGCAAGAGTAACAGAAGGTGAAGTTAAAATGGATGTCTGTTATGCTCTGGAACCTGAAGATGTGGCGAAAGGATTTATACTCACCTGTCAATCACATCCTAAGACAGAAAGAGTGGTAGTGAACTTTGATGCTGTGTAGTTGTTAAGAAGTAAGTGCTGTAAGGGTGAAGGCGAAGTTGTGTTGTAGCTTTGTTTTTTGAACCACAGAGACACAGAGAAGCACAACTTTGTGATCGGTTCACGCGTAGAGTCGTTGTGGTTAAAAAAAGCCGCCATCATTTCTGAACGATGAAAGGATTGCGACGCAACAAAAGATAAATTGAAATACTGAAGCTGGTATTAAAAACTTCCTTATTCCCCTTCAGGGGATAGGGGCAAAATATTCACTATGCAAGTGCATGATTTAGAAAAAACATTTCAA
>JANPIB010000109.1:0-1639 GCA_031424775.1 Chitinophagales bacterium | reverse complement strand
GCTTCGATGAAAACGCCGCTATCGTAAGACTGATCTGTTGCATCAGCAATGGCTAATTTGATGTGATAGGTTTGGCAAGGTGTAACCTTTGCCTTTGCTGTTAATACAACAGTATGTCCATTATAGGTCATTGTTACCCCTACAGCATTATCAACAAAATATTGGGTAAAAGGTGATCCGGGAAATCCTTGGCAGTTACTCAAAGCAAATCCTTGTCCTGGTGTGCCGCTATTAATGGTGTTAATACTAACTGGTGTAGTATTGGGTGCATTTGGAACATTAGCAATATTTTTCAATCCAAAAATGCCAGGTCCACTGATGAAAAAACCAAACACATCATTAAAATCACTGCAAACCCATCTTGGATACTCTTCTGAACCAAAAATATAACGAATATTAATGCTATCGCCTTGTGGAATGAAATCAAATTCAAGTATGCAAGCATCTTTGGTAACCTTCCCACTATAAGCAGTTAGATCTGCATCGCCTAAATTAGAACCTGGAGAAGACGCAAATGAAGTTGCTGATCCATCAACACCCCAGCTTGTTCCTCCCGGTGTTTTTGCTCTTCCTGTCGTCAATACGATTCCTGAGTCAATTAAAAAGGTGCCAGGTACAGCAGTAAAAGTCGCTGCTGACAAAATATGCCCTTTAAATTGAGGATTTAATATCTTAACCCCTGTCCCCAAAATCTTTTGAGCCAGGATTAGTGGATCAACCTGTGTGGTCACGTTCAACTGTGCTGCAGCCGGCAAAGCCATTAGCACAGCGATAACTGCAGCAATTCTTTTTAACATGAGAAGAAGCATAAAATAATGCTTCTAAAGATAGGTTTTTACCTGTTTTCAGCCTAGACTGCTCCCTTTTAAGGTAGGAGCTGCATCATTCTACTTTCACAAGATCCTTCAGCTCAACAATTTCCAGGTCTTTACTTGCAGGACCAGTCAACACTCTTCCATCTGCTGTATATCTTGCTCCATGACAGGGACAATCCCAGCTTTTTTCGCTGTTATTCCACTGAACAATACACTTTGCATGAGTACAAACCGGATTGACAGCATGAAGTGATCCTCTCTCGTCACGATATAAAGCAATGGATTCACCTTCGTACTTAACTACTTTACCTTCTCCTTTAGCAATCTCTACAAGGCTCTCGATTTTATCTTTAGTCAATCGTTTGCCGATAAATTCTTTCACCACATCAAGATTCTCTTTTACAAAGTTGCTAAAGCCAGCCACCGGTTTTATCCTGTTTGGACTGTACACATCTTTATACTCACTCTCGTCTTTTGTGATCAGATCTGTAAGCAATCTTGCAGCAACGTGAGAGTATGTCATCCCATTACCACTAAAACCTGTTGCTACATAAACGTTATCTGTAAAGCCAGGTAAATGACCGATGTAAGGCAAGCAATCTGCAGGCTCAAAAAACTCTGAAGACCATTTAAAGCTTACCTCATCAATATCATAATACTTACTGATGTAACTGTCTAACTTTGAAAAACAGAAATCGGTATTCTCATTGTGTCCGGTTTTATGATCTTCACCACCAACTACCAGATACTTCTCTCCATTAAGTTCCTGAGTTCTGTAATAATGATATGGATCGTACATATCGTATGCTAAAGCATCAGGATAT
>JANPIB010000108.1:0-26892 GCA_031424775.1 Chitinophagales bacterium | reverse complement strand
TGCAAACACCTCGAACGAGCTCTTGAAGTGACCATTTGAAGTTTGTGCACCTGCAAGAAACACAAGGCTCTCCTGGTTCTGAACAATATAACATGGAACAGAAGTATCACCATTATGAAACCATGTTCCGGAAATATCAGGCATCTTTTCATTGATGTTCTTCCCCTTTTTAGAAGATGAACAACTCATTGCTACAAAAGCCATCAATAAAATGCCGGTTAGAATTCTCATTGTTGTGGGAATTTTTCTTTCCATTCAGTAACTCCACCAACCATATTGGCAGTATTGGTAAATCCAAGGTGTTCAAGAAGAAGACAAGCCATCGCACTACGCTGACCACTTTTGCAGTAACAGATCACTTCTTCATTTTTCAGGTGTTCAATCTCTTCAATATCCATTTCCTGTAAACGGCGAAGGCGGTAGTGTGTACCACCGATATGAAACTCTGATCTTTCATGATCTTCTCTCACATCTAACAGATTCAGACTTTCGCCCTCATCCATTCTTTTCTTCAATTCTTCTATGTAAATACTTTTCATTGCAAACGATTATTGATTATCCGGAGGTGTTGCAGGTGCTACCGTAGTTGTATCAACCACAACCGGTTTGGATGCAGTAACGTACAGATCCAGCAATTGCCCTGGTCTGATCTTGTTCATCACCTTCTGCCCTGGAGTTGTTTCTGAATATTTTGGAGGATTGGTTTTATACACATAAGCTTCTCCATTTCCGGCAAGATCTGGTGGGCTTACTGCTCCAATATTTATGTTGAGGGATTGGAGGTATGATTTAGCCTCATTTAACGTCATTCCTGTAAGATCAGGCACCGTCATTTCGGCTGTACCAACTCCACTACCCAGAACAAAGTCTATGGTACTGCCCATTGGTACTTTTGTATTCGCTGTTATTGGTTTTCCCTGGAACAACTGTTCCAGCACAGAGTTTTTGGCGATATCAGGTCTGTAAGTAGTATCGCCAAGCTTTAATCCAAGACTAACCAACATCATCTCAGCACTTCTGAACGAAAAACCGATCATGCTTGGAATAGTTGTCAAAGGTGGTACAGCCCTGTTGATGGTGAGATATACCGTTCGGTTCGACTTTACAACAGCTTCAGGCTCTGGTGATTGTTTCATAACCGATAGTCTTGCTGCAGTATCAACGTAAATAGAGTCTTGTATCTCTACTTCAAATCCTTTGGCTTCCAGTATCTGGGATGCAGCAGTTATATTCTGACCAACCACTGAAGGCACTTTCTCGAATTTATCATGTTTTGTAAGCCAACCCATGATCGCAAAAAAGAAAAGCACAATCAGCAGGAGCAAAACGATCACTGCTAATATGTTTACCCAAAGAGGTTTAGACGTAATGAATTTGAACACCCGGTAAATTTAAGGTTACAATGTTAAGCATCTATCGGCAGCATTCTTCCACCACCGCAGTATAAAAATCTTTTAAAGTCCAGCCCATGGCTTTTACTTGCTGAGGAATGATGCTGGCTTCACTCTGACCTGGAACAGTATTCACCTCCAACATATAAGGTTCCCCAGATTGTTCGTTGTAGATAAAGTCAATTCTCACAATTCCCCGGCAATTCAGCACTTCATATATCTTTTGAGCAGCCAGCCTAACCTTTACAGCGATTGATTCATCTACCTCGGCAGGAGTTACTTCTTCACTCATGCCAAGGTATTTTGCCTCATAATCAAAGAATTCCTTCTTACTGATCACTTCGGTGATTGGTAGTGTGATGATCTGCCCTTTACTCTTAAACACACCAATGGTAAACTCTCTTCCTGCAATAAATTCTTCTACCAGCACCTGGTCATCCTCATTAAAAGCCTTGGCGATTGCTTCATCCAATTTATCTGCTTCACTCACTTTGCTCATGCCAATGCTGCTTCCACCATTATTTGGCTTTACAAAAACCGGCAGTTGAAGCTGAGTTAAAATAGATGAGGCATCTAAAGGTGTATGCTTAAAGAGGTGCAATGATTTGGCAACCTTCACTCCACCGAAGGCAGCAACTGCAACAGTATATCTTTTATTGAAGGTAAGAGCAGAAGTAGCAGCATCACAGCTGGTGTAAGGAATGTTGAGCATATCAAAATAACCCTGAAGCTTTCCATCTTCACCAGGTGTACCGTGAATACACAAGAGCACTGTATCAAAGGTTACATTATGTCCATTCGCCAGCACGGAAAAATCTTCTTTATTCACCACCGAACGTTGACCATCCTCAGCCTCATAAAACCAGCCTGATGGGTTGATGTCAATCTTATAGACATCAAACTTTTCCCGATCAAGATTATTATTAACTGTAATTACACTTTTGTAGCTGATCTCGGCTTCTCCGCTAAACCCTCCAGTAACTAAAGCAATGCGTTTTTTCATCTAAGCAACTTAAGTGACAAAGAAAATGATTTTTGGGGAGTTGTTGTAACGCAAAGAAAGTAAAGTATTCTGCTGAAAATAGTAATTTTATTCAGCACGAAAATTCGTAAATCCATGAAACTACTTTCTCTCCTCATTTGCTTCATTATTCCTTCTTTTTATATATCAGCACAAGAAAAAACTGTTAGCAATGCCATAGAGTGGCTGAATGTGATAAAAGCCAAAGATCTGGCTGTTGAAAATCCATACACTCTGGAGTATGGAGAAATGAAAGACGTGGTGTTTACAGAAAATGAAATAAGAGGACAGTTCTCTCCCTGCTCTATTATTATAGCACGGTGGAAGGATATTAAGATAATACGACCGTCTAAAGTGTATGAAGACGGAGTAGAAATCGTTTTCGATTTTGAGTATAGCGGAGAGGCTGCTTATATGAATTTATCTTTTCCACCTTCAGAACAAAGGAAATCACTGACCGCACAGCTTATGAAAAACCTGCAACTGATAGCGAAGGAAAAAGGAGCAAAGTTTGTTATGGGTAAATAATAATGAGAACAACCATTACGACACTTTTATAGCTTATCTCGGCTTCTCTACCAAACAAAAAAGGTGAGGAAACTTACGGAGCTTCTTCACCTTTAAAGTTCTGACGGGAAACATAACCCGTTTAAAAGTTTGTTGCAAGCAACAAAGAGAACATAAAGCTAATCCGGTGTTTTTACTTTTGCAAGCTTTTTTGCCGGAAAAGTTCTGCACATTTTTAAATATGCATCTTCTCTTTTTTAGCAAGCAGATCATCTACCGTTTCTTTGTACATTTCATCAGGTACACAGCAATCTACCGGACAAACGGCAGCACATTGTGGCTCTTCATGAAAACCTTGGCACTCTGTGCACTTGTTGGGTGTAATATAGTAAACGTCAGTAGCTACCGGAGCCATACGTTGGTTGGCATCTACTACTGATCCGTCCATTAATGTGTAAGAACCTTTTACGGTTGTTCCGTCTGCCATAGCCCATTCTACACCACCTTCATAGATCGCATTATTCGGACATTCCGGCTCACATGCTCCGCAGTTGATACATTCTTCTGTTATTTTGATAGCCATATTAAAAAACAGTTTTTTGGTTGAGGATATATTTGCATTTCAAAAGTAAGGTTCGCAAATGAAACGCCCATGTAAATTTTACCTGCTGGCTGCTCACTCAATTTTACCCTAAAATAGAACGGATGAATTTACAAGAACGTTTGGTGTTATTGACAAAGCTGGGAGATTATATAAAACAAAACACTGACGAATATCAGGCCGTTAAGGAAAGAGCGAACCGGGAGAACCAATGGTTTATTCCTGAGTTTATAGAAATGGCTTCGGGCAATATTGCTGAACATTTTCTTGCAAAAGAAAAGCTGGAGAACTGGACTGCATCTTATCAAATTCCAGTGGTACAGCCACAACCAAAGAAGGTTGGTTTGGTAATGGCTGGCAATATTCCTTTAGTTGGATTTCATGATATGTTGTGTGTTTTCGTTAGTGGACATACGTGTATCATCAAGCCATCTTCAAAAGATGAAATACTGATAAAGCACCTTTTAGGAAAACTGGTTGAGTGGCAGCCGGAGGTTTCCAAGCATATTTACTTTGCCGATCAATTGAAAGGATGTGATGCTTACATAGCCACGGGAAGCAATAATACAGGGCGATATTTTGAGTATTATTTTGGAAAGTTTCCCAACATCATTCGCTATAACCGTACTTCTATAGCTGTGCTGGATGGAACAGAATCGTTGCCGGAGCTGGAATTGCTTGCTGATGATATTAACCAGTATTTTGGTTTGGGATGCAGAAATGTTACCAAGTTGATGGTACATAAAGATTATGATTTTATCCCTTTGCTCAGTTCGTTAAAGAAATACGAGCATTTTATGGATTACCATAAGTACAAGCATAACTACGATTACCACCTTGCACTTTTAATGATGGGCAACAAGTTTTACATGACCAATGGAGGAACCATTTTTGCTGAGAATACTTCTCCGTTCACTCCTGTGAGCCAGGTACATTATGAGTACTATGATAACAAGGATGAAGTGATTGATCAGCTAAAACAAAGCAAAGATGTACAGGCTATTGTTGGTCATGGCTTTCTACCATTTGGGCAAGCTCAACAGCCGGGTTTAAAAGACTATGCTGATGGAGTTGATACTATGGAATTTTTACTATCACTTTAGTGCAGCGAATCTTTTTAAAAGATCATCTTAGACTTATGAAAAAACTGGTAATACTTTCTGTAATCGTACTCATCAGTGTGAGCTGCGGCAAAAAATGCCCTTGTTTTTCGCAAAATCTATTATTTGCTCCTATTCAATTTAGTGATGCTGAAGCAGATACCATAATAATCCGGAGATACATGAAAGGCACTAATTTTCTTCAATTAAGAGATACCATTTTTGCCAACCAGGATTCTATACGTTTTAAACGCTCCGGCGACACTTTGAACCCATCATCCTATACCGTTAGAACCACATTACCTACGGTTTTTGATTACGAGATCTATTTTCCAGGTGCAGGCAAAACTTTCAGGATTGATAATATTGTAGAAGAGGAGACAAAACAGCCTTGCGGAGGCTTATTCGCAATGGATAAAGTTGCCTGTTTTAATCCCATTACTTCTTACCGGGTAAATAATCAGCTCATTTCAGCTCAGCCATGGTTACCTGTTTACCTGAAGAAATAGCTTTATGAGTTTGTTTGTAAGCGCAAAGAAATTCTGAACGTTGAAGGAATGATCTTACGACAAGCTCAAGATCCCGAATTACTCGGGACTCGCTCAGTTGCCATGAAAGTGGAACTGTGAAGTGAGTGACACAACAGGAGCTGGATAAAGTTCTTCAGCCGACCTCATAATTGTTTAACCTCTTTTAACATTACGGTAAAAATTACAGTGTATAAATTTGGTTGGTGCAATAAAGACAGGTTTGGCTGACGTTTAAACAGATTGCTAACCCTGTAAGAGCCGAGGCATATATTTTGACAGTTTACGTTCACAACTAAAAATTTTACCCTACAATGAATTTAAAAAACATTTTAGCCGTAGTTGCTATCAGTGCTTCTACTGCCATTGCAAGTGTTTGGGGTTACAGTAAGATCCAGCAAACCCGATTCGCCGGTACCCAGCAGGAAGGAAAACTACCTGTAAACTATGCTGGTTTTTTTGACAATAACAACGCAGCAACCCCTGTAGTTGATTTTACACCTGCAGCTACAGCTGCTACGCCTGCGGTGGTACATATTAAAACGGTGACAAAGGCCAAGCAGATGTCGAATAACACGCAGAAACAAAGAAACCCTTTTAGTGATCTGTTTGGTGATGATGCTTTTGGTGATTTCTTTGGTGGACCTCGAATGAATTCAATTCCTGAGCAGAAGGCAAGCGGAAGTGGTGTGATCTATACTGAAGACGGTTATATCATTACCAATAACCATGTAGTTGCCGGTGCTGATGAAATAAACGTTACCCTGAAAAATCGCAAGACCTATAAGGCTACTGTGATTGGAACAGACCCTAGTAGTGATCTTGCTGTAATAAAGATTGATGGTAAGAGTCTTCCATTTATGGTTTGGGGCAATAGTGATGCTGTAAAGTTGGGTCAATGGGTATTAGCTATTGGCTATCCTTTGAACTTAGATGTTACGGTAACTGCAGGTATTGTGAGTGCTAAAGCAAGAGCAATCGGTATTAATGAAAGACAAAGTCAAACTCCGATTGAATCATTTATACAAACGGATGCTGCTGTGAACCAGGGCAATAGTGGTGGTGCTTTGATCAATACTGATGGACAATTGATTGGTATCAACTCAGCCATTGCTTCTCCTACAGGATATTACTCCGGCTATTCTTATGCTATACCGGTTAACATCGTAAAGAAGGTTGTTGGCGACATCGTTAAATACGGTACGGTACAAAGAGCTTACATCGGTATCTCCTATCCACGAGAAACCTTAAGTGATGAGCAAAGAGCAAAAATGAACATCAAAGATGATGAGGGTGTTTATGTAACTGATGTTTCTGATGACGGTGCTGCAAAAGCTGCCGGAATCAAAACCGGCGATATCATTACCAAAGTAAATGGCGTGATGGTGAGCAGTGGACCGGAAATGGTTGAGCAGGTAGCTCGTTACAAACCAAGCGATAAGATCACCGTAACCTACCTACGAAACGGAAAAGAGAGTACGGTAAACCTGACGCTGAAGAATAAAGCCGGCAATTTCGAAATTGTGAAAGCTGAAACTGCTATGGATAAGCTTGGTGGTGAGTTGGCATCTATCGATGCTGCGACAGCCAAAAAGAACAACCTCGATGGCGGTGTAAGCGTAAAAAAGAAAGGTTCTACCGGAGCTTTGGCAAATTCCAGGATACAGGAAGGTTTCATCATTACCTCGGTTAATGGAAAAGCGGTAAAAACTGTTGAAGACCTGGTCTCAGCTTTAGCGAATGTGAAAGGCACGGCTTTCTTTGAAGGAATATATCCAGGCTTTCCGGATGAAGCATACAGGTATCCTGTAGCAATTACAGAAGAGTAAGTTTTATTAGATATTCTATAGAAATCCTGCCGCTATTGGCGGGATTTTTTGTTGCTCAAAAGGCTGATTTGAGTAGATTTTTTTGTAGTTTTTGAAAAATGTGTAATTTGTACACATCTAAATAATGCCGTATGAGAAAAATCTTTACACTTCTTTCGTTTTTTACTGCCTCTTTTTCGTTTGCCGGAACACCTATTCTTGATGGTGCGATCAATTCAGGTGAAGGGTATTCACTAATTAATATCGCTGACCAAAATGCAGGATGGTCTAATACGAACTCCAAGCTATTATACTTTACTTCGGATGCAACCTACTACTATTTTGCAGCTTCAGTTACAGCTTCAAGTTGGATGAGTTATGGTCTTATTTTGAATACTACATCTTCAGCAGGTGGTACTTCAGATGGTTGGGGAAGAGCAATTAACTACACCCACACTGAAAAACCAGATGTTGAGTTAAGAGGAAACACAAGTGGTGGTTATGCAGAATTGCATATGTGGACAGGTTCTGCCTGGAATGGTACCGGAGTGAACTATGGACCAAGTAATGTTTTTGCAAATATTACAGGAACTGATGCTAATGGTATCATCGAGATAAGAATTCCAAAGGCTACTATTGGAACTTTTAGCGTTATGGGAGCCCAGTTTTATATTACGGGTGATAATAATGCCCATGCAAATTTTGATGCAGTACCCAATGATAATAATACGAACGCATGGAGTGGTGTTACAACAAATCTTTCTAATTACGCTTTAACCACTACGTCGTTACCACTAAGCCTTGTAGATTTTTCTGCCTCAGTAAAAGAAACTACTGCTACACTAAAATGGTCAACTAAAAACGAGCAGGATCTTAGTCATTTCGAAGTTGAACAGAGTGCCAACAGCAGAGAGTGGAATAAAGTAGCTGCTGTAAATTCGAAAAATACTTCAGAGGCTAATTATACTACATCTGTACCCTTTAATGGCGGCAAACAATATTACAGGCTGAAGATGGTAGATAAAGACGGGAAGTTCACTTACAGCTCTACCCTCTCTGTTAAAGCTGAAGGTTCTGGAAAGTTTGATTTATCATCTACAACTGTAAGGTCCGAAATCAAGATCAGTGTTAATAGCCAAGCCGCCACAGTTTATGCAGAACTAACCTCTTTAAACGGACAGAAGGTTACAACAAACAGATATAACCATACTGGTGGTGCTGCAACATTAAACATGAACATTGGCAATATCACTCCTGGTGTTTATGTACTAAACTTAGTAGCCAATGGAGAGAGAAAAGCTTTCCGAGTGATTGTTCAGTAAGAACAAGTCTAATATGTATCCAAAAGCTCCGACGCATTCGGAGCTTTTTTTAATAAGTATCTCCTGAACCTTAATTTTTGCTAAAAAAAGTAAAGTGTATGTTTTACACATTAATTTAGTGTTTCCGATAAACGATTGCTTATGAGAAAAATATTACTTCTGGCGTTGCCATGCTTGTTGTCATTAATCAGTTCTGCCCAGCACACTACTGCTTCAGTAAATGGAACAATAGGTACAAATGAATATGGCTCCCATACTTCAGGTAACAATTTCCAGGGTAATTTTTACATGACCTGGGATGCTACCAACCTTTACATTGGTGTGCAAAGTGCAAATACTGGAGAGGCAGTTGTTGTATACCTTGATAAAGATCCAATCACACCTTTAAATGGTGGAACAAACAGCAATGGAACATTGGTAGGTCAAGCTTACGACGGTACCAACTTTGCTCAACTTCAATTCAGGGCTGATGCAGTCCTGTACGTTAAAAATTCATATAGAGAATATAGAACTGCAGATGGAAGTGGCGGCTGGAGTGCTGCAACTTCTGGCTTTGGATCTTATTCTGACAATGGTTCTAATGTTAGAGAGTTTGCATTACCATGGTCGGCGATTGGAGGAATACCATCCTCCTTTAATTGGTTTGGTTATGTAACTTCAAGTGGCGGTTTTGTTTACAACCAAGTTCCTACAGAAAATAGCGGAGGTAGTATTGGAACCTCTGCCAGGTACGTACGTTATTACACTATTTCTTCAACTGCTAATGCCAGCAGTACATATCCTTTCAGTAATAATTCTTATGTATTTAATTCAACAACAGATCAAACAGTAAATGACATTACCATTTACGACTTTACTATGAATACTAGTAGCTTAACACTTACAAAAGGTGGAACCGCAAACTGGACAATTAGTGGTAATCTAGTCGTAGGTAATGGCACTCTTACATTCAACACATCAACAGGTACTTGCGATGTTTCAACATCTGTAAATGTTACCGGAGGTACCTTAGATTTAAATAACAAATCTCTTACTTTAAAATCTACCTCTACTGCCACAGCAAGAGTGGCCACCATCAGTGGCACTTTGAGCAATGCTTCGAATGTAACAGCAGAACGCTTCGTACCAGCGAAAACTGCCAGAAAATGGTCTTATATGGCTTGCCCTGTAACAGTAAGCACCATTCGTTCAGGATGGCAGGATGATGTATTCATTACAGGTACTGGTACAGGTGGCAGTGCCTGCGGTTCCACTACAGGAAATGGTACAATAAGTACAGACAAGTATAACACTAACGGGTTTGATGTATCTCAATACAATAATCCATCAATGTATACGTATAATGCGTCACAGGTTAACGGCTCAAGATGGGTGGGTATTTCAAATACTACTGCTACAGCATTAACACCAGGTATCGGCTATCGTATGAATCTAAGAGGAGCAAGAGGCAGTTCTGATGTGAATTGCACAGATCAGTTAGTGAACATTGCACCTACTGCCCCTGGAGTTTTAACACTAACCGCTACCGGAACTTTAGCTCAAGGAAGTGTGGCAGTAACTCTCAATGCACCTGCAACACATTTATATACATTGGTAGGTAATCCGTATGCCAGTGAATTAAGCTTCACTACTTTTAAATCTGATGCAACAGCAAATGGAGCTGGAGGATCAAACAGTGCTAACATTAGTAATAAATTCTGGGCATACAGTTCTCAAAGCAGTACTAACAACTTCGCTACGTATGATGCTGGTACCACCACCAATTTTCCGGCAGGAAACAGTAATCCGGCGATCATTGCTTCAGGTCAGTCAATTTTTCTAGAAGCAAGTTCAAGTGGAGCAAGTGGAAATGTGGTATTTAGAGAATCACACAAAAGTTCAACTACGCAGAATGGAAATACCATGTTCAGAACCAATAGCTGGGCTGAACGAATCAGAGTTAAATATAGTGATGCAACTAATATCCATTTGGATGAGATCGTTATAAGATTTGGAAATGATCCGCTGATCACTATTACTGAAAATGTGTTTGATGCCGTAACTTTTAACAGCGGCACTTACCTGGCATCAAGAAAAGGCACGAGGGGATTTGCCATACAAACAAGACCACTGGCATTTACTTCAGATACGGTTAGCCTAACTGTTGAAACAACAACAAACGGAAGTTATAAACTTAGTTTCTCGGAGTTTCAAGACCTTATACAAGCTCAAACAATACAGCTCTTGGATAGTTACACCAACACTGTAACAGATGTAAGAACTCAAACCACTTATACGTTCAATATCGATGCAAATGCAGCTTCACAGGGAGATAGCCGATTCAAAATAGTTTTCAGAAATACTTCAGCACTTCCAATAAGATCAATTGATCTTTCTGCACAACAGAAGAATGAATTTGTTCAGCTTAGTTGGACTGTAAAAGGAGAATTTGATGTGATTGATTACACCGTTGAGAAATCTAATGACGGAAGAAACTTTAGAGCCATTGGATCAGTTGCAGCACAGAATATTGCTACAGCTAACTATTTATTTACAGACAAAGAACCATCCGAACAGATTAGCTTCTATCGTATTCGCATCAACAATAAAAATGGAAGTACAGGCTACAGTTCAATTGTAAAAATCCAGAGCGGCAAATCTGTTACACTTTATCTGTATCCAAACCCAATAAAAGATCAACTGAATATTGTGTTGAATTCCGGAGGTAATAATAGATATGAGCTTCGAGTGACAAACATGTATGGTCAATCTGTTTTGGCTACTAATATACCAGTTAACAATGGAGTGATTAAGGTGAGCACTACAGATATCCCACCTGGTGCATACATAGTACGTCTTGTGAGTAATAAAGGGGAGATCGTAACCGAAACTTTCATCAAGCAATAACTCTGATTAATGAAAAGAATCAAGATACAAATAGCATATGTGCTGGTATTAATATTCATTTGTTGTGCCACGGCAACAGCTCAGCCTGAAGAAAATGGTGGCGATCCCCCAAACAATGATGCACCTTTAGATGGTGGATTGAGTGTACTTCTTGCTGCAGGTGTTGGCTATGGCGTTAAAAAAGCAAGAGATAGTAGAAAAAGTAAAAAGGGCAATTATAAAGAGTGATCAACCATTTCAAATAAATTACAGACAAGAACGCTGAGCAATTCAGCGTTTTTTTATGGTACTAATAAGGCTAATTTCATTTATAAAATAGCTCACCAACTTTTTTAAAGTCTCGCATTAAAATTGTGCATGATATAGCCAATGGATAACTGGAACAAGCATTTTTCGAAATGGGCTGGATCCCTTGAAGATAAATGGGATGAACTTCGTTCTGATTTCAGCCGCAAGTTGCATTTGAATGATCCCATCCAGATCGTACCATATCGTACCTATGGAACCCAACGACGTATGTACATAAAAGGAAGGGTACTGGAGGATAAGAAGATCACCGCTGCAGCCGATAAAGACACCATCTTTCATAACCTGCTGAACATGTATAAGCGGTTTGAAAGTGACGAAGTACCAGGAGCTATTTTACAAGTGACTTTAGATAAAAAGCCTTTGCAGGTTACTACTGACAAAGAAGGCTATTTCGTTCTTGATCTGCATCCGGAGGAACCGATCATTACTGAAACGCTGTGGCACTCAGTGCCTCTCCAAATGATAGATGCACCAATACCTTTTCAAAAAGACTTGCAAGCTAATGCTGAAGTAATGATACCACCAGCTGATGCTGAATTTGGGATAATAAGTGATATAGATGATACCATCATAAAAAGTACGGCCACCAATTTACTTGCTATGAGCCGTACTACTTTTCTAAACAATGCCAGGACTCGTTTACCATTCGCAGGAGTATCTGAATTCTATCGTGCCTTACAGTTAGGCAGAAACGGGAAACGAAATAACCCCTTCTTTTATGTAAGTAGCAGCCCATGGAATTTATACGATTTACTAAAAGAATTTCTCGACCTCAATAGTATTCCTGCAGGACCACTTCTGCTCAGAGATTTCGGACTTAATGCAGAAATGGTTACCGGCTCTGGTCACCTGGAACATAAATTCAAAGAAATCAAACAGATTTTGGAGGCATACCCACATTTGCCTTTTGTATTGATTGGTGATAGTGGACAGGAAGATCCTTCTATTTATCGTGAGGTGATAAAAGCTTTTCCCGGAAGAATACTTTCTGTTTACATAAGAGATGTTGAATTGGCAGAGCGAAAACGTATAGCCGTAGATATTTCCGAATCACTGAAAGAGACCAAAGTAGAAATGATCATCGTAGAGAACACAGTAGAAGCATCAAAACATGCTGTAGAAAAGCAACTCATCTTCAGTGAGGCTATACCTGCCATAAAAACAGATGAACAACAGGACAAAGGAACTTTACCCGGGAAAGAAAAAATTGAAGCAGCCGCTTTATCATAATTGCTGGTAATGTGCCCTTAGAAACATAAAGATTCCATAGCAGATCAATCCTAATGCTATTATACCTAAGAGGATGCTACCATACCAACCATTTTGTAGCCACGAAAAAGCTTTATCACTTCCACCTACATACCTGGCATTTGAATTAACTGCTGATTTTATAAAAAGCCATCCAATAATCATCCAAACCAATCCTCTTGCACTATAACCTGCAACGCCTGCTGTACTAATCCACGGTGCTGCATCTTTATGCAAGGCTGAGCGAACATATTTCTTATATTTTCCTGAAATACCTCGGTATAACTGATACAGTCCTACGGCAATTATGCAGGCAGCTATCACTCCTACTATCCATTGCCCATAAGGCATTGACAGTAACTTTGAGATATAACCTTGTTTACTATTACCGCCACTGCTTTTTCCAAAAGCTTCTTTCAATGCATACCATGCGATGGCAGCATAAAAAAATCCACTGTATAAGTAAGTAACTCGTTTCGTCAATCCTCCTTTATCATTGCCTTTCCCCTCAGTATCTGCAAAACATTGTATTATTCTCCAGATCGTAAAACACACCAACCCTGCTGCAATGGCAATGAGGACGGAATTGCCCATTGGTTGATCACCTACTAAATCAAACACACCTTGTTGTCCAGCATCTTTAGCAGTTTTTCCTTGCAGGTGAAGTGCAGCAAACATAGCCACCAGTCCACTTAAGAAATAAACAACTCCCTTTGCTGAAAGGCCGATTCTTCCTGCAAGAGCATACCACTTTTTTGTTTTATGATTAAAGCTTACCGCCATGCAAGCATTGAAGCAACAATTCTACCAAATGATACATACAACATCATCAGAGTCTATCCTCACCCAACTAAAGCCGCTTCCCATTTTGTTGTTAATTTTTATAGGTGGCAGTAACCTATCATGTACGGCAACGTTGTTTGTGCGATTAAAAGTATGTTCGCTACCCTTAAATACTAACTGATGAAATTTATCTGTTCATTGCTATTGATCGCTATTTGCTTCATTGCCAATGCACAAAATCCTGCAACACCAAAAACGTTTCCAGCTAAACGAACTACGGCAGTTATAAAGATTGACGGATTGTTGAATGATTCTGCCTGGAAGGATGCACCGGCAGCTTTAGGTTTTACTGAGTTCCGCCCTACTCCATTTCGTCCGGAAGATCCGGCATTACGTACAGAAGTTTACATGCTGTATAGCGATGAGGGAATTTATATGGGTGGATATTGCCATGAAAGAACAAAGGATAGCATTGCAGCCGAAGTGAACGGACGAGATGGTTTTGGTAATAATGATTTCATTGGATTTGTATTCGACACTTATAAGGATAAGATCAATGGATTTGAATATTTTGTTACGCCACGTGGTGAACAGATGGATGCCAAGATGAGTAACGATGGAGAAGACTTCTCCTGGAATGCGGTTTGGAAAAGTGCTGCACTGATACATAATGATGGATGGAGTTTCGAAATCTTTCTTCCTTTCTCGGCTATCAGATTCAGCAAAGCGAATATTCAGGATTGGGGATTTAATGTTACTCGCAGAAGGCAAAAGACCTCTCAGCAATATGCCTGGAATCCCATCAACCCAAATACAAATGGATTTCTTACCCAGGAAGGATTTTGGACAGGGCTGGAAAATATTAAACCCCCAATGCGTCTTCAATTCTCGCCATATCTCTCATATTATGTGAATCATTATCCTGCGAATCAAGCAGGATTCAGTAACTGGACCTCTTCTGTAAACGGCGGGATGGATCTGAAATATGGTATCAACCAGGCAATAACGCTTGACATGACATTGATCCCTGACTTTGGCCAAGTACAAAGTGATAATCGTGTACTGAACCTTTCTCCTTTTGAAGTACGATACAATGAGAACCGACCTTTTTTTACTGAAGGATTGGAGCTCTTTAATAAAGGGAACTTCTTTTACTCACGCCGTGTAGGCGGAACACCTTTGCATTTTGGACTTCCGTATAGCCAACTAGCCACAAATGAACGAGTGGTGAAAAATCCGGGAGAAACAAAGCTCATCAACGCTACAAAAGTTTCCGGCAGACTTAAAGGAGGATTAGGTATTGGGTTCTTTAATGCTGTAGCCAATTCGCAATACGCAGTAATTTCTGATGATAAAGGAAATGAGCGAAAGATTGAAACTAGTCCCTTAACCAATTACAACATTTTTGTACTTGACCAAACATTGAAACACAACTCAAGTATAAGCTTTGTAAACACAAGTGTTTTGCGTAGTGGTCATGATTACGATGCTACAGTAACATCAGGGTTATTTGATTTCTATGATAAAAAGAACACATGGAATTTAGGAGGAAAGATAGCGATGAGCAATCTTACCAATTATTTACCCGGTGGTAAATCGCTTACGGGATATACCCATAGTGCCTATTTTGGTAAGGCAAGTGGAAGATTAAGATTCAATTATTACCAGGAGTTGGCAGATGATAAGTTCAACAGTAACGATCTTGGATACTTTACCAACAACAACTACTTCAATCATTCACTTTGGGCGGGATATAACTGGCTAAAACCGACCACTTGGTACAACAGGATCAACTTAAACTTTAATGTATTCTATTCACAGATGTTCAAGCCTATGAGTTACCAAAATGCCAACATCAACATGAACATGAATGGCCAGCTAAAGAACTTATGGTCTGGAGGTTTTGGTATTGGCTATGAACCCAAAACAAAGAACTTTTATGAGCCAAGAGTGCCAGGTAGAGTATTCAATGGGTGGGGAGATTGGTACGCTAACTTTCGGGTGGAAAGTAATAGTGCGAAAAAATACAGTGGCAGCATGAATTTTTTTTATGTAGATCGTACAATGTTCAAGTCAAAACGCTATTCTCTTTTTGTAGAGCAAAATTATCGTTTCAATCAAAAGATGTCGTTATCACATTCACTTCAATTGGATCCTCAAACCAACAATGTTGGCTTTGCTACAATTGATAATGCCACAAAAGATATCATCTTCTCTCGTAGAGATGTGGCTACTATCGAGAATTCCTTAAACCTGAAATATAGCTTTAACCCGATGATGGTTTTCACCACTCGTGTTAGACATTACTGGAGCCGAGTGAATTTGAAAGAACTCTATACATTATTGCCAAATGGAGATCTGCAGCATAACGCTACATTCACAAAGGCAAGTGCACCAAATTACAACGACTTTATTTTTGAAGCACAATTTAACTGGCAGTTTGCTCCCGGAAGTTTCATCAATCTGTTGTACAAGAACAATACGAGTTTTTTTGAATCGATACCTTACGGCATAACTAGTGGAGATAATTACTTTAAAAACTTTGGCAGAACACTTGAAGCACCGCAGAACAATAATTTTTCAGTACGAATAATATATTTTTTGGACTATCTGGAGATGAAGAAGAAACTTCGTAAGAAATAGAGCTAAAAGTAGTGTAATGAACAACAACAATCTTTTCAACACTTTGGCAGATTGTGAAATTTTGAGCACACGTATTTTCTCAGCTCCAAGAGAATCAGTTTTCCAGGCATGGACGGATCCTGAGATACTACAACGTTGGTGGGGACCAGCAGGCTTCACAAACACCTTTCAAGAGTTTAATCCTGTTCCGGGTGGTAAATGGAAGTTTGTGATGCATGGGCCTGAGAAAGGTAACTATCCTAACGAAGTTGTTTTTTTACAGGTAGAATATCCTTCATTGATCGCCTGGGACCGTATTTCCCAACCTCACTTTCGTGTTGTTACAACCTTTGAAGTTGTTGAAAACAACAAAACAAAACTCATGTTCAGGATGCAATTCAACAGTAAGAAAGAATGTGATAAGATAAGGAAGTTTGCAGTTGATAAGAATGAAGAGAACTTCGATAAGTTGGAGAAAGAACTCATTATACTTCAGTAGCAGATCATCAGCTAAAAGCAAAGTGGTGATACGTTCAGATTAACATATCACCATTCCAGAATTATTTAACCTTTTTATTTTGCATGAAGCTTGATGGTTTCAACTTCAGTCCAATCGTAAGGCATACCGTTGGTTCTGTAAATATCATGAAACCATAACTCCGGCTCATGCTCATACTTTAACTGCCATGAATCCCAGGGGCAATTTGTTTGTGACTTACCTTGTACAAAGCCCCAATTATATCCACCAACATTGTGTTGTTTCAACATTGGAAGTATTTGTTCGAAGGTACTATTCAATGCTCTTGCCATGTACTCAGTTACCATCATCGGCCTGTTAAACCGCTTTAGCTGGTTGATGCGATTTTCCATACCCTCTTTGTTGCTGTAGCAATGGAATGTGATTACATCTGAATGAGCAAACATGAAATTATCTATGGAATTGGTAGTTGTTTCGCTTGTCCAATCATGTATTTCCTGCCAGGGACCCATTGTTATGGGCTGTTCAGGATTGATATCTCTAACCCAACCGATTGTATAATGTAAAAGCTTCATTGCCAATTCAGCTTTATGCTCTACATAGTAATCATCTTTATAGCTGGCAACATTCATGTTATCGGGTTCATTAAACAAATCCCAGATAATCACTCGCTCATCATTTTTAAAATGACTCACCACACCATGCACATAGCTATGCAAGCCAGCATATTTTGTAGGATCATTCAATACGTCAAAACCAGGAGCTTGAACCCAGCCAGAATTATGTACGTTAAGCTTGGGTTCGGGTTGTTTGCCAAGCTTGGGATTGGGATCCCACACTCCATCAAACAAAACAAACATGGTTTTAATATTGAACTTCTCTGCAATTGTTAAGAATAAATTGATTCTTGCAAGAAAGCCTACCTGATCCTCTTCCCACAACAAATTATGAAGGAATACCCTGATTGTATTAAAACCAAGTTCTGCCGCCCAGCCCAGTTCTCTTTCAATCGTTGCAAGATCAAAGGTTTCTTCCTGCCACATTTCCAACTGGTTAATTGCTGAGCTTGGAATATAGTTACAGCCAATAAGCCATCCGGTTTTTTTATACCATTCGTTAGCCTTTTCTTCGGTCCATCTTCCGGCTATATTTTGAAACTCCAATGAAGGTTGGGGAAGTGAATTTGTATTCATAGGTATAGTGGTTGGGGTATTTGATACTTTCCAACATCAAAAGTAGCCTCGCCAGCATTTAAAAAAATACTAAAGCGTTTGGTGTAGTTCATTTTAATATCGAACGCCTTTGCAAAACGTGTTGTGCTACCTGAAGCTTCTTATGAAGGATTGGACAAGCAAAGAATCGGTCTAAAGCATTTTCTAATGTAGGTAGCAGGTATCCTTTCTCCGTTTTAAGTACCGAATATGCAGGTCGTGGTGCTGCCCAATTGATCTCAGCAGGTGTCATTACATTAATAAAGCTGGTATCAAGGGCTGCCCTATCGGCAATTTCAAAAGCAAACTCAGCCCACGTTGTAATTCCATCGTTTATGAGGTGCCAGATGCCGCTTTCGTCGTCAATCATCAGATCAAGTGTGGCATTCACCAAGTCAGGAATATACGTTGGCGATATGTACACATCTTTTGCTACTGTGAATTGCTGACGGTTCGAAAGTAGCTGGATTGTAAAATGAGCAAAATTATATTCATCCCAGGTGCTAAAGAAAGAACTGGTTCTGATAATCAGCGCTGAAGGGTTTTGCATCGATACAAAATGCTCAGCTCTGGCTTTACTTTTTCCATAAACGTTCAGTGGGTTTACTTGATCGCTTTCTACGTAGGGAGAAATCTTCCTTCCATCAAATACAAGATCTGATGAGAATGTAACCAACTTTACTCCTGTAGTTTCACAAGCTTTTGCAAGGTGCTCCACCCCTATTGTATTGGAAGCATAACAATTATCACAATCAGTCTCGGCTTCATCCACCTTAACATATCCTGTGGTATTGATAATACCCCAGGGTTTATATTGCTGAATTATTTTTTCAACTGATGATTTATCAGTGATGTCACAGTTTTGTCTTGATAGTAAAATGTTAGCGATATTTCTTTGGTTACATAACTTAGAGAAAGCCTTACCTAAGGTTCCGTTCTTACCGAGTATAAGCAATGGCTGTACGTTAGCAGCAGCACTTATTGGTATAACCGGTGAAGACGATGAAATGAGATAACGTGAATCTCTTGACCACCATCCAGGCTGTGCGTTAACAAGTCGTTGATGCAAAGGGGAATCTGTGATATCAGCGATGTACTTTGCCAGAGCTGTAGGTCGAGCCACACCCGTTCTTACATCGAACGTACCAGGTTCGTATTCTCCAGGAGAGCAGGTTAGCAGTTTGTTCCAACCAAAACTGCCCAGCATACTCCAGGCTGTAACTGCTTCAACTTGAAAACCTTCTTTCGATAAATCATCACAGGCACTATAGATATATGTGAACCATCTCAACTGTTCTTCTCTCGAGCAATGCAGGTGTGCTTCTGTTATTGCGATAGGCAGTTGGAATCTATCTACAGCTTCTCGTAGTAATACTTTGATTCCTGAAGGTTCTTTTACTTCGATTCGTACTGCCTCAACATCGGCATACTTGTGTTTATAGTTGCCCCCATGTGTATCAAGCCGATAAGGGATCATGTTCTCATCTAAATATCGCTCTGAAGTAAGATAATAATTGAAGCCAAGAATATCTGGTGGACAAGGATTTTTTTGCAGAAAGATGAGATCGTCTTTATTCACATTAAACTTCATGAGGTAACGCCACAAAGGATGATGCTGATCTACTTTTCCGCAGAGCAGATCAAGAGATAACCATCGTCGTTCATTCTCAAAATCTGCCTGATATTTTAAAAGAGGTGTACTATAGGTCTTTGCAAGATCTTCAGTTTGTACAAGTTTTGCGTTTGGATTGATCTGGCGTATTGCTTTCATGCTAAGCACTGTCGCTTTCACTTGATTCACTAACATCGTCAGGAATGAATGATCATCTTTAAGATGAGGATACCATATACCATACAAACCACTGAACCGAGCTGTTGTTAGTGGTTCATTAACAGGTGTATAAAACTCAATCCAAGGAAATTTCTCTGCTACTTTCCCAGCATAGTCTGCAAGAAGGTCTGGGAACTTAGAATCAGCTAAACTTGTATATTCTGGACCGCTACCATGATGCACCAATCCAGCAATAGGATCAATTCCATGACTTTTAATCAAGTTTAACTGTCCTTCAATCCATGTCCAGTCAATCTGCTGGTCTGGCAACGGTTGATGCTTCTCCCACAAAATAGGATACCGCAACTTTTTTATCCCTGTTGCCGCCAATGTTGCTATATCTGTTTCACGAGAATAATGACCACTGTATTCAAGTTGGTCATTGAAAGAGTCACCAATTCTTACAATGGTACATTCAATGCCTCCCCAAATCTCAGGCTGCCGGTAAGATTGCTTTCTGTGCATTATCAGATTCTTTTTCGGCGTTAGCCTGCATCATCTTTTTAAACAGCGTAAGCGACTGTGCCACTACCTGATCCATATTATAATACTTGTATGTTCCCAGCCTGCCGGTGAAGTATACATTTGGCTGGGCTTCGCCTAATGATTGATATTTTTTATAGAGTTCTGCATTTTCTGGTCTTGGAACAGGATAATACGGATCACCTTCAGCTTTTGGAAATTCATAGACAATAGCGGTTCGAGGATGCTTTTGACCTGTTACATACTTGAAGTCAGTGATTCGTGTATAAGGCTGGTCGTTAGGATAATTCACAGTACCCGTTGGCTGAAAATATTCAGCATCTACTGTTTCAAACTTAAATTCCAGGGAGCGATATGGTAATTTGCCATAACAATAGTTGAAATAACTATCAATTGGCCCGGTATAAATTAAGTTTCTATGAGGAATCACCTCTTTGATCTCTTTATAATCAACATTAAGCATGATCTTGATGTTTGGATGGCTTAACATCTTTTCGAACATCTTTGTATAACCATGTAACGGCATTGCCTGATATGTATCTGTAAAATACCTACCGTCTTTGTTTGTTCTTGTTGGAACTCTCGCAGTTACTGAAGCATCCAATTCTGATGGATCCAGATCCCACATCTTTCTTGTGTAACCTCTGAAAAATTTCTCGTAGAGTTCTTTCCCAACTTTACTGATTACTACATCCTCGGATGTTTTTACACGATCAACCGGCACCGCTCTTTTAGCGAAAAAATCTTCTACCTCATCTGAGCAAAGATTGAGTCCGTAAAGTTTATTGATCGTATTTAAATTAATGGGAATTGGAACTAACTGACCATCTACACTACCTAGTACATGGTGCTCATACGTTCTCCATTCAGTAAAATTTCCCAGATAATCGAATACTTCCCTTGAATTTGTATGAAAGATATGAGGCCCATATTTATGTATTAAAATTCCATCGTCATTGTAACAATCGTAAGCATTGCCACCTATATGATTTCGTTGATCGATGATCAATACCTTCATTCCCTCCGATGCTAATCTTTCAGCCAGAACACTTCCGGCAAATCCTGCTCCCACGATCAAGTAATCAAACATATTGCCCTTTCGTTTTTTTTCTTGTTAGTGATTCTGTACTTCTTGTTTGTTCTACTAATTCTGCCATTTGCAGCCAGGTTTTATCCCAACTCTGGTGTGCAAGAAAAGCATCTACACGTTGCAGCCATTCTGTTCTGTCTGTTTTTTGCAGCTCTTTTTCCGCCGCATTAATGAATTGCTTAGCATCTGATGCAATATGAACTAGATTGTATTTCTGATATGGGTTAACCACGTCACTGATAGGTGTTGAAATTACTGGTTTACCACCAGCCAGGTATTCAGGCGTTTTTGTTGGACTGATATACTTCGTTGATTCATTTAGTGCAAAAGGAATCAAGGCAATATCCCAACCTGATAAATAATCTGGTAATTGTTTGTATTCTTTTGCTCCCAAATAATGAATGTTCTCTAACTGAGGGAGTGATGCAGGATCAATTTTTACCACCGGTCCCAGCATTACAAAATGCCAGTCAGGTCTTTGCTTCGCTACTTCTGCGATAGTATCAATATCAAATCTTTCATCAAGTACTCCATAAAATCCCAACCGAGGATATGGAATATCTTTTTGATCGTCTGGATCACTCTTAATGGTTCTTGCCTTCTCAAAATGAGATTTATCTATACTGCTCGGAAAAGGATGAATATTTCTATGCTGATATTTTTTTGCTTCATAAATACTGTAGCCACCTGTAAACACAATATCAGCTCTATCTAATAAGTCTTGCTCAAGAAGCTTAAGTGCCTGTGGCGCATTTTTAAAAGCTGATAACTCATCCATGCAATCGTACACAACAAACTCGGGAGTCAAATGCCTGGTAGATGGTAAAAACATAGGTGTATAATACCATGAGAAGAATTTTTTAATCTGCTTTGAAGTAAACAGTTCATCGAATATTGCTTTCTTCTCAAGGCTTATCTCATATTCTGATAATCCACTCTTTAAATGGGGCACGACGATCCAAATATTATTTTCAGCCTCACTAATTTCAAGATGGGGGTTGTCATCAAATACAGGCTCCTCAACAAAAAAAACTCTGCATTGCTTTGCAAATCGACTTATCAAATGCTGCGGTCGCTGATAAACAAAGTTCCAACGTAAATGAGAGAAGCATACAAGATCGATATCTACCAAAAAAGTTAAAGGAAAGGTCATGGGACTTTGCATATCATTATTCATTAAAAAAAACAGTCCATAATTATGCCCCAAACACAATATGCTCCAACCCATACATGTACATAAGTTTAATACTCAAGCTTAGAACTTAGATGTAGAGAATATATCACATACTTAAGCATACAGATTTCTCTTTATCGTAGTTTCACATGAGAATTAAGATGCATTATGGCTCTGCAAAAAGTTACAACTGCCTTTGAAGAAAGATATAATAAAACACCGCTTCTATTTTTTTCTCCAGGACGAATTAACCTTATAGGTGAACATGTGGATTACAATGATGGATATGTAATGCCTGCTGCGATTGATAAAGGAATTTGGTTTGCAGTAGCACCAAACAATTTGTTAACGATCAACTGTTACAGCTATGATTTAAACGAAGAGTGTACAGCTTCATTTGATAATATATATCCTCAAGATGGCTGGAAGAATTACATACTTGGTGTAATTCACGTCTTACTTGAAAACGGCTTAGCCATAAAAGGATTTGATTGTGTATTCGGTGGAAACCTGCCTGTGGGTGCAGGATTATCGTCGTCTGCTGCAGTAGAATGTGGTTTAGCCTATGCTTTAAATGATATTTTTCACTTAAACCAATCAAGAAAGGAACTTGCCTTAATGGCTCAAAGAGCAGAACACTTGTATCCTGGTGTTAAGTGTGGCATCATGGATCAATATGCAAGTTTGATGGGAAAGAAAGATAATATCATCATGCTTGATTGCAAAATAATAGAACATCAATACATTCCTTTCAATTTAAAAGACCACAAACTTGTGCTGATCAATACCAAAGTACAACATTCACTTGCAAGTGGAGCGTATAATGTAAGAAGAAGCCAATGTGCAGAAGGTCTCAGGTTTTTGCAGATAAAAGACAGTTCGATAAACAGTTTCAGAGATGTTTCAATAGAATTTATCCGTGGGTATAAAAATGAAATGGAAGAAGTTATTTACAGTCGCTGCAACTTTGTAGTAAATGAAATAGAACGAACAAGACTTGCTTCTGATTACCTAACGAATGACCGTATAGAAGACTTTGGAAGATTGATGTATGAAACACATCAAGGGTTAAGTGAAGATTATGAAGTGAGTTGTGAAGAGTTGGATTATTTAGTTGCACAGGCAAAAATAAATGGCGTCACGGGTTCAAGAGTAATGGGAGGAGGTTTTGGAGGTTGTACCATTAACCTTATCAGGAACACTGAGCTTGAGAAAACCATTCAGAATATTACTAACGCATACAAAGAACACTTCAGTATTGAAGCAGATGTGATCGAAGTTAAAGTAAGCGATGGTGTGTATAAGATCAGCGGATTATCCTAAATCAACTTTCATGCTTTCGCCATTCAAAGAAAAACATACTTCCCTTGGTTTGCTGAGACTCAACCCAAATCTTTCCTCCTTGCTCTTCTACCAGCATCTTCAAAAGGTTTAGTCCTACACCAGTGCTGCCATCCACTCCGGCCTTATTATCGCCTACTTCAAACAATTTAAAAATTCGACGAGTGTCTTCTGTTCTTAAACCAGGTCCATTATCAGCAACATAAAAAGTATAAAACTCTTCTGTATCCTTCACTCCCACTTCAATTATGATCTCATCCTTATCGCTGTACTTGATAGCATTACCTATCAGATTTTGGAACACTTGCTGAAGCTTAGCCCTGTTAGTCATTAATACTGGCATATCTTCTTTGACGGTAAGATTCAACTTACGTTGCTGACCCAGGGTGAACCCAATCTGTTGTATCAGCTCTATAGTGTTAACCTCTTCCTCCTTTTGCTGTTCAAGATTCTGCCTGGAATATTCTAGAATTGAATTAATCATATCTGAAAGCTGATGACTTACCTGCGATGCGATATCAAGCTGCATTTTCACCTCAGCGTTATCCTGAAGTGATTCATTCTTAACGCACATGTCCAGCAACATAATCAATGAAGCCAGTGGTGTTTTAAGATCATGAGATACAACATAGCCAAATCTCTCTAATTGCTTATTTACTTTTTGAAGATCATCTGCTGTTTTCTTCAGTTTTTGTTGATACCAGTAAAGTTGTTCAAATACATTCACTTTTGCCCTGGTAACATTTATATCAAGTGGCTTGTGCAAGTAATCAACAGCTCCTTCACTAAAACCTTTCAGTACATATTGTTCATCTTTCGAAATAGCGGTTACAAAAACAACTGATATGTCTTTTGTCTTTGGGTTGAGTTTCAACAAACGTGCAACTTCAAAGCCGTCCATTTCGGGCATCTGAACGTCAAGCAAGATCAACCCCACCTCATATTTCAACACTAGTTTCAACGCTTCATTACCAGAAGTGGCTTTAAGAAACCTGCGGTTATTATTAGAAAGTATTTCTTCTAATGAGATAAGATTCTCCTGTCGGTCATCGACGAGTAAAATGGTAAATTTTTGATCCAATGTCATTTATCTATTGTTGTAAGGTTAGCTATATATTTAACTATTTCATCAGGAGTATACACAAGCACGTTTTTAGATATCTCAATAGCGGAACGAACCATGATAGGATATTCTGCAGTAGCAGGGTCCTGCACTATTGCTTTCCCATTCTGCTGAAGAATAAATTCGATTCCACAAGTGCCATCTTTGTTTGCACCACTTAGTAATATAGCTACCGCTTTTTTTCCATACACCCTGCCAATACTTTCAAAAGTTACATCTATGGATGGTCTGCTAAAATGCTCCTGCTCAGAATAATCAAGACTAAAATTTTTTTTTGTCTCAATTAACAAATGATAATTCTGCGGTGCGAGATAAATACTTCCAGGCAAGGCAGGTTCTTTATCTTCTGGTTCTATTACTTTTATATCACGACTCCTAGCCTGGAATATCTCTGTCATTTCACTCCTCACATTTCTCTGGCGGTGCAAAACAATAACAATAGGTATACGAAGTTTGGAAGGCAACCCACTTAGGATATCTGAGACAACCGGAATACTTCCTGCTGATCCTCCAATTACCACGATGTCGTATTGGTGTTGCTGCATTAGTGTTTTTTCCGGAATATTTTTGCTTTTAGATCAACGACTTCAAACTTGTCTCGCACTTCAGTGAATAGTAAAGATTCTTTTACTCCAAGTGCCAGATAACCAAAAGGTGATAAGCTTTCTTCAAAAAGTTTAATTACACGATCCTGTAATTCCTTCTCAAAATAAATAAGCACATTACGGCAACAGATTAATTGAAACTCGTTAAATACACCATCTGTAACGAGATTATGTTGTCCAAATACAATCTTATCCCGCAAGTCTTTTCGTATTAGTGCTCCATTGTATCTGGCTGTATAATAATCTGCAAAATCTTCCTGACCACCACTCTGCTGGTAATTGAAAGTGAAGTCTTTCATCTGCTGCAAATGCACAACTCCTTTTTTTGCTTTCTCCAGGTTGGCGGGATTAATATCTGTTGCGTATATTTTTGTTCTCTCTAATAATCCTGCTTCATGCAAAAGGATCGCCATTGAAAAAACTTCTTCACCAGATGAACACCCAGCATGCCATATTTTAATGATAGGATAAGTAGCCAACCTTTGTAATACCTTTTCCCTAATCGCCTTATAAAAAGAAGGATCTCTGAACATTTCTGTTACGTTCACAGTAACGGTTTGTAGAAACCAATCAAAGTGTTTTTTATCGTTTGTAAGATAAAACCTAAGATCGTAAGCGGTCTTCATCTTCGCATCATCCATTATTTTTTGGAACCGCCGAATCAGCGAAGCTTTTGAATATCCTGTAAAGTCATAACCATACATTTGCCTTATCAGCAGCAGCAACTCATCTAGCTCTTCCTCTTTTATTTCGGTTTTCCTGTTTTGCATATCACTTAGCGATCCATACACGCATTAATGAAAAAAGCTTGTTAAGGTCTACAGGTTTGGTGATGTAATCCGAGGCTCCCGCTTCCAGTGCTTTCTCTTTATCGTCTGACATTGCTTTTGCAGTTAAAGCAATGATCGGCAATTTTAGCATTCCCATTTTCTTTCTGATATACTTCATCGCTTCGTAGCCATCCATATCCGGCATCATTATATCCATCAACACCAGGTTAATATCTTTATGTTCTTTTAATGCTGCAATCGCTTCGTTTCCATCACTTGCAGTAATCACATTTACTTGTTGCATTTCCAGTGCAGCATTAAGGGAGAAAACGTTTCTCATATCGTCATCTACCAAAAGCACTTTTTTTCCAGCTAATCCAGTTCTTTCAGTTTCAGCTACTTTCAGTTGAGGTAAACTACTATTATCCTCTACCTTATATAAGAATAACTCCAATTCTTCCATTAGTCGATCATTAGAAGTCGATGTGGTTCTGATCACCACATCAGAAAGTTTTTTCAATTCCATTTCTACTGAAGCAGATATATCTCTATCCACACAAATGATCAACGGAGTTGCTGTTGCACCTGAAGAATGTTTCAAGACTTTTATGTTCTTTAACTCTTGCTCTACATCTTTACCCATATCAACAACAATACAGTC
>JANPIB010000107.1:0-26989 GCA_031424775.1 Chitinophagales bacterium | reverse complement strand
CAATAATATTTAACTTGGCGGCTCCATTAAGGTCGTAGCTGTATGAAAAAACTCCTCTTTATTCTCTGCACAGTTGTTTCACTGAATGTTATAGCACAGGATTTCTATAAAAAAACACCTGAGGCTGTCAACTGGGTAGATAGCGTTTTCAAAACACTCCCTCCGGAACAGAAGATTGCACAGCTCATGATCATCAGGGCTCATAGTAATTTGGGTCAGGATCACATTAACCAGGTCACCAATCTCATCAAGCAATACAACGTTGGCGGTTTATGTTTCTTCCAGGGTGGACCTGTTCGTCAGGCAAATTTGACCAACTTCTATCAAGCCACTGCCAAAACACCTTTAATGATCTGCATTGATGGAGAGTGGGGTTTAGGAATGAGGCTTGATAGTGTTATCAGCTTTCCTCGTCAGTTGATGATTGGTGCCGTTCCTGATGCTGCTCTGATCTATGACTTTGGCAAAGCAGTTGGCGAACAGTGCAAGCGAATTGGTATTCATGTGAACTATGCTCCTGTTGTTGACATCAACAACAATCCAAACAATCCTGTTATCAACGACAGAAGCTTTGGAGAAGACAAATACAAAGTTGCACTTTACGGTGTGCAATACATGAAAGGTATGCAGGATGTTGGCGTAATGGCTACAGCCAAACATTTTCCTGGTCATGGAGACGTTGCAGTTGACTCGCATTATGATCTTCCTATCATCAACAAAACAAAAGAGCAACTTGATTCTTTAGAGTTGTACCCGTTTCGTGAGATCATCAAAGCTGGAGTAGGCAGCATGATGGTAGCCCATTTGTACATTCCATCTATTGACACAACAAAGAACCAGGCGACTTCACTTTCTTATAAAAACGTAACTGAGTTACTGCGAAACGAACTTGGCTTCCAAGGCATCACCTTTACCGATGCTCTTGAAATGCAAGGCGTATCAAAATTCTATCCTGCAGGTTCTGCTTCTGTTCAATCGCTTATTGCAGGTAATGATATGTTGTGCTTACCAGGAGATGTTGCAGGTAGCATTGCAAAAACACTTGCAGCGATCAACGAAGGAAAACTTACCTGGGCAGATATTGATGCAAGAGTAAAGAAAGTGTTGCTGGCTAAATATCATCTTGGACTAAACAACTTTCAACCGATTGAAACAAAGAATATCACCCAGGACCTGAATGCCTCAACCAAAGACATCAATGCGAAAATTGCAAGGCAGGCTTTAACGGTGCTCAACCTCACCAACAAAGAATTGCTCCCTTTAAAGTGCAAGAAAAAGATTTTGTACATAGGAATCGGAGATAATAAGAATGGAAATTTTGCTAAGAAGTTGAAAAAAGATTTTAAAGCAAAAACACTTTTTATCAACAACAAAGACAGTGGCATAACACAAGTTCGGCAGGAGTTGGCTAAAACGCACAATGCTGTAATTGTAGGATTAACCAATTACAGCAGAAGACCAGCAAATAATTTCGGACTTAGCAAAGAGATCGTATCGCTTTTGAAGGAACTGCAATCTCAGGACAGCACGATCATTTTTGCCTTTGGAAATCCTTATGCGATCAAAAATTTCGCTTCAGCAAAGAATGTCGTGGCTTGTTATGAGAGCAACGAAGAAACACAGCTTGCTGCAGTAGATCTTCTGAAAGGAAATATCACAGCTGTCGGAAAACTGCCGGTAACAGTGGCTGAAAATCTGCACTTCGGAACTGGAATAACCGCAAAATATTATTTCCCTTTTACCAAGCCTGGAGATGTTGGACTGAGTAATTCCATGGAAATTGAGATAGATTCTATTGTAAACACAGCTATCAGCCAAGGAGCTTTTCCAGGTGCTGTTGTTTTAGTAGCAAAAGATGGGAAAGTTGCTTTTGAAAAGTCTTACGGATTTCTTGATTACAACAAGAAAGATGCAGTAACAAATGAAACGGTGTATGATCTTGCTTCTGTAACTAAGATCTCAGCAACAACTATGGCTGTGATGAAGTTGTATGGTGAAGGAAAATTGAAACTTGATAATGAGTTGCAGCAATACATTCCTTGGTTGGTTGGAACAGACAAAGCAAACATAAAAGTGAAAGATGTACTACTTCACCAGGCTGGATTGATTCCTTTTATCCCGTTCTATAAAGAAACGATTGAAGCTTCTGGAAAACCAAATCCTTCGATCTATCGCACCAAAGCAGAGGATGGATTTACGATAAGGGTTGCAGAAGATATTTACCTGAGAAATGATTGGCAGGATTCCATCTACAAAAGAATTGCAGACAGTAAACTCACCGATAAAGACAAATACGTTTACAGCGACAATGATTTCATTTTTCTTGGAAAGATCGTAGAAAGCATCAGCGGAAAAACCCTTGATGAATATGTTCGGGAGGATTTCTATCTGCCCTTAGGTATGATGAGCACCACATTCAAACCAAGAGAACATATTCCCATTAACATGATCGCTCCTACTGAAACCGAAAAGCATTTTCGCCAGCAAACAATAAGAGGTGATGTTCATGATGAGGGTGCTTCATTGTTTGGTGGAGTGGCTGGTCATGCAGGATTATTCAGCAATGCCTATGACTTAGCTCAGATCTACCAAATGCTGTTAGATAATGGAGAAGTAGATGCTTTGGATGAAGATTTTCTGAAAAGAAAGACGATCAAAAAATTTACAGATTATCAAAGTAAAGTAAGCCGAAGAGGTTACGGATTCGATAAACCTGAAAAAGATAATGCCACAAGAAAAGATCCTTATCCATCTAAATCAGCTTCACCAAAAACATTCGGACATACAGGCTTTACCGGAATTTGTGTTTGGGTTGATCCTGCTTACGATCTCATCTACATCTTTCTTTCAAATAGAGTTACACCAACAAGAGATAATAACAAACTGGGACAATTAGGTGTTCGACCGGCAATACAGGAAGCTATCTACAAAGCAATAATTAAATAACGCTCCGCTGGGAGATAAAAGAAAAAGGAGCAAACTGCTCCTTCTCTTTTCCGAACTTATTTAGCTTTTGGAGCAATTGCATTCATCAAAGCTGTATTCCCAAAGAAATACTCCAAACCCTGTATTTATTCTGATCGTTGTTGTTGGCTTCATTTGAACCGATCTTAGCCAATCCCAATCCATAGTTCACACCGATCATCGCTTTACCAGCTTCAAATCCTCCTAAGAAGTTAGCTCCGTAATCAAATCTTCTCAACTTGTTTACGCTGGCATCCTCCTGACCTGAAGTTGCAGGATCATCATTATTGAACTGGATATCTTTTTCGTAGCTACTCATAATACCTAAAAACTTCTGCTCCCCTTTGGTTTTTCCACCAATACCCATTGCTACATACGGACCAGCACCAAAGAACAACCTGCTATCATTTCCAAAAGGAACTTTGAATACAAAGTTTGCCGGAACCTCCAGGTAAAGTGGGTTGAACTTAACTTTATAGTAATTATCTGTTCTGCTGGAAGTGTTGTATATCTCGGTCTTGGAACCCTTACCCGTCAACTGCAATCCAAGCTGGAATGAAAGTGCATCACCCAAAGGCATATCACCTAGAATACCAACATTAAAACTAGTAAGCATCTTAGCTTCATCAACCCTGCCATCTGAAGTAACGGAGATATTAGACAGGTTCAATCCACCTTTAATGTATAGTCCACCCGGATTTGGCTTCGCCGATGCAGAAGCTGGAGTTTTTGTACTCTGGGCGTTTAAAGAATAAGCTGAAATGATAGCTATCGCAGCAACAAGAACTTTTCTCATACGATAAAATTTTCCTGCACTCTTTCCAAAACAATGCCAATCAAACGATTAACTTTGACAAACTCCTTTTCGTCAACCGTCAACTTTCTTTTTTCTCTTCCCCTGCTTCTGGTGGTTTATTTTGTGGCTTGCTTAGGGTAGGTCTGCTTTGAGGTGGCCTGTTTTGCTGTTGACCGCCATCTTTTGGCTGCTGACCTTGTTGTGGTCGTTGCTGTTGTGGTTGACCCTGTCCCTGTTGAGGTCTTCCTTGCTGTCCACCTTGTGGTGCATTCGGTCTTGGACCTTGTGGTCTGTTCTGAGATTGTTGAGGTCTGTTTTGTTGTTGAGGTTTCTGCTGTTGCTGCTGACCTTGTTGAGGTTTTCCTTGCTGCGGTCCTCTTTGCTGAGGTTGGTTTTCCCTTCCGCCACCCTGATTTTGTTGCCTTTGCTGATCTCTCCTTCTCCTGTCGTTCTTTTCAAGATTACGCAGGCTTATTTGTCCTACCACGTCAACAAAAGTAGGTTCCACTTCTTTCGGTTTACCGGTGGTTACATCCACAACACCCAACTCCTCAACTCTTTCACCCCTGCTGTTCAGCTGCTTGATTTCCTTCACCCTCTTAATGGTAAGGGGATAATGCTTACTGCTATCCGGCAAAGTATACCACATCAGGTTACGGAAAATATCTTTCTTTATCAGGAAAGCCAATCCTTTGGTGGTTTCCAAAGTATCTGCATTATCGGGAAAATGCTGAAGTGCATCTAAATATGTATCCAGCTCATAGTTAAGGCAGCACTTTAATCTTCCACACTGACCACTAAGCTTCGTTTGGTTGATAGATAAGTTCTGGTAACGTGCTGCAGTAGTAGTAACACTTTTAAAGTCTGTAAGCCAGGTAGCACAGCAAAGTTCTCTTCCACAGCTACCGATGCCACCCACTTTTGCAGCTTCCTGCCTGATGCCGATCTGCCGCATTTCCACTTTCACCTTAAACTCACCGGCAAGTATTTTTATAAGTTCACGAAAATCAACACGATCGTCAGCAGTGTAAAAGAAGGTTCCTTTTTTACCGTCAGCCTGGAATTCGATTTCTGCAAGCTTCATTTCCAGTTTCAGGGTTCTAGCCATAGCCCTGCTACGGATCAATGCGTCTTTTTCACGGGCTTTCTGTTGCTGCCAAAGTTCAAGATCTCTTTCAGTGCTTCTGCGAAGCACTTTTTTGATCTCAGGGTTATTCTCATCTACACCTTTCTTTTTCAACTGAACACGAACCAATTCACCGGTCAGGCTTACTTGACCCACGTCAAAACCGCCAACACCCTCAACTGAGACAAGGTCTCCTTTCTCAAAATATTGTGTACTGCTATTGCGATAAAACTCTTTACGGCTACCCTGGTTAAAGCTTATTTCCATCACCTTGCAACTGCTTTCAGCATCGCCCAAAGGCAAATTCACCAGCCAGTCGTACACGTTCATACGATTACAACTACCTGTTCCGCAGCTTCCATGACTTTTACAGCCACCCGGTTTTATTCCACAACTTCCACACGCCATCTGTATAGCTTTCGTTTTGCCTGATTAATTTAAGAGGAAATTTTTGGGGTGTGCTGTAGTACTGCTATGATGCTTCGGTTGTGTCACTCACTTGTACGTTCAGAACGTAACTGTGCTATGATGATATTTAATTATTGTGACTCAACAGTTTCTATGACGAATAGCGATATATCAGTACAAGAGTGCGACGCAACAAAAGTTGAACAAAGCACCAAAGCTCACCTCCACAAAACCTTAAACTTTAAGCATTATGCTTTCCGTTTTTCCTCAACACTGTCAAAAATAGGCGATTTTGGTCAAACTCAGATCGTTGTAACTGCCACTTTGTTCTGGATAACATGGTAAAGTTTGAACGTTAATGCCTGGAATAGCATTTTAGGGTTGGCATTACGTTCAATGTAATAAGAAGCTTTGTCCAGCTCTTCAATAATTGCTTCCTGCTGGGAAACTCCGGCAATCTTGTTAAGCCTTAGGGCGAAAGCCAGCTCATTTTCTGCCGCTGCAACCCTATCAGCTCCCAAAACCTTCACTCGTATGCTCACTTCCACCAGGTGATTAAAATACCTGAGGAACTGCTTTTGCTTCTCTCTTCCGGTCTTACTGATCTCTTCAACCCATTTTACCTGGGCTATTGGTCCACCTTTAAGCGTAGCATTTAGCCAGTCACGCAAAATGCTTTGCCAATCATCTTCAGCATGTTGCAGCAAAGCAATGGCTTCACGGTAGTTACCCTCAGAAATGGCAGCGATCTGCCTGGCTGTTTCAGGTGCTGCTGAAGAACGTCCGATCAATGCTTTTTCGATATCAGAGTTCTCCAAAACCGGAATTCTTACCAGTTGGCAACGGCTGAGAATGGTTTGCAATATCTTCTCTTCATTTTCAGCCACCAGGAGAAACAATGTATTAGGTGGTGGCTCTTCTATCAGTTTCAGTAATTTATTACCCGCATTTCCTAAATATTCTGGCATCCACATCACCAAAACCTTATACTCACTCTCAAAGGTTTTCAGGCTCAGCTTGCGGATAATGTCGTTACACTCTTCTGCTGTAATATTTCCCTGCTTGTTCTCAGCTCCTATAAATTGTAGCCAGTCAAAGGAATTTCCATAAGGGAACTGCCGTATGAACTCTCTCCACTCAGATATGTAATGTGAACTCAACGGTTTATCTCCTGGCTTTCTTGGAATTACAGGGTAAGAAAAATGCAGGTCAGGATGGATAAGTTGTGATGCTCTTTGGTAAGCCGGACGTTCAGCAACTTGATCAGGATGAATGAACACTGGAGTAGGCTCGAGAGCCGACATTCCCCCAAAAAGGTCTTCTACAACTGGAGAAGGCTGTGGCAATGAAACAATGTATTGAGCAAAAGCCAGAGCTAAAGGCAAAGCTCCACTTCCTTCTTTTCCAAGAAACAGCAAAGCATGGCTCAGCCTGTCTTGCTGCACCATTTCCGTGAGGTGTTGCTTCACTTGTTCATGTCCGATCACATCTTTAAAAAGCATCGGCACGAAGATATAAGCATTTGAAATTTGAGATTGGAAATTTGAGATTGGAGTACAATTCTGTTGATAATTCCCTCGATTTCAGATATCAAACTTCAAATGTCAAATTCCTTATTAGTTCTTTCACTTTCCGGCTGATGAGATCACGAACTTCATTGAATTCTTTTGGCTCCATGTGTTTAGGATCAGGAATTTGCCAGTCGATGAATTGCTTTGCCGGCATCCACGGACAAGCATCGCCACAACCCATCGTAACTACAGCATCGAAAGGAGCGAATTGTTTTACTTCATCCAGCGATTTACTGTCGTGAACGGAAAGATCATAACCCAGTTCTTTCATCGCAGCAATCGCTTTTGGATTGACGACACCTGAAGGTTTAGAACCTGCACTATAGGCTTCTACAGCATCTCCACCATGCATTTTTGCAAAAGACTGGCTCATCTGGCTTCGGTTACTATTCTCTATACAGACAAAAAGTATCTTTTTCATGGGCATTGAAAGCAGGTTTTATAATGAGGAGTAATTTAAAAGAAAAAAGGAACGCAGAATTTAAGACGATTATGTTTTGATCATAATTATCTGCGTTATCTGCGTTCCTGGTTAATTAGCAACAGCCACAGCAAGGAATTGGAAGTCCTTCTGTCTCTGTGCAACATCCCGGATCGCAGTTACAGCCTGCATTCATTTGATTGTTCATGACAAATGTTTTAATGGTTAAGAAAAATTGTTCATGTCCGGACTATTTTAGCAACAAGCCTTCTCGTTCTTCTGTTTCAGTGAATCGAAAAGTCCGTTGAATTCGTTCTTAAAAATTTCAAATGCTTTCCAGTTGATGCAATAGCAACTTCTTGGTCCGTCAAGTAAACCTGTGATCAAGCCTGCGTTAATTAGTTCTTTCAAGTGCTGCGAAACGGTGGATTGTGCTAAAGGCAGCACATTAACGATCTCGCCACAGATACATTCATTCTTTTGAGCCAGTACTTTGAGTATTGCAATTCTTGCAGGATGAGACAATGCTTTGGCAAAAGCAGCCAGGTATTGCTCCTTCTTTCCAAATTCATCTCGTTTATCGTACGCCATATGTAATTTTTATATCGCAAATATACGATTAGATTATTATTCTCCAAATTTTATTAGAAATTCCTGATTCATTACAACCTGCCCAGTAAGGTTAAAGAAGTACAAGAGTGCGACGCAACGATGCTTAATAGTACAACAGGAGTTGGGGTCAAAAAAAATTGTGGCAATCTCTTTATTACCTTTAACTCAAATTCAGTTATGAAGAAACTGCTCCTATCCTTGCTGGTTGTTTCCTGTTATACATTATCAGCACAGGTTTACTCAACCAAAGAACCTCTGGTGCATACCTTCTCGATTGTAGCAAGAGATTCTGCTACTGGTGAGATGGCTGTGGGTGTACAAAGTCACTGGTTTAGCGTAGGTACTGCAGTAAGTTGGGGAGAAGCCGGAGCTGGTGTAGTAGCAACACAATCTTTTGTAGATAAAAGCTACGGACCAAAAGCACTGGCATTGATGAAACAAGGATTTACAGCACAACGGGCTTTAGACAGTTTAAAGAAAGCTGATCCTGGTGTGGAAGTAAGACAAGTAGCTGTGGTAGATGCAAATGGGAATATAGCCGCACATACAGGAACGAAATGTATTAAATACGCCAACCATATTACCGGAGCCAACTTTAGTGTACAGAGTAATATGATGTTAGGCAATACCGTAAACCAAGCTATGGCAGCAGCTTTTCGTTCGTCAGCTGGCAAGCCTTTGGCTGAAAGAGTGCTGGCAGCACTGGATGCTGCACAAAAAGCAGGAGGTGACATCCGTGGAATGCAAAGTGCAGCACTCATTGTTGTTCCGGGAAAAGCAAATGATCAGCCTTGGAATGATAAAACAGTTGACTTACGAGTTGATGATAATCCACAGCCTCTAAAAGAACTAAGAAGGTTATACAACATCCATGTGGCTTACCAGCACATGAACAATGGAGACCTTGCAGTTGAAAAAAACGACATGGCTATGGCAATGAAAGAATACAATGCTGCCATGAAGATGTTTCCCGAAAACCTCGAAATGCAGTACTGGACTGCCGTAACACTGGCAAACAATAAGCAAGTAGAGAAATCGCTACCGATGTTCAAAAAAATCTTTGCAAAAGATAAGAACTGGAAAGAACTTACTAGGAGATTGCCTCCTGTAGGATTATTGACGGTAAATGAAGCTGAACTAAAGAAGATCTTGACTCAATGATAACCATCGTTAGATCAGCCAACTGTATTTTATTAGTTTGCAGCTCAATTGAGAGCCAATGATGGGAAGGTCACAGTTTGCAAGAGCTTTAGAGGACGAAGCGGTATACATTATGAGAGAAGTGGCTGCTCAGTTTGAGAAGCCTGTTATACTTTTTTCCGGCGGTAAAGATTCAATTACGCTTGTACACCTTGCTCAAAAAGCTTTTTATCCAGCAAAATCTCCTTTTCCGCTTTTTCATATTGACACTGGTCATAACTTTCCTGAAACTATTGAGTTCAGGGATCGGTTGGTAAAAGAAACAGGCATGCAGCTCATCGTAAGATATGTGCAGGATTCCATAAACAAGGGAAGAGTAAAAGAAGAGACTGGAAAATATGCCAGCAGAAATGTTTTACAAACCACAACACTCCTTGATGCAATAGAAGAGCTGAAACTCGATGCTTGCATTGGTGGTGCAAGACGTGATGAAGAAAAAGCCAGAGCCAAGGAAAGGATATTTTCTTTACGGGATGATTTTGGTCAGTGGGATGCAAAAAAGCAACGTCCCGAGTTGTTCGATATGCTGAACGGCAAGATCAACATTGGAGAAAATGTTCGTGTTTTTCCTATAAGCAACTGGACGGAACTTGATGTTTGGAATTACATAAAAGAAGAAAATATTGCATTGCCCTCCATCTACTTTGCTCACAAACGCCAGATCATTGAGAGAGATGGATTGTTTTGGCCGGCATCATCTTATCTTAATACTACAGAAGATGAAATTCCTTTTGAAGCCACTGTTCGTTTTAGAACCGTTGGTGATATGACCTGCACCGCTGCAGTACTCTCCGAAGCTTCAGAGATTGACACGGTAATAGCTGAGATTAAAGATGCCACAATCTCTGAACGTGGAGCAAGAATAGACGATAAGCGAAGTGAATCTGCTATGGAAAAACGCAAACAGGAAGGCTATTTCTAAAGTGGAATGTTGAAAAAGCTGTTGTTTAGCTGATATGAAAAGACAACAGACCAATTAATAACTAAAAGCTCGATCTCCATCTCTTTTGTAGAGGGAACGAGGGTGAGTTCAAACAATGGACGTTCTAAAAATAGCAACCGCAGGAAGTGTAGACGACGGTAAAAGTACCTTGATCGGCAGATTACTGTTCGATACCAAATCAGTTACAAAAGACAAACTGGAAGCCATTGAAACAACCAGCAAACGTAAAGGCTTAGACTTTGTTGACTTGTCTTTACTCACAGATGGTTTAATTGCTGAAAGAGAACAAGGCATTACCATAGATGTGGCTCATATTTATTTTTCTACGCCGAAACGTAAATATATTATTGCCGATTCTCCCGGTCATATTGAATACACCAGGAATATGGTTACGGGTGCTTCTAATGCTGAAGTGTTCATTGTATTGGTTGATACGAGAAATGGAGTTGTTGAGCAAACCCGTCGGCACCTGTTCATTGCTTCTTTGCTCAAAATTGAAACAATTTTCATTTGCATCAATAAGATGGACTTGGTAAATTATGACCACCAGGTTTTCAATGCTATTAAAGCAGATGTGGAGCATCTTACTGGCAAAATAGGCTTTGAAGGAAAGATCGTATTCATTCCCATCTCTGCAAAGTATGGAGTGAACGTGGTAGAAACAACCAACCAAATGGATTGGTATGATGGTTACCCGTTACTTGAATACCTAGAAAATATGCCTGTGCATCAGAAAGATCTTTCGCTGCCATTGCGATTACCAGTTCAGCTGGTGATTCGTCCACATTCTAACGAACACCACGATTTCAGGGGATATGCAGGTAGGATATCTTCCGGAATATTGGAAAAAGGTCAAACCGTTACCATCCTGCCTTCAATGCAAACTGCCACAGTAAAGTTGGTATGGCATGCACAGGAAGAAATCGACTCAGCCACTGCCGGACAAAGCATAACCGTTGAACTGAACGAAGATGTTGATCTAAGCCGTGGAGGTATGATCGTTAATAATGATACTCCTTTCTCACCATCAAACACGATTATTGCCAACATCTGCTGGCTGAATGAGCAGCCATTGTTGATGATCAAGACTTACCTGCTGCAGCATGGAGTGAACATTGTAAAAGCTAAAGCCACTGCAATAGAGTCAAAGCTTGATCTTTCGGCAATGGAGGTTATCCAGGATACATCAGAGATAAAGTTGAATGATATTGCCCGGATCAATCTTAAGACGGGAAGCCCCATATTTGCTGATACTTATAATGCGAATCCAAAGAATGGCTCTTTCATTCTAATAGATCCCACCACAAACAACACTGTAGCAGTAGGTTTTATTGAAGAGATGTAACTTCCTTTCGAGGTGACGCAGCGTCCCGAGTCATTCGGGAAAGCAATCTCAACCCCTTTGCATGCCAAAATTCATTTCTTACTTTCGCATCAATGTCAGATATCAAATCTCAAATCTCAAATCCCCCCAACCTCACAGCAGAATCATTCTCCATCTCCCGTCAACAAAAAGAGCAGTTGAATGGGCATAAAGCATTCACCTTATGGCTTACCGGGCTCTCGGCTTCTGGCAAGTCAACCATTGCAAGACTACTCGAAGAGAAACTACATGCAACTGGTATTCGTACCGTTGTCTTAGATGGAGACAATACCAGGATGGGTATCAACAAAGACCTTAACTTTTCACCTGAAGGAAGAACAGAGAACATTCGCCGTGTGGCAGAGATAGCAAAGTTGATGAACGATGCAGGAGTAGTATCAATCGCTTGTTTCATTTCACCGTTGATTTCGGACAGGCAAATGGCAAAGCAGATTATTGGAGAAGAATCTTTTATTGAAATATTTATTAACGCACCGTTAGAGGTATGCATCCAAAGAGACCCCAAAGGATTATATAAAAAAGCATTAGCAGGAGAGATCAAAGAATTTACAGGAATTAGTGCCCCGTATGAGGTTCCGGTTCAGCCCGATCTTAGTCTAACAACCAATTCCGTTGACCCCAAAGACTCTGCCGAAGACATATTCACCTGGGTACAAGCTCACAAAAAATTATCTTTATCGGCTCTTTGATCCGTCAAACAAAAATTCTTGCCTTTTGGTCTTCATCTATTACAACCTTACAGTTAGTGATAGTAATATGATGTTTATATACCTGCTTATCGGGTATCCAATCTCTTGTGGTACACGACGGTACTTCAATTACTACGTTATTCACGAGGTGCTCTTTACCATCCAGAATTAGCCTCCAGCACACCTGTATACCATCGCTTTCTGTATTATACCTTATCTGCACTAATTTATATTCCTTATCAAGCATTTTACTTTTGGTCTAATTTAGGTTTGATCTGCTCTTGGTGAAATTGTTCAAGCTGCTTGTTCTTATTTACCTGTGCCCAAAAATCCCGAACAATCCAGTATTTATGACCATAGCTCAAGAAAATTTCTTCATCAGGTTGAATATCACTTTTCGCCCAAACATTTATTACCTCATCTTTAAAATTCAGCTTCTGTTTGGTATTAGGATTATCCGAATGGTTATACATAGAACCAAATCCTAACGCCATATATCTAACGTGCCCATGGGTCTTACATTCTTCACACTCACATTTTTGGTTCGCCCAAGTATAGTCATTTAGAGTTGCATCATTAGAGTACTTACTTCTCCATTCTAATTTTAATAGCTTAGACTCTTCAATCAATTCACCCTCAACAATAGCTTCTTTTGCAAATACCCCATACCCATGAATCTGTGATTTCCTGACCTCAATCTTAGCTGAATGCCCTTTAATGATATCAGGTATATTACCAATATGTTTACATAATTGCTTTTCGCCTTTATACTCTTCGTTAGGCAGCAGTTCTATCTCGTTTTTTGAATTGAACCGAACATCATTTTTTTGTAGCTCAGGAAACTGCTCTAAGATTCGTCTCAATTCATTTTGCAATTCATCTGTCATTTACCAATTGTTATATCCAAATATACACTTCCCCAAATGCAATAACATAGTGGTTACTATATTTGCTAGATAATTTACAGGCGTTAAAAAGATATGAATGTACCACTATTGGGGTTTTGGTTTGAATATAGCATCTGAAATTGAATTTCCTGAATTACTGCCTTCTACCTTCGAAATACCTGACCTTACGATTTCCATCGGAATTACCCCTCAGGAGTTAGTTGGAGAAGATGTTGTTAAGAAAGTTCGTATGGCTGCATCACCACAGGAATATCTGCTTGATGTTAAAGGTATAGCCAGATATTATACCTCCAACGGCACAAACATCATCATTCAGCCTGATGAAGGTGCTGAAATAAAAAATGTTCGATTATTTATGCTAAGCAATGCAATGGCATCTATTCTACATCAACAGAATAAGATCCCATTACACGCATCAGGAATTATTACTAACGATGGTCTTGTGTTGTTTACTGGTGCTTCAGGTGTTGGCAAATCAACAACCGCTTATGGACTAATGCAACAAGGCTATCCTCTTTTTACAGACGATGTTTGTGTGTTAAATTATAACAATCTTACCCAACAGGTAGAAGCAGTAGCCTCTTACCCAATGATGAAATTATGGGAAAATACTTTGGATTGTTTTCCGATGGCAGAAAGTGATAAATCATATCCGGTACGGTCCAAATTACCTAAGTATGGATTATTTCAACACCAACAATTTACCTGTCAAAGTTTTCCCGTAAGACAGGTATTCATTTTAAAAGCAGATAATATCGCAGATAACCATAGCATTAAAAAATTATCTAACATAGAAGCTTTTAATGCTTTACAACAAAATACTTATCGTCGTCTTCAGGTAGATATGATGAATTTACGTCAATCTCATTTTCAAATTATTAGTAAGCTTGCTAGCCAGGCTAAAGTATTTGAATTAAAAAGATCTCAGGGTTCTGCTGACATCACTGCTCATATTGAGTTTATAAAAAAACTGCTTGCCGATAATGCAAAAGCGTAACCTGGTATGGCTGGCTTCTTATCCCAAAAGTGGCAATACCTGGTTCCGGGCTTTTTTATCTGCATTGCTTCATGAAACGGGTGAAGTTGATTTGAATGGGCTTAAAGCCAATGGCATTTTCTCAAGCAGAGAAATATTTGAAGCATATACAGATCTGGATTCTCGATATTTATATGATTATGAAGTAAAGGAACTCCTTCCTCATGTTTATTCGAAACTTTCGAATGATGCAGCTGAAAACTTATACATTAAAGTGCATGATGCCTTTACTCTAAATGATCTTCAACAGCCCATTATTCCCGTAGCTGCCACAAAAGTGGCTATATATATAATCAGAAATCCATTAGATGTTGCTGCTTCTTTTGCCAATCACATGGGTAAGACTATCAATCACTCCATAAAAGCAATGAATAGTTACAAATGGAGTTTATCCCCACAACCCAATAACCTTAATGTGAATCCTCAATTACGACAATTGATATTAAGCTGGAGCGGCCATGTAGAAAGCTGGACGAGTAATCTTCCATTTCCTGTTTTAGTATTAAGGTATGAGGACATGCTTGCAAATCCATTTTTGTTTTTTTCAAAAGCAGTATCGTTCCTGGAGCTTGATGTTACACCTGAAAAAATAAAAATTGCTATTGAGGCAACCCATTTCAATAAATTACAACAAAAAGAGTCCGAGTCAGGATTCAAAGAAAAACAACCTAAAACAAAAATGTTTTTCCGTTCAGGTACTGCTGGAAATTGGAAAAAAGAATTAACAAAAACTCAAGCCGAATCTTTGGTGGAACATCATCAGAATGTAATGCAGCGTTACGGTTATTCCGTTAGCCTTGACTGAATTATACCCACAAAATATTCTGCTGGATATAGATTGTAATTACCTAAAATAAAGAAAGGCTGCTCAAATGGAGCAGCCTTTCTTCTATAAAATTCTCAATACTTAGTTTGCTTTTACCAAAGGAATGATCTTTTTATCAGTTCCCTGGATTACTTCAGCATAGTAAGCACCATTCGCATATTTGTCTCCAAACAATACTGTTCTTCCTGCATTTACGCTCTTCATCACTTCAACAGTACGTCCAAAGGCATCTATGATCCTGATATTGATATCAGTGTACTTATCATCGGTCTTCACTGTTAAAGAGAAGGCTGATGTAGCTGGGTTAGGATAAACCTTCACACCAAATGTTTCAGTTGCAGGTGCAATACCACGAGCATAAGGTGAGGTACAAGAAGGCTGTACACATGTATTTCCAAGTCCGTCTCCACCATGATTGGGTACGTGAGTCGGTACAGCATTGATGCTAACATCTATGTACTGTACGTTTGGAATATTACCTGGAGGCAGGTGACAAACAATCACTTTCTTGCCATCCCAGTTACCATTCTTATCCAGGGATCTTACGTCTCTTACACAGATACTGATTGTTGCAGAACTGGTACATCCGCTTGCATTCTTAACTGTTACCGTAAAGCTATAATTACCTGCTGTTGTGCCTGGTGTAAAGATCGGAGCTGCCGATGTATAGCTGCTCAATCCTGTTCCTGTCCACTGGAATGTGTAAGGTCCACCCGTATTCGGCACTGTTACTTGCAGTTTAGTGGTTTGTGCACCATAACCTATATACAGGTTCTTAGGATTACCTCCTGTTGGCGTATTATTCGTAGGAATTGAGGTAATAGATGTTACAAAGGTACAAGCTGAAGATGGGTTGACTGTAATGGTTTGTGTCCCTGATGCTGTTCTGCCTAAACCATCTGTTACCGTCCAAGTTACAGTGGTAGTTCCTACCGGATAAACTCGGTTTGCTATACCAGTATTGGTTAACGTAGCAGGATTTACACTTACTGTATATGTTGCTGTACCAATATTACTGATGGTAGCAGAAGTTTGACCTGCTGCTGCAGTCACTGTGATATTAGCTGGCGGAACTAGTGTTGGAGGTGCACTTACTACAGTTACTTTTTGTGTGGTAGTTGTTGTCTTACCATATTTATCAGTCAACGTCCATGTTACTGTAGTTGTACCGATTGGGAACTGAGCTGGTGCATTGCTAGTTAATGTAACTGGTCCGATTGCCTGATAGGTTGGCGGAACAAGAGTTACAGTTGCATAGTTTACTCCAGGGTTATTGCTTACGGTGATATCCGGAACTGGATTCAATTGAGGCAATGGAGCCAAAACAATTACTTGTTGTACATCCCTTGCAGTTCTGCCGATACCATCAGTTACTGTCCAGGTTACATTTGTTGTACCGATTGGGTACTGAGCCAATGTTCCTGCATTCGTTACTGTAGCCGGATTAACTGATACTGTTGTTGTTGGTGTACCAAGACTTCCTAATGTAGCTAAGCCATTGTAGCCTGCAGTTACTGTAACCGTTGGTGGTGCAATAATTGTTGGTGGTGCACTTACAACTGTTACTGTATTTGATGTGGTTACTGTATTACCATATGCATCTGTTAATGTCCAGTTCACTGTGGTTGTACCAAGTGGGAACTGTGCAGGTGCATCGTTTGTTAATGTAACTGGTCCTACAGCCTGGTAAACAGGGTTAACCAAGGTTACGTTTGTTGAGTATGTCTGACCCGGATCGTTGCTCACCGTAATGTTCGCTGGTGGTGCAATCTGTGGTGCAGGTACGGTAACAATTACTTGTTGTACATCACTTGCTGTTCTGCCTAATCCATCAGTTACTGTCCAGGTTACATTAGTAGTACCGATTGGGTACTGAGCCAATGTTCCTGCATTCGTTACTGTAGCCGGATTAACCGATACAGTTGTTGTTGGTGTACCAAGGCTCGCTACTGTAGCTAAACCATTGTAGCCTGCAACAACATTTATTGTTGGTGGTGCAACGATTGTGGGTGGTGCACTTACTACTGTTACTGTATTAGAAGTGGTTACTGTATTGCCATAAGCATCTGTCAATGTCCAGTTCACTGTGGTTGTACCAAGTGGGAACTGTGCAGGTGCATCGTTTGTTAGTGTAACTGGTCCAACTGCCTGGTAAACTGGATTAACCAAGGTTACATTTGTTGAGAATGTCTGACCCGGATCGTTGCTCACCGTAATGTTCGCTGGTGGTGCAATTTGTGGTGCAGGTACTGTTACAATTACTTGTTGTACATCACTTGCTGTTCTGCCTAATCCATCAGTTACTGTCCAGGTTACATTAGTTGTACCAATTGGGTACTGAGCCAATGTTCCTGCATTGGTAACAGTTTCAGGGTTAACTGATACTGTTGTTGTTGGTGTACCAAGGCTCGCTACTGTAGCAACACCATTATAGCCTGCAACAACATTGATTGCAGGTGGTGCAACAATTGTTGGAGGTGGAGTAGAAACTGTGATCAGCTGGGTAGCACTGGCTGTTCTGTTGAAACCGTCTGTTATTGTCCAGGTAACTGTAGTTGTACCTAAAGGGTATTGATTATTTAAAGGAGCATCATTGGTTAGAACGTTAGGTCCATAATCAGACTGATATGTCGCTATACCTATAGATGGTATTGTTGCATACGTTTGACCAGCGTCGTTACCTACAGTGATTGCTGGAGGAGCTACGATAGTTGGAGGTGGCACAACGATTACTGTTTGATTACCAGAAGCTGTTCTACCATAACCATCAGTCACAGTCCAGGTAACCGTTGTTGTTCCGATAGGGAATTGCGATAAAGCATTATTGGTTAAAGTAGCAGATCCTTCAGCAGTATAAGTTGCAATGCCGAGAGTTACGTTGTCAGCATAAGGCTGTCCTGGATTAGATGGTACAATTACCGTAGGAGGTGGCACTAAGGTTGGTGCAGGAATATTAGCACATCCACCAAAAGCCTCTCTTATTTCAAGGTCACTTGAACATATAATAGTATTACCACCGCAAATAACGCTCATGGTTACTGTGTAAGTACCAAAGCCTGGAGCGGTTGCTATTGGATTACGAATATTCGGATTACTGAAAACTACACCATCTGGGCTAGACCAAACTATAGTTGGATTGGAACCGTCCTCACAACTTGGTCTGCCGTTCAATTGTACACTCACCGGCTGATTAGGTGCACTACATCTTTCAACCTGATAAGGTCCTCCTGTAATACAACCTGCATTAATCGCTTCAAGTCCACTTCCACCTAAATATCCATAAGAGGCAAAATCACCAAAACCATAAACTACAATTCCATATTTTCTATCACCGGCAATAGTGTGACGTCCTGAACTAACCTGAATATTAGCTGATCTGTATGTTACTCCATTTACAGATCCTGCAGTTGTCCATGTTGGAGTTACCAACACATTGTCTATGTAAAGTTTGATTCCATTAGGAGCTACTACATTTACGAAGTTATTAGGGAATGTTGGAGCACAAACAAAGTTGTAATTATATAAAAACTGATCAACAACCGGCAATGCCATCATTGAAGGATCACCCGTAAGTGGTCTTACAAATCCACTTACAAGAGAATTTTGGCTGAGGAAGAATTGATACCCGTAAATCGGAAAACTCGCATTGGCTACAAACGGTGTTCCGGTGGTTATATTTACAAACTGACCTTTTTGCAAAGTAACAGGAGCACTAACTGAAGCAGGAGTGAACGTAATAATCGTGTTATTAGTTGTTGCTACAAACCTGAAGAGATCCGGTGTTTTAGCTGTACCAGCAATAGGTCGTGTATTACTTGGAGAGCCTATATAGGTACTTGCCAGTGTTTCTAAAGGCAATACCTGGTCAACTAAAAGATCACATGAAGCACCGCTTCCAACATTTGAACACTGGTTGCCTGAATACATTGCCACTGGTTTATCGCTTTCGATATACCAGCCAGTCATATCGGCTGCTACTGTAGATCCGTTTAATCTTTGGTAACACTCACCTTGATTTAAGACCTTGCTTTCAACAAAAGCACCCGTATTGTTGTATACATTCACATTCGTAGCATTCAGTGTAGCTGTTACACTAAAAAGGGAATTACGTGGTATACCAGTACTATTTACATACGATCCCACAAAATACTTTTTCCCTAATGCATTGGTAGGTAATAAAACAGCTGCGTCGTTACTAATAACATTCACATACGGCTGGAAATTGTATACTACTATTAATTGATCAGAAACAATATGCCAGACATTGCTGGTATAAGTACCAGTGACCTGAATATTCGGATTGTCCGATGTTACAATAAAAGTTTGCAATCCACCTGCAGGAATCACTGCTGTGACAGTAGACCTCGTAGGATTTGTTATTGTAATGTTTGCCGGGTTTGCACTAGCATTGGAGACAACAATTGCGATATCCTCATTTTTATCGGATAGGTTCGCAACTTGAGCCATCCAGAAATCTCTTCCGGAATTACTTTGTGCTAATACAATCGTGGAAGTAAGCAGCAAGAGCGCTATACAGCTAGCTCTTAAGGCTGAAAATACGCTAGGATTAATCTTGGTTGTTGTCATGTCTAACTTTTAAATAGATTCAAAATTTGAACTGGAACCATAAGTGGCTCAGGTAAATGTTCACCATGTTTGAATGATGGTTTCAAATATGGCTGGTGTTAGACGTAGGGAGTTAATTAGCAGTTACAAAGAACAATTAATTAAAAGGGATAAACTATTTCATTTTCGTCAGAGATTAAGATTAAATCGTCAAGGAAACCATCTATAGAGCATAAAAAAAGACCCAACAGGGCCTTTTATATAAATTGAAAGAATTAATATTTTAAGAAGAACTACCACCGATACCATCAGACTTACCAACGCTTGGCCCTAAAGTTTGATTATTTACACTTATAATGGTCACATTTGGCTTTACCCAATTTTGCTTTGTTATCTCAGTAGCTATATCGATTATAGTGGTTTGACCCATGTCCATATTGAAAGTTTTATGGTGTAAATGTACAAGATATCACTCAAATATATATTTTTTTTTTTTCAAGTAGGCTAAAACTTCAGCTGCAATTGTCAGAAAAGAACTTGCATTAAGGTACGATTTCTGGTAATCTTCTGTTTTGTTGCCAATCTCTTCATCATTCAATAGTTCCATCGCTCGTGCCAAAGAGAAGTATTTTTCGAAAACAAATTCATACTCATCAGTTGAAACGAGGTTTTGCAGTTGAATTTGATGTTCAGGCATCCTTTCAGTAAAATCAACAACAAACGCTGATTTTGCCTTTCGTGACTGAATCTCTTTTGGCAAAATGCCATCAAAAGCACGTCTGAATAAATTTCTGCGTACTCCGTTCTTAATAAATAGATCAGCAGGTACATCTGCCATATATTCCAAAATAGATTTATCGTAAAAAGGATTTGCTGAAATCAATCCATAGTTACTGCTGCGTACATCCAGCATTTGCAAGGTTCTGAATGTTTTACCCTTATTAATGTGCCATCGCATATTTTTAGCGTTATCGTCCGATGTTGTATACCGGCCTCGTGTTGAATATTTGAAACTTAAAAAAGACTCGTTTACCCATGGTACTTTATACTGGTAGTAACGTCTCCCTAAAGATGAAGGAACAAAAAGTTCTCGCTTGATTAGCTGAAGCCATGATTTCTGTTCTACACGGCTTAAACCCTTCATTATTTCTATCATTTTACCCCATCTACCTTCTTTAAATAATTGTGCAATTAATGTATTGCCACCATAAGACACCCATTGATCTCCACCTAAACCAAAAAATAACACGCCAACATTATCATGCGATGCAGCTTCCACAATTGCATGATTCATAAAATGAAACTTATTGGGGAAATATTCATCAATTTTAAAGGAGTTTGTAATATTATCCAATGGCCCCAGGTTATCAGCACTCACATCTTTCTGAATAATATTATCGCAATGGTCAACTACAATTTTGATGAAATGTTTTTCATCCTGCTTTTCTCCCACATAATTATTAGAAAGAACGGAGGAGTAAGCATATAAAGGCTGGTTTTTTTTCTTTAATATCCCTGATAAAATACACGCTATTGCACTTGAATCAAGACCACCACTTAAAGAAATACCCGTTTTCACAATAGGGCTATATCTTTCTGCAATTGACTCAATAACTAGCTCACGTAAACACTCATACCATTGCGTATCATGTTTAAAGGCATACTTATTTTGTGCTTCTAACAGCCAATATTTCTTTACTGATACCTTTCCATTAATTAAATTTAAAACACATCCACCGGGCAGGCTTTTGATCTCTCTATTATAGGTAGATTCTGGATCACCGCCTCTCATAAAAAATTCGATCAGCACCTCTTTATCAAAATAGTTCGGACTTGTTTTAACAGCTTCAATTCCCCTTATTTCGCTACAAAAAATAAATTGATCTGCTGAATCGTAATAGTATATCGTTTTATATCCGATATGATCATTGGAGATGAATAATTGCTGAGTTTCCCTGTTCCAGATTGAATAAACATACTCACCGTCTAATTGATGTACGCAATTTTCTTGAAAACGCTGAAACGCTTTTAATATAATATATGAATGAGGAACATCAGCAGGATTCTTTTGCCCTATACCTAATTTTTTTTTAAGTTCCTCTCTGTTGTGCAAATATGCATTTGCTGTAATTAGTAAATCTCCATCTGCATACGGACCTGCTTCTTGTTTTTGATTCGGATAAGTGATCAAATTATACAAACCGAAAGCAGCATTATCCTGAATAATTTCATGATAACCATCATGCTTCTGGGAAGAAAGAGATTCTTTGATCTGTTTAAACTGTTCTATGTCTACCGGCTTGCCACTCTTATTTATAATACCGAATATTGAACTCATAATATTTTTTCGAAAAAATAGTTATGCCCTCATCTGTATGGAGGACCTGCAATTAACGCAACTAAAGATTTCCGGCATCCTGATAATACCGGTGTAACCCTATGTAAAAGATATGATGGAAAAACAGCTATGCTTCCCTTGCTTTTCGGAACAGATGTGTTTTCTGTTACTAATTGAAGATCTCCACCACTATATTCTTCTTCATCAGATAATTGAATACAGGCAACCACCTTTCTTGTAGAATGGCTGCCAGGTGCTAGATCCATATGCCAATCAAAAAAATCGCCTTCCTTATATTGTAACAATCTCAATGGCCCCCGAAATCCGGTTATCTCTAACTTAAATCGGGTTGTATTAACCATGATACATGTTAATCCAATTTTATCATAGATCCATTCATTGCCGTCTTGCTGAATAAATTGTTCCCTGGCTTTTCTTTTATCGTAATTAACGTTATCTGATCCAGATAGGGTTCCTTCTCTGGCTTGTTGTTCATCCCACAGATCGTTTATTTTATCTAATTCTTCCTTCGTAAAAGGGCTGTTTAAAAAAACATAGGGTAAATAAGTATTATTGTACTCTTCGCTCTTTAATTCAGGAACTGATTTAAACGGTCGATATATTTCCATCTTACAAAGATTATATTAAAGAAGTAAGAACCACTTCTTCAAAATTTAAAAATTGCATCAAGCAAAAAGCTTAGACATTTTAAAACACAGCAACCACTGTATAATCATCCGTCTTTTGCCAACCGGTAATCACAAACTCTCCGCTCTTCACCCAGGCATGTGCATCTATCTTTTCAGAATCTTCGCTTTTCTTCACACCAAAATAAGTAACACTTTCCAAACCCCTTCTCCTCGTCATCATTTTTGCAGTTAAAGCCTGCTCAAAGCATTTTGTTCTCCAGGGGCTACGAGCACAGGCTCTGGCTATGGACATCTGTATTTGTTCTAAGATCATTTGTTCGTTTTCAACCGGCTTTTGTATTTTCCGCTTATACTGCATCATCAGAACGATCTTTCTAAATGGTATGAAAACCAATATCAATCTGCTTACAGCCAACAATACCCATGCTTCTGCAAATAATAGGAAATCGCCCGGGCTTGAATGCTTTTTCATACTTATATAACCCAAAGATAACGTGGTGTACCTATTACAATTAGTGGAATAGACCTTAGGGATGATCTCTCGGAGACGATGGTAGTATGGTGGCAGTATGGTTACGGTATATCCCCGAGATGGTTGCGGTTTTTTAAAAATAATAGCCGCTCCGGAAAGGAACGGCTATTAAATCTTTTAAATCCTATAAATCACCGGTTAAACCGCTTCTGAGCTCATCTTCTTAGAAACCTTTTTACGGTCGTCTTCATTCAACATTACCTTACGCATACGAATGTTCTTAGGTGTTACCTCGATACACTCATCTTCCTGTATGTACTCCATACATTCTTCCAAAGTCAACAAAGTCTTTGGAGCAATACGTGAAGCATCATCACTTCCACTAGCTCTGTGGTTGGTGAGCTTTTTAGGTTCTGTTGCATTTACAACAAGATCTCCTGGTTTAATATGCTCAGCAATGATCTGCCCCGTATATACTTCCTCACCAGGCTCAACAAAGAAAGTTCCCCTGTCATGTAATTTATCAATTGAATAGCCTGTCGTTTTTTCCTGGCTTTTAGAGATCAATACACCGTTGTTACGACCTGGAATAGGTCCTTTCCATGGCTTGTATTCAATAAAACGGTGTGCCATTACAGCTTCGCCGGCTGTGTTGGTGAGCATTTGAGAACGTAAACCAATCAACCCTCTTGAAGGAATTTCAAACTCAAGATGCTGCATCTCTCCTTTGCTTTCCATCACCTGCATTTCGCCTTTTCGTTGCGTTACAAGGTCAATTACTTTACCGCTGAATTCAGATGGAACATCTACTACCAGATTCTCGTAAGGCTCACATTTCTTTCCATCAATATATTTAACCAAAACCTGTGGGTTACCAACGGTTAGTTCATAACCTTCACGTCTCATGGTTTCTACAAGAATACCTAGGTGAAGAATACCACGACCATACACTAAAAAGCTATCAGCACCATCAGTATCTTCTACTCTTAAGGCTAGGTTCTTTTCAGTTTCTTTCATCAAACGATCTCTCAGGTGGCGAGAAGTAACAAACTTTCCATCTTTACCAAAGAAAGGTGAGTTATTAATGCTGAAAAGCATGCTCATTGTAGGTTCATCCACACTGATCAATGGCAGTGCTTCAGGATTCTCAACATCACAAATGGTGTCACCAATATTAAAATCTTCCAATCCAACCACAGCACAAAGATCACCGGCAATTACTTCGGTTACCTTTCTTTTACCCATTCCCTCAAACACATATAATTCACGGATCTTGATCTTCTTGTTCGTACCATCAGCCTGCATCAAAGCAATCTGCTGACCTTCTTTCACAACACCTCTTGCTACTTTACCAATAGCAATCCTTCCAAGGAAAGATGAATAATCCAAGGAAGTGATCTGCATTTGCAGCGGACCTTCAGCAATCTTCGGAGGCGGAACATATTTAATGATACCATCCATTAAAGGCAGGATATCTTCAGTTTGGGTAAGGCTATCATTAAACCAGCCATTCTTACCACTACCATAATAAGTAGGAAAGTTCAGCTGCTCTTCATTTGCATCCAGGTTAAAGAACAGTTCAAATACTGCATCATGCACCTCATCAGGACGGCAGTTATCTTTATCTACTTTATTAATAACCACGATAGGTTTCAAATTCAGATGCAAAGCTTTCTGAAGTACGAAACGGGTTTGTGGCATCGGACCTTCAAAAGCATCCACCAAAAGGATAACGCCATCTGCCATCTTTAAAACTCTTTCCACTTCACCACCAAAGTCACTGTGACCTGGAGTATCTATCACGTTGATCTTTACGCCGTTGTATGTTACTGATGCGTTCTTACTAAATATGGTGATACCACGTTCTCTTTCAAGATCGTTGCTGTCCATGATCAGATCACCTGTCTCCTGGTTATCACGAAACACCTTAGTGGTGTGTAATATCCTGTCAACCAGTGTAGTCTTACCGTGGTCAACGTGTGCAATAATTGCAATGTTCCTTATTTCCATTGGGCGGCAAAGGTAAGGCATTGCAACGAGTGAAAACCCTTAAAAGACGTGAAGATTATGTTACGAACTGTAGAGCAATGATTTAGCGTTTGTTGTGTCACTCACTTGTACGTTCAGAACTATATTGAGCAATTCCTACCTTTAATTCATGTCAAGAGTTTTGATTCTAGTATTTATTGCAATTTCATGTTTACTGTCTTTTTCTTTCAAGCCAAAAAGATTGAAAACACCTCCAGGAACAGTTTTATTAAAAGGCAACTTATATATAGATAAGACAGAAGTTGCTAATGTCCATTGGCGAGAATTCCTTCAGGCATGGATACTTGGAATAAAACATGATACAGCTTACTACTGGAAAATGATGCAAGACACTTCTGTCTGGGGTGAAAATTCTCCGTATATAAAGTATTATCATAATCATCCATCTTTCAATAATTATCCTGTTGTGGGAATTAGCTATGATCAAGCTACTGAGTTTTGTAAATGGAGAAGTGATCGGGTAAACGAAGTTTTTACCAAAGAACCTGGATTAAATCCTTTTCCCGGAAAGCATTATCAATATAGGTTGCTAACTATAGAAGAATGGGAGTTTGCAGCAGCAGGAAAATTAGACGTTGCAAATTTCCCCTTTGGCTATGAAGACACCGTAGGGAAAAAGGGTCTTTGGAAAGGAGTAAGGCTTTTTAATTATAAATCTATCCTTAAAAAGAAAAGGGCAGATACGGTTTCCAAGAAATACGAATCAGTCGACCGTTCTGCTTATATGTCACACGTAAATTCATTTCTGCCGAATGGATACGGTATATTCAATATGATCGGTAACGTTTCTGAAATGGTCTCAGAAAAAGGTATTGCAAAAGGCGGCAACTTTTCTTCACCACTTGAACAATGTAAAATCAAAGCCCAACAAACCTATACAAAATCAGAAGCATGGTTAGGTTTTAGGTGTGTATGTGAGGTGCTAGATTAAAAGTAAATCTAATACACTTCGTTCCGTAAGTTTATCATTCTAACCAAAACTCGTATGCCCCAACTATACATGATACTTATTGGTTGCAAACCTCCCGGGAGGCATATTGAACAACACGATATCGTCTTTGGTATTGGTGAAAACTTGAGAGAGTTGATACCTCAACTACAGGAACATTGGCCTGAAGCCGAAGGGAAAATGCATATTGATGGATGGCGACAAGTAAACAATGCTTCTGGCTACAGAGTCTCTGTTATCCCAAAAACTGCTCATAAAAAAGCGGCAAGGCTTTTCTTTATCAATCTTGGTGGTTACAAACCTGGAGAGTTCGATGAATTCCACTACAAAATGATCATCGCAGCAAAGGATAAATCCGAAGCCATACAACAAGCCAAAGCTTCAGCTTTTTATAAGCACACAGGCTTTGCCGGTGCAACATCACATATTGATGATAAGTATGGAGTTGATGTAGATGACATCTACGATATAGAGGATATTCTTTCTACAGCTTTTAAAGAGCAGTACACCATTCTGGTAGAACCTTCTCCTGATCCCTTACCAGAAGATGAGATACACCTTGGCTATTTTAAACTCAGCAGTTTTACATAACCCCGATTCATGAAGACTGATGCAACACGTCAGCAAAGTCTTTCTCCTTTTCCAATACCTTTTTAGCAAAAGAACAAACAGGAACGATCTTATATCCATTCTCTCTTGCAAATTCCACAGCAGCATGCACCAGTTGTTTGCCAATTCCCTTGCCGGCGAGTTTTTCACTCACCTCAGTATGATCAATAACAAAAACACGATCATCTTGCCAATTGTAGGTCATCTCCGCCAAAGGCTCATCTCCCTCTTTTATAAAAAATGAGCCGCCTTTGCTGTTGTTAGAATGTTGAATTAGCATGACTGAAATTAAAGAAAAGATGATTTCAGGCTTGCCTTATCTCTTTCCCATCCTCTTTTATCTCTTAGCCCCAAGCAGAGCAAATAAAAGCCCCATGTAAAAACACAGGGCGTGTGCATCCTAAATGCACATGAGAAAAAATATTGTAATAACATCAACGATGTTTCTGGCTAAAGGAGTAATAGTAATTGG
>JANPIB010000106.1:0-8982 GCA_031424775.1 Chitinophagales bacterium | reverse complement strand
AAACCACCATATACATTGAAGTTTTTTTCATTGCTCACACTTACATGATAGAACTGACCAACAGGTAAATTGTTCAGGAAAGACCATGATACACCTTTGTTATGGCTTACATAAACACCACCATCTGTACCTAAATAAAGTGTATTGGTATTTTTAGGATTGATCCATAAGGCATGATGGTCAGCATGGGGTATAACATCTGAAGCCAGCACATTAGACCAGGAATAACCGGCATCTGATGAATACTGGAAATCGAATGCCGGACGATATACTCTTTTAGGATCAGCAGGATCAAATTCAAGTACACTAAAATAGAAAGGCCTTGCAGTAATATTATCTGTACTAGCCAGTTTAGTCCAGCTGTTTCCATCGTCTTCTGACTTGTATAATCCTGGCACTTTGGCTTCCATAATTGCCAAAACTTCTTTTGGTTTCGATGGGTTCATCGTAACAACAATTCTTCCCAGGTCACCTTCCGGTAAACCATTGGTTACTTTATTCCAGGTTTTACCACCATCTGTAGAACGAAACAGTGCACTGCCTTTACCTCCAGAGCTAAACGAATAGGGCTTTCTTCTGAATTGCCAGAAACTCGCCAGCATTACATCTGGGTTGTCTGCAGAAATGGCAATATCTGCACACCCTGTTTCATCATCTACAAACAAAATTTTCTTCCATGTTTTACCAGCATCGTCTGATCGATATAAACCTCTGTGGCTGCTGGAACTCCATAACGGTCCGGGAGCTGCAACGAAAATTCGTTTGTTATCTGAAGGATGAAGGAGGATTTTGGAGATATGTTCTGTACTGTCCAGTCCGATCTTCTGCCAGTTAGAACCGCCATCAGTGGTTTTGTATAATCCATCACCTATCGAAACCGAATTACGCATATTGCTTTCTCCTGTTCCTGCATAGATCGTTTTAGGCGATTTCTGATCAATGGCAATAGCACCGATTGATTGGCAGTATTTATCAAAAATGGGAGAGAACGTACTTCCTCCATTCATACTCTTCCATATACCACCACCAGCTGTACCTACATAAAGGTTTATCTGGTTGTCTATGGTTATACCTGCAATAGAAGTGATTCTTCCACTCATTACAGAAGGTCCAAGGTTACGAGCCGAAAGTGACTGAAAGTAAGATGTGTTGATAGTTGAATTGCTGTTTTGCTGTGCACACACAACCAGTGATGTGCCTGTGAGCAACAGGCAGAGTATGTATATTCTCATAAATCAGTTGTTTTGGCTGGCGTTTATTTTCCGACGAAAATGCTTTCATCGATTGTAGCGTTCACTTCAATTACTTCAATTACAAAAGTTTGCCCTAAGTTATCTTGAGTTTTGTGCGGCATTTTTATACCGGAAGGCAATGTTTTATAATCAAGCAACTTAGCAGTTACTTTAACTTCCTGCCCTTGTTGCTTGCTGGTTTGTTCTGTTTTATAGGCAAGGAAAGTATTGATGTCAAAGAAGTAAACAGATTCTTTACCATTTTTTGTGGTGAGGCGAATTTTATAGTATTCATTTCCGTCTTCTTCTTCCTTACCCAGGAATTCTACTGAAGAACCTTTAGCTGCATAGTCTATAAAGTGATCCTGCAGATCCAGTTCATCTAATTTATCTTTCAATTCTTCTTCTGTGATAGGTTGCATGGTAGTTTTACCCGCAAAAGGATTCTGGCTCCAGCCTTTGGTAGGTGTGGTGATATCAATAAATTTTTGTCCCTGAAATTCTCCTTCAATTCTTACCCCTATATTCTGAATGCCTTGTTGCGTAAAGGGGATTTTCACTGTTTGAATTTCCAGTCTTCCGGTCACTTTCATTGATTTAACCTTTCTCCAGTTATCTGCTCCACCAATGGCTGTGATGTACTTGTTGATAATGTCATCTGCCGTTTGCGAAAATGCAACGTTAACACTGAGTAATAAAATGAACCCTAAAAGGAAATGTTTAATTGTTTTCATGACGTTTTTTAAAATTGTGTAGCAATTAGTATCATCTGGCGGAATAAAATTACAGTACCACCCGATATTTTAAATTAGTAACTGGTTAATAGATCAATAAATTATTTATATCAACAGGCAATTTAAAAAGTTGTTGCAGATGTCTTGTAAAAAGCAGATCAATTCTTTAACAAGAGTGAATTGGTTACAAGGTTGGGAGATCAGCAAGTATATCCGAATAATTTGTGGGCTGATTAAGATTTAGTCAAAATAATTTCCCACGAAGGAGGGAAAGCAGTATAGGTATTTGTAAGATAACGAGCTATATGGAACTAGATGATATTGATTTAACTGAAGTTCCGTGAATGCCGCAGGGTTGTCTGGCTTGCACATATTCTTAAAGACAAACTCTGCGGAGAAAGAAAAGCATGTTAGTTGCTGCCTTAGTCATCAATACCACACGGACATGGCTCCACTAAGTTGTCTTCGTAGAAATTAATGAAATCTTTCACCGAGTAAATTGTGTCATCAAAGTTGAATCCTACAGCCTTTCTGTATAGTTCGTCGTAAGCATCCGGCTTTTCTCCAGCTTTAGTATGAACAATAAGATCACGAAGAGATTTCAAATTCTCTAAATGTTGTTGTTTGTTTGGATAGCTTTTCTTAAAACTTTTTGCTTGTTGAACATCTAAGATTTCAGTTACTTTTTCTGAAAAAGGAATCCAACGTTGAATCTGATTGAAATCATAAATTCTTTTAAATTTATTACCTTCTGGCTTTGAATAAAACTGCGATGGATCTAATTTTTGATTCACAAATGATTCCATAGATGTCATCAACATCATTACAAAACTGCTAACCTGTCCAAAATAACCATAAAACAACCTTAGAGCATCCTCTGTTATTTCTTCATCACCTTTAAATGAATTCAGGAGCTTTTCTTTTGTAGTCGATATGCTTTTTAAAAGTGACTGTGCAAAATTGAAATAGACAAGCACCGGATTGGCAAGGGGAATAATACAAGCCCTTCCTCCATCATTAAAGAAAAAGGATCTGATTAATTCTCCTGAGTCCATTACAAGTAAGGCATGTTTTTCTTTTACATCCTTATATTTTAGACTCTTAATAGCTTCTTTTAAATTTTGTTCGGAGGAAAATTTACCTAAAACTTCATTTGGAATTGGGGTATTTAGCTCCAAAATTGTCTTTCTTTTTATATGTTTCATTTAGAGTGTTTAAGGGTGGCAGAAACGTTTCAAGTATTTCCAAAGGCGGATATTTTACAACGTTCACACTGCAATTAAAGTTAAATACAAATTTTACATCTAAATCATCCACTCCACAAAGACCGAGTGAGGCTGGACACCTGTAGCCAAAGCTGATAATTGAACGAATGTTCATGTTTACTACTTCATGTTTTAGATTGTAGTTTAGACAATTAACCCTCATAATTTTAAAAGAGAAATCCCTTCAAGATTCAATTTTACTATCTTCATCGTGTAATTCTTACACAATGAAACGACTGCTTGTATTTATGCTCTTAGGCATTTCTGCTACTACATTTTCTCAATCAAGGTTAAGTGAACAGATCGGTGATGTACAATCTGAGAAAGCCATTCCCGGTGGTGTTGAGTTCCAGCTTTCCAATGCCCATGCAACAATAACTGCTTATAACGCTACCACCATTCGTGTAAGGGTGAATAAGCAAAAACCAATAGATAATCATTCTTTCGCTATTGATGATCTTACACCAAAAGGTACGATCAGAAAATTGGGTTCCAGCGAATACAATTTCTCTCGTTACGAAACAGACTCACTCACCATAGTGATAAATACAAAGCCGTTCTATGTAATGATCGGCAACAAAAAAGGTGAATTGGTTAGCGATAACGGTTCTCTTCGTGTAAGCTGGTTCGGTAACCAGGTTAGCTGCTACAAGAAGATGCACAAAGACGAGAAGTTCATCGGTTTGGGAGAGAAAACAGGTGGCATCAACAGAAGAGGCAATTACTATTATCATTGGAACAGCGATGTGCCGGGTTATTCTTTGAACCAGGATCCTCTGTATTCAACCATTCCTTTTTTCATCGGCATTCATAATAATGTTTCGTACGGTATCTTCTTTGATAACTCAAACAAAAGCTATTTCAACTTTGGTGGTGGTGCAGATGAAGACATCTTTCACTTTGGTGCAGATGATGGCGAGATGAACTACTATGTTTTTGGTGGATCATCCGTTCAGCGGATCATTGAAGATTATACAGCACTCACCGGCAGAACTACAATGCCACCTATGTGGAGTTTGGGCTTTCAACAGTCAAGATGGGGTTATGATTCACAACAACAATTATTGGATATCGCTAAGACTTTCAGAGATAAAAAACTTCCCGCTGATGTGATCGTCAGCGATATTCCCTACATGGATAATTACAAGGTCTTCACCTGGAATCCCAAAGGCTTCCCTGATCCAAAAGGCATGATGAGCCAGATGAAGCAGATGGGTTTTGATATGGTTACGATCATTGATCCGGGAATTAAGATCGAACAAGGCTATAAAGCTTATGAAGAAGGTGTGAAGCAAAACCTGTTTGCAAAATATCCTGATGGGAAAATGTATGTTGGTCATGTTTGGCCTGGCAGATGCCATTTCCCTGACTTTGTAAAACCAGCCACACAAAAATGGTGGGGCGAAAGTTTTAAACAACCGTTGGTAGATATTGGCGTCAAAGGTTTCTGGAATGATATGAACGAACCTGCAGCCTGGGGTAGAGAGTTTCCAAACATTATTGAATTTGGAGAAGGAAAGAATAAGAAAACTTTGTTCTCAGTTAAGAATGCTTACGGCTCACTAATGGCAAAATCAACTTACGAAGGCACAAGGGCTTTAATGAATGGTCATCGTCCGTTTGTGTTGACGAGAGCTGCCTATGCCGGAATTCAGAAATACTCAGCTCAATGGACAGGTGATAATGTTAGTTCAGACGAACACATGTTACTTGGCTTTCGTTTGCTAAACAGCATGGGTGTGAGTGGTGTGCCTTATGTAGGAATGGATATTGGAGGCTTTATGGGAAATCCATCACCAGAACTATTTATGCGCTGGCTGAATTTAGCTGTGTACTCACCACTGTTCAGAAATCATACACACATCGGTTATAATTATCGTGAGCCCTGGCAGTTTGGCGAATACAATACAGATAAGATCAGGAAGATCTTAGAGCTACGTTATAAGTTACTTCCTTACCTCTACAGCAGTTTTTACCAGGCACATAAAACAGGAATGCCGATCAATCGTATGTTGCCTATCCAATACACTTATGATGATAATGTGTACAATGGTAAATATGAGAATCAGTTTTTGTTTGGCGATAATATGTTGGTTGCACCTGTAGCAAGCAATCAGAATACAATTGAAGTGTATTTGCCTGGCAAAGGCACCAAATGGTACAGGCTGAATGGTGATAAAGAATATGAAGGTGGACAGGCTTACCTTGTTTCAGCACCTTTAGATGATTTGCCAGTGTTTGTAAAAGAGGGTGGCATTATTCCAATGCAATCTGTTGTTCAGAACACCAAAGAGAAAGGAGATGGTATTTTAACCATTCATGTTTGGAATGGAAATTCACCTACGTCGTTTGTTTATTACGAAGATGATGGAGAGACTTATGATTATGAAACCGGCAAATCTTTTACCCGTGAATTGAAGTTCGATCCCAAGCAGCTCAGTTTAACGTTAGCTGCAGAAACAGGTAACTACACTTCTAAATTCAACAAGGTGAATGTGGTTTGGCATAACAACGGAAAAACAACAACTCAGTCCGTTTCTTATTCTAAAGCTGAGATCATCATCAGGTTGTAGTACTCTGGTGAATAGTGTTATTAACGTACAAGTGAGTAATCCTTCGACAAACTCAGGACAGGCTGCTACGATCAGTTGCTATGAAAGTGGAACTGTGAACTGAGCGTAGCAACAGGTGCTGAACAAAGAACAGAACGCTGGTCTCACAACAAAATTCTAAATAATCCATTCACAGCATCGGATGTTTATCTTTGTTGCACAAACCCGAACTATCGTCTCAAGCAATTGGGAAGGAAAGTCCGGACAGCACAGAGCAACTCACTGGTGAAGAGCCAGGTCTTGTTAACGCAAGAACAGATAGTGCCACAGAGAATTACTGCCAAACCATCTCCACTTGTGGAGAGGGTAGGGTGAGGGTGAAAATGTGAGGTAAGAGCTCACGATGGTCTGCAGCAATACAGATCATGGGTAAACCTTGAGTGCTGTAATGCCACGTATAGAGTCGTTTTGAGGGCTGCTCGTCCAAGGCTCAGGGTAGGCAGCAACAGGTAAACAGCAATGTTTATCGCAGATAAATGATAGTTTAGAAACAGAATCCGGCTTACGAGGTTTGTAAATTTCTATCCCGTTACTCAGGTAGCGGGGTTTTTATTTTGTGGAGCCGGCTTGGTATTTTATGGCATCGACTGTTGCTGAGTTTATCCTGAGTATGCCGAAGGATTCAGTTCACAGTTCCATTTTCATGGCATCAGTTAAAAGCGTAGCAGCCTGTCCTGAACTTGTCGAAGGATCGCACTCTTGTACTTTTAGTTCTTTATTGAACTTTCCCCACTGATTGTATTTGTCTAGCTAACCAATCTTTCTTTTCAATTTTATAAACATAATTCAACTTTGGTGCCTCACCGAAATAGGCAATTTCTTCTTCACCTATCTTTTCAGCTCCCAATCTAACAATGGCAATCTGTGAACGTGTATTCACCGCTCCGATTTGAAAACGAACACTGTCCACATGCTGAAAAAGAAAGTCCAGTGCCATCGCTTTTACTGAAAGATTTATTCCCGTACCCCAGAACCTGGTAGCATAGAAAGTATAGCCGATGTAAATACTGTTATCCTGTTCGTTGTAACCATAAATTCGAGTGCTGCCTATAATTTCGCCAGAGGCTTTCTCCATGATCTTATAAGCACCATTACTTTCTAATGCACCTTCAAAAAATATTTGAAATACATCTCTTTTCCAACGGTCTTTGTTTGGATGTTGCTCCCAGATTTTTGGATCGGAAGCAACAGCATATAAAACTTCAAAATCTTCTGGCTGCAGTGGCTGAAGAATGGCTAAGCTATTTTCTAATGTAGTTCGGGTGCTAAAGTTCATTGTCCGAAGATTCTTTTTTGTAAAGTTAAGATGCAGGTGAGATTAATAGTAGTTTGTTATATTTAAGCATTCAATAAAAACTAACTGATTTTTGAAAACCCTACTCCATCCCTTCGAAGAGATACATGGCTTTCTCCATTATCATGATTATTCATTAGCAATCCGGAGGTTGTTAGACATATGTCTCGACAGCGGTAATGATGATCTGTTGAAAGAGGCAATTGCTTTAAGTCGTTTGTATAGAACGTATCAACCGGCACAAACTGAATTGCCAGAGTTGAAGTTACAGGCTGAAGCCTTGCTGCAAAAACTGGAGAACTATAATACGCCAACACATCTCAATAAATTATTGTTGGTAGCAGAAAGCGTTAGTAAAACCTATTCTGGCAGCAGATTCAGCCTGCAATCACTCAATCTGAAAATAAGAACAGGAGATATTCTTGGTGTGGTAGGAGAGAATGGTAATGGAAAAACAACTTTGCTGCGATGCCTTGCAGGTCAGTTGGCTTTGGATAGTGGTGCTTTACATTATCCTCAATTACCAAAGGCAGATCATTATGCCATCAAACATCATATTGCTTTTATCCCACAGCGAATTCCAAAATGGTATGGTCAACTAAAAGACAACCTGCATTTCTCGGCTGCCATCGCTGGAATATTAGGTGATAAAAATAAGTTGATGGTCGATTTTATGCTGGAGCGATTGAATCTTACACCTTATGCTGAACTTACATGGACACAGATCAGCAGTGGCTACAGAACCAGGTTTGAGATTGCTCGAATCTTACTGCAAAGACCAAGTTTGCTGATATTGGATGAGCCTTTGGCTAACCTTGACATAAATGCACAACAAACGATCCTTACCGATTTAAGGTACATGGCTAAATCTATTTACCAGCCCATGGGTGTGATTCTTAGTTCTCAACAACTTCACGAAGTAGAGAAGATCGCTGATACAGTTTTATTCATCAAGAACGGAAGCTGCCTTCACAGAACGGATGACAAGCAAGTGCAAACTTCTTATATCGTAGAGGTTGAAACTATCCTCAGCCGTGATGAATTACTGAAGGCATTATCAGGTTCAGATGTATCAGTAAGTTTTAATGGCGGATTCTATACAATTGAGTCAGCATCATCGACTGTCGCAGAATTGTTAAGCACTTTGGTGAATAATAGTGTTCCCATCAGCTACTTCAGAGACATCACCCATTCAACCAAAAGATTCTTTTAAAAATTGATTATGCCTTCCAATAAAAGATTTCTAGCTCCCGGATTTCTCAATCGGTTCGACAAATGGCTTTTGACCAATAAGCCCGATACCTGGAGTGCAAGAACACACCTGGTTTTGTATTATTGTGGAGGATTTCTTGCAATACTGGCTTTACTTGCTTTTATTTTTCCAGATGATCCAAGAACAGATTCAGGCGTTTTCAACTGGATATTATTCACTTCGATCATTACTTTGATCGCTCTTGTTGTATGGCTTATCTATTTACTTCGCTTCAATGTGTTTAAACGATTCGGCGTAACTAAACCCATCGACAGGTTAAAGACTTTCCTGTTATACTTCATCTCCGTAGGAATCATCATATTGATCTCATTTGTAGAAAGCGGTATTGAATGCATAAAAGCCAACAGAGTTTTTGGCGACAACGAAATGGTAAAGGATCTCAATAACATGAATATGATGATCACCCAACTTGAGTATGATTCTTTAAATCATAAATGGGGAAGAGATACTTTTAGAATTGTTGACACAATACCAGGTGTTTCATATCAACCGTCACCCTCTTCAGATGATAATGTAGCTGATGTGGTTACAGAGGTTACAGTTTCTGCTTCGGACAATCCTAAGAGTATTCG
>JANPIB010000105.1:0-13633 GCA_031424775.1 Chitinophagales bacterium | reverse complement strand
GTTGAACCTGTATTTGCCAATTTGAAACACAATCACCACTTTAAGAGATTTATGCTTAGAGGAATCAATAAAGTAGCTATAGAAACCGGATTATTAGCACTGGCACACAACCTGAGAAAGAAAGTGGCAGCATAAGGTGCCGTTTTATTGAACCTAAACTTCCAAACTCTAATTTTTTACTCTTCAAGACGTTTTAAAAGAAAGAGGACGTCTCAAACTAATGAGACGTCCTCTAAGTCTTTTGAAAGTCAAGGATCACTCCACCAAAGCCAACTCTAACACCTGTGCCATTGTTTTCACATAATGGAAGGTCATGCCTTTGATATAATTATTATCTACTTCCTGAACATCTTTCTCGTTTTGCCAACACATAATGATCTCTCTCAACCCGGCTCTTTTTGCAGCAAGGATCTTTTCCTTAATTCCACCAACAGGTAAAACCTGTCCACGAAGTGTGATCTCTCCTGTCATTGCCAGGTAAGGTTTTACTTTCCTACCTGTAAATGCCGAGGTGAGAGAAGTGAGCATTGTAATTCCTGCACTAGGACCGTCTTTAGGTGTTGCACCTTCCGGAACATGAACATGAACATTCTTCTTTTCGAAGAAAGTGTTGTCAACTCCATATTTTTTTGCATTTACCTGAAGGTATGTAAGTGCTGTGCTTGCACTTTCTTTCATTACATTACCAAGGTTGCCTGTTAATTTCAGTTCTCCTTTTCCATCGCTCAGAGCACTTTCAATGAAAAGAATATCGCCACCTACGTAAGTCCATGCAAGACCAACTGCAACACCAGCCATGTTTGCCGTTTTATAGATGTCATTGCTATAACGTGGTGAGCCAAGTATCTTTTGAAGATCAGTATTTGTAAGGCTAGGCTTGATCTTTCCCTTGATAGCAAATTCCTTTGCCTCATATCGCATTACTGAAGCCAATTGCCTGTCTAACTCACGAACACCACTTTCTCTTGTATAGCTTTCAACCATTTTCTGCAATACATTATCAGCGATCTTAAAGTTTACTTTCTTTAAACCATGTGCTTCTTTTTGCTTCGGAACGAGGTGACGTTTTGCAATTTCAACTTTTTCTTCAACAGCATAACCACTCAGATCAATGATCTCTAATCTATCTCGCAAAGCTGGCTGTATCTGTCCAAGATTATTTGCAGTTGCTATGAACAATACCTTGCTTAGATCATATTCCATCTCAAGGTAGTTGTCGTAGAAGCTGTTATTCTGTTCAGGATCTAACACTTCCAATAAAGCAGAAGAAGGATCTCCTCTGAAATCGCTTCCTATCTTATCTATCTCATCCAGGATCATCACAGGATTAGAAGTTTTGATCTTACGAATGTTCTGCAAAATCCTACCCGGCATTGCACCAATGTAAGTTTTACGGTGACCCCTGATCTCACTTTCATCATGCAATCCACCCAGGCTTAATCTTGCATATTTTCTACCAATGGCATGTGCAATACTTCTGCCCAAAGATGTTTTTCCAATTCCCGGAGGACCAACAAAACACAATATCGGGCTCTTCATATCTCCCTTCAACTTCAGCACAGCGAGATATTCTAGAATACGGCTCTTGATCTTATCCATTCCATAATGATCATTATCAAGTATCTTTTTTGCATACTTCAGATCGTAGTTGTCCTGAGTATATTCCTGCCAAGGCAGATCAAGTAATAAGTCGCAATGATTGTAAACAACAGAATAATCGGGAGTTGAGGGATGCATCCTTTCCAGTTTTTCAATACTGGTCTTGAACATCGCTTTAGCAGTATCCGGCCACTTTTTCTTCTCGGCCTTTTTCTTCATCTCAGCTAATTCCCTATCGTTAGTCTCACCACCCAACTCATCTTTAATACTCTTCAGCTGTTGCTGTAAGAAATATTCCCGTTGTTGTTTATCTATTTCCGTCTTCGTCTTTGTAGTAACCTTATTCTTCAATTCAGCAAACTGAAGGTCTTTATGTAGTAACTGGATAAGTCGTTCAGCCCTGGTTTGCAGATCAGCTATCTCGAGTAATTCCTGCTTCTCAATTAGTTCGCTGCTCATGTTACTGCTCACGAAGTTGATAAGGAAAGAAGGGTTCTCTATATTCTTGAGAATGATTGATGCCTCAGTAGGCATATTTGGAGAAAGTGTAATGATTTGTGTAGCCAGATCTTTAATACTACTGATGGTGGCTTCGAAGTTTTGATTTTCCGGCACTTCATCATCCGGCACTAATTTCACTTTCGCTTTGAAGTAAGGTTCATCAGTAACAAGTTCAAGTACCCTGAATCTTTTCTTTCCCTGGATGATGATCGTTGTTCCACCATCCGGCATTTTTATCAGCTTCACGATCTTGGCAACAGTTCCTATCTCGCACAAATCAGCAAAATTTGGATCTTCAAGATTTGCATCTTTCTGAGCCAACACACCAATCAGTTTATCAGCTTTATAAGCATCATTTACTGCTTTAATGCTTTTATCTCTGCCAACGGTAATTGGAATTACAACCCCCGGAAACAAAACAGTATTTCTAAGTGGAAGCAAAGGCATAACATCTGGAATTACCAGGTCCTTGTCTTCTCCATCTTCGTTTATCGGAATGATCGGAATAAAATCAGTATCGTCTTCTGGTCTAAAAAACAGTTTGTCAGTAGTCATGCTCAAGGTCAATTTGTCATTAGCCTTTCTAAAAAATAGTATTTAGAAGGGAAAGCGTATTGGGTCAATATCGGTGCCAAAGGAATAAAACCTAACCCTTACCGTCCATATTGGCAGTAAATATAAAAAGTCCCACCTAAGTGGGACGATAAATGAGATAATTCTTTGATATCTATGCTTTAAAGTCTCAGCCCAACACCTAACTGAAGCTGCTGGTTCTTCCATTTGTCCCGATCATCAATGTCGTTGATATTGCTGAGACCGATATTGTATCTGCCATACACTCTGAACATCTTCAGATTCACTTGTGCACCGGCAGCCATTGCGAAATCACCACTCTTAAAAGCTTCACCACCATTTTGTAGTAATGTCCTGTCGTTATTCATTAAAATACTGAACTGAGGACCGGCATTCAGCGTAACAGCATTTCCAATATTATATCGTAGCAAGATTGGAATGGAAAGATAGTTGAGTTTGATATCTGTGTTTGCATTGGGATTCGAAGTGTAAAGGGTATTGAATCCACTACTACGTGTTGCTGTTGACTGGTTAAAATATACTTCAGGTTGGAAGCCCCATTTCTTGTTTAAGTCTATCTCAAGAAAAGCACCTGCATGGTAACTTAGATCAAACTCTTCATTAAAAGATTTACCGGAGACTTTATTCATGTTAGCTCCGAGCTTAGCACCAATTTTTACATTTTGGGCTTGAGATGTAATTGAAAAAATAAGAAGGGTTGCAGCAAAAAGAATCTTCTTCATAGTAAAGCATTTGTTTGCTGCACAAAGGCAATTCTTATGCCGACCGTTTACAAGAAAGATCGGTTCTTTCACAACAAAAACTTAAAACTGCCGGTTCCCTCCCCTCTCTGAGATCACACTTGTAAGGGCACCTTGCAATTCTCCCTGTTCATCCATCGGAACATGAGCAGATACAACAGACTGTAACGCTGGTATCGGAATAATCAAACCTAAACCAGTCACATTTATCAGTAATGTTAGAAAAATGAAACCTATTGCTGCTTTTTGGATGACAGGCTTCTTTTGAATTGTGCCAGAAATATGAAAAATATGCTAGAATAAGAAAATACAGGATATTAAATTGATACGTATTCAAACGTCGCACAGAAATTGCAACCTAAGAAGTTGAAAATAAAAGCAGTAATGTCAAAGAAAGGTGCGATTTTGTTGGTAGAAGATGATCTGGACGATCAGGAAATGATCATTGATTTAATCAAAGGGCTTGACATAAACAATCCGATTCTATGCTTTGAAAATGGTTTGGAAGCATTAAATTATCTCTCTGCAGCAACTGAGCAGCCCTTCCTAATTCTATGTGATATTAATATGCCGAAGATGGGTGGACTTGAACTGCGACATCGAATTAACGAAAACGAAATGTTAAAGCGAAAAAGCATTCCCTTCATATTTTTAACTACGACCGCAAATCCATCAACAGTAAAGGAAGCTTATGAGATGAGTGTTCAAGGTTTTTTTGAGAAGAGTAAAGGAATTATAGAATTTAAAACGTTACTAACCCATGTCTATAATTATTGGCATACTTGCAAGCATCCTAATAGCTTAGAAATGAAATAAAAGTACAAGTGTGCGACGCAAGAAAAGCCAATAGAAATCCCTCAGCTGGCTACTACAATATTTTCTTCTTTTAGCAACGGCATATTCTTATAACGCAGAATAATATTAGCCGTTACTGAAACATCTTTCTGGCAATACTCAACAATTCTTTCCAGGTTATTATCCTTGTAATACACATCCTGAACCATGCTTCCGTCCATATCTCCTTTGCTGGTTGGTACACCAAGTACACTTGCCAACAGGTGAAGGCTCACATAGTTTTTATAGTCTCCGAACTTCCACCACTGCATAGTATCAAACATTTTTACCTCCCAGGGCTTTTTATCATTCAATTGCAAGCAAGAAGGTAACGAAAGTTGGTTGATCAACATTCGCCGGCAGATGTAAGGAATATCAAATTCACGAATGTTATGACCTCCAAACATGATTTCGCCACGAGTAGAACAGAATTTATCGCAGAGTTCATTGAAAGACTTTAACAATTCCCTTTCATCATTGTTGTAAATACTCTTAATACGTAAGCAACACTGTTTATCTTCGTTTTCGTAAAAGTAAGCAGTGGAAATACAGACGATCTTTCCAAATTCGGCAAGTATACCAGCCCTGAGTTTGTAACTTTCTTCGGGAGTGATATTCTCTGGCATGGTTTTCGAAATCTTGTCGGTCCAGAGAGACTGCCATTCGGCAGAAAGGTCGTTAAAGTGTGGTGATTGAGGAACAGTTTCGATGTCTAATATCAACAGATCAGTCATTAGTAAAGGTTTAGAATTATATCAAAATAGAACAACTCAAAAAAATAACATTTATGAGCTACAGTCAATATCCATCCTCTGCTCCTGAGCAAAAAACAGTGGTTACTGCAAAAAATAACAACAGCAATAAGATCATAGTGATCGTTTTGGCTGCTGCACTTTTATTCTCAGTAGGATACATCATCTACGACAAGAGTAAATCTAAAGAACTCTATGCACAATTGCAAACCCAGTTCACTAATGTAGATAGTGCAAGAACAGAGCTTCAGAATGATTTCAATGAAGCCAACAAAAAGATGGATGAGTTAAACGGACAGAACTTAGCTCTACAAGGTCAGCTTGCTGAAAAGAATGCAGAGATCGAAAAGAAAAGAGTGGAGATCAGTTCTATCTTGAAAAATAAGAATGCAACTGCTTCTCAACTTTCAAGAGCCAAGCAATTGATATCAGAACTAAATGGGCAGATCCAGGATTACGTAGCTCAAATAGAACAATTGAAGCAGGAAAATGCAACACTTACTACAGCTAATACTGACTTAACTACTCAAAGAGATAACCTTGCTACTGAAAAGCAGCAGATACAGGAAACACTTGTAGCTACCGAAACAGCTAAAAAAAGTGTTGAAGATGTAGCTTCTACCCTTCATGCTTCTAATATCAATATTGCAGCTATCAACATGAAAGGCAGCAAAGAAGTAAGTACTACAACTGCTAAAAGAGCAGACCTAATGAGAATTGCTTTTGATATTGATGAGAACAGGATTGCACCAAGCGGAACGAAAGAAGTTTATGTGATTGTTACAGCACCTGATGGTAGCGTGATCACAAACAACGAGACCTTCACAACAAGAGAAGAGGGTGACAAGAAATTTACCAGCAAGGTGAATGTTAACTATGAGCAGGGCAAAAGAATACCTGTAAGCTTCGACTGGAAACAAGGTACAAAATACCAGACCGGAGATTACAAGATCGAGATCTACCACAATGGTTACAAGATCGACGAAGGGAGAAAGTCTTTGAAGAAAGGCGGCTTGTTCAGCTAATCACGACCGTTGCTAACCTTACTGCATCTATGAAAAACCACCGCAGTACAAAAACTAGAAATGGAATCCCGCTTCGGCGGGATTTTTTTTGCCACGGATTGCACAGATTTACACGGATTAGAAGAACTAATCATTTATGTTCTTAACACCTGTGCCACGCTTAAACTTCTTGGAGCCTGCACTGAGCTTGCCGAAGTGTCGCACTCTTGTACTGGAGGAGACTTGACTGAGCATATTCCGTGAAAATCTGTGTAATCCGTGGCAAACCAATCGTACCATAAACTATGTTCCTATATGTCTATGTGGTAAACTGCTTTTGCCTAAATTGCCTCCGTCAAATCCACGTCATTGAAAAAAATACACCCGATCTTCTTAACCATAGCTTCCGGATTACTTCTTTGGCTCAGCTGGCCAACATCACCGTTAACACCGTTGATCTTTTTAGGTTTTGTGCCACTGTTCCTCGTTGCTGATGCAGCTGAAAGTCGCTCAAAGTTTTTCGGACATACCTACCTGGCAATGTTCATCTGGAACTTACTTACAACATGGTGGATCATTAATGCTTCAGTCGTTGGTGCAAGCCTGGCTGTTGTTGCCAACAGCTTTATCATGTGTTTACCGTGGTGGGGTTATCACATCTTCAAAGAAAGGTTTGGAAAACGAACAGCATACTTTGCTTTTATCTGCTTTTGGATGTTGCTTGAATACAATCACCTGAACTGGCAGCTCAGTTGGCCATGGTTGAACCTCGGTAACGTGTTTGCCAGTGTACCAGATTGGATACAGTGGTACGAATATACCGGAATTGCCGGAGGAACGTTCTGGGTGCTACTTGTGAATGTATTGGTGTTTGACTGGATGTTTGGAGGTAGGGAAGTGAAAAGTGAAAGGTCAAAAGTGAAAAAGGCTGTAACTATTGCTAGCCTTTTGATCATACCATTATTTTTTTCATTATTCCTTAGGTGGATCACCATAAAAACGATAACGCTTGAACCTAAAAGTGATCAAGTCCTCATCATCCAACCAAACATAGATCCTTACAGCAAATTTGAAGGGGCAACAGTAACGAGTCAAATTCAAAAACATCTGTTACTTACTGAAAATAACATTGACACAAATACAAGACTGGTCATCTGGCCGGAAACTGCCTTGCCGGCTTACATTCCGATGGAACAGGTTCCGGAAGCTATAGTCTATCAGCCTGTTTTTGAATTTGTGAATAAGCATCCGAACATCACCTTACTCACCGGAATTGAAACGCTGAAATGGTACGGACAGGAAAAACCACCATCAGCTTACGCAAGAAAGAATTCTGAAGGATATTATTATGACAGCTACAATGCAGCAGTGAGCATTAAAGCTGGTCAGCCATTACAGTATTATATCAAAAGCAAACTCGTTCCAGGAGTAGAAACGTTACCTACCTATCTCAACTTTCTCGGACCTGTCTTTGAACAGTTTGGCGGAACAACTGGTGGTTATGCAAGAGATACTGCTTCTATCGCTTTCAAAAATGCAGGTAACCCCTTTGTTACAGCTCCGATCATTTGTTACGAAAGCATTTTTGGTGAGTATGTAGCAAGTTATGTAAGCAAAGGAGCCAACCTCCTCACCATAATGACGAATGATGGTTGGTGGGGAAATACTCCAGGACATAAACAACATCTTGATTACGCAAGCCTCAGAGCTATAGAAACCAGAACCTGGGTTGCAAGGAGTGCTAACACCGGAATTTCAGCAGTAATTAATTCTTATGGTGAGATCAAAACAACTCAGCCCTGGGATAAAGCTGCCTTTATTAAATACAACATTCCAATTTCTTCTCATAAAACTTTCTACGTAAAACACGGAGATTATCTATACTTCATCTTCAGCCTGCTGGCAGGATTATTGGTGCTTTGGAATGTGGTAACTTGGTTCAGACGGAGATCAGCGAAAGGCTGATCTGCCAATCTCAAATAACGATTTTCAAATCTCAAATCTTTTCCCGTGCTGAAAAATTTCCAGTATTTCAACACCAACATCTCGTATCATATCGAAGGTGAAGGTGAACCACTTTTGCTGATCCATGGTTTTGGTGAAGACAGTACGATCTGGAACAGCCAGGTTGAATATCTCAGGCAGAAATATCTTGTGATCATCCCAGACATTCCAGGCAGCGGAAAAAGCACTATGCTCGAAGGTTTGTCACAGGCGGTAACGCTTGGTGATTATGCAGTTTGCCTTCAAGCTTTACTCTTACACGAAAAGATTGAGGAGTGTTTTGTCTTTGGACATAGCATGGGTGGTTATATCACTCTGGCTTTTGCTGAACTCTATCCTAAACTCGTTAATGGTTTCGGTCTTATTCATTCATCCGCTTACGCTGATTCAGAAGAAAAGAAACAAAATCGCCTGAAGGGAATTGACATGATGGAGGAATACGGTGCAGGTGCTTTTCTTAAAACAACTACCCCTAATCTGTTCAGTACAACGTTTAAGCAACAACATCCTGAAAAAGTGCAGGAATTGGTTGATGCCGGGCAACATTTCTCTACTAAAGCCTGTCAACAATATTATACAGCGATGATGAACCGGCCAGACCGACACCTTGCTTTAAAAAATAGCAAAGTACCGGTACTGTTGGTTGCCGGAACTGAAGATGTGGCTATTCCTTTAAATGATGTTTTAGAACAGGCTAAGCTGCCTGCCATTTCGTATATTCATGTGTTGGATGGAGTTGGACACATGGGGATGATAGAAGCTCCGGAGAAGATCAACCAATACATTGATTTGTTTGTTAGCCAGACAGCTGAGATAAATGTTTAATGAAGAAAAGCCTGCTGATATTGTTAATGCTAACCTCTTCGGTTAGCTTGTTTGCTGCTCATATCGCAGGAGGTGAATTATCTTACAAATACCTTGGCACTTCGGGTAATTCCGATCGTTACAAGGTTACCATGAGGTTGTTCAGAGAATGCAGCTCAACTGGACCTCGGCTGGAAAATGAAACTGTTTATGTTGGAGCCTACAGCCAGTCAACCAATCTGCTACAAAATTCGGTAATCCTGCCGATGATGGGTAGTTTGAGCACTATCAGTTTACAGGAGAATATTCCTTGTTTAGTAGGAAGCCCTAATGTTTGTTACCAGGTGGCTATTTATACAGCAGAGATCGATCTTCCAAGAACTTCAGATGGTTATACACTTGCATGGGCAAGATGTTGCCGTGCAAATAGTTTGATGAATGCACCGGGACAACTTGGTGCTACTTACATTGCCAAGATTCCAGGAACACAAATATTGGGTTCGGGAACAAACAGCAGTCCGCAGTTTGTTGTAAAAGATACAGCCCTGGTTTGTGGCGGAAATGACTTTGAATTGGATTTTGGTGCCAGTGATGATGATGGCGATATCCTCACTTATGCTTTTTGTGATGCGTATGTCGGAGGGTCAACCACAAACCAGAACGCACCTCCACCAAATACGCTCAACCTTACTCCATTACCTTATGGCTCACCCTTTTCCGGTAACCAACCTTTAGGTCCTACTGTTACAATTGATCCGCAAACAGGAATTATCTCAGGTGTTGCTCCAAACTTTCCCGGACGTTACGTTGTGAATGTTTGTGTGACAGAATGGAGAAATGGCGTTGCTATCAGTCAGCATAGAAAAGATTTCATCTTAAAAGTTGGCGATTGCGATATCATATCAGCAAAGCTAAAGCCCGAGTATGTTAACTGCGATAGCCTTACTCAAAACTTTCAGAACGAAGCCAACAGCAGCCAGATCCGTTCTTATTTCTGGGATTTCGGTGTAAGCAGAACTACAACTGACACATCGAACAAACCTAATCCTTCCTACACTTATTCAGATACTGGTACTTACCTGGTAACGCTCATCATAAATAAAAATGAAGAATGTAGTGATACAGCAACTGCACAAGTAAAAGTCTATCCAGGTTTCAAACCTGGCTTCAGGATAGATGGAAGTTGTTTCCAGGCTCCTTTCAATTTTTTTGATACCACGAAAGCAGCGTACGGACAAGTGAACAGCTGGAAATGGGATTTCGGTGATATGAATCTAGCGAACGATACATCGAGGTTAAAAAATCCAACTTACAAGTACGGAAGTTCAGGTACAAGGCTTATTACATTTACTGTTGGCAGTTCAAAAGGTTGCTCTGCAACAATTCAACGGTTAACTGAAGTACCGGAAAAACCACTGATACTCCTTTCATTTAATGATACATTGATCTGTAGTATTGATTCAGTGCAACTCAAAGCAGCAGGCAAAGGAACATTTACCTGGACACCTAATTACAACATCATCAATCCAAATACCGCCACCCCAACAGTTTATCCGAAAGACTCAACTACATACCGTGTAAAAATGCTGGATGGAGCTTGTAGCAACGAAGATTCTGTGAAATTGAATGTGATAAAGAAACTTTCTTTAAAAGTGAATGCAGATACCGTATTGTGCTATTCCGACAGTATACGGTTGAATGTTACCAGTCAGGCATTGTATTATCAATGGTTCCCAGCAACTGATCTAAGCAATGCCAATGTAAAGATGCCAATTGCATCTCCTGGAGTATCGAGACAATATAGGGTAATTGGAAATGTTGGAAGTTGCCAGGCTGAAGATTCAGTGTTCATTACCGTTTCGCCTTATCCGAAAGTATTTGCCGGTAACGACACAGCTATTTGTTTTGGAGATAGACTGCAATTGCATGGTGCGGTAAGTAGTATCACCTACGAATGGTCACCCACTACCAGTATGATCAATGCCAATACCTTATCACCTACTGTGGCAACAACAAAAAATACATTTTATGTGCTCACAGCTAATGGTTACGAACAATGCCCGAAATCTAAAAGCGACACCATTTTTATAAAAGTAGTTCCGCCTGTTCCTGCTTTTGCCGGGAACGACACTTCCATTACTGTGGGAGAGCCGCTAATCTTAAATGCTACGGGTGGAGAAAAGTATTTATGGTCACCAGAGACTTACCTCAGTAGTGCCACCGTTTCAAACCCAACGGCTTTGATAGGCAATAACGTGGATTCAATGCGTTACAGGGTTAAGGTAACTACTACTGAAGGCTGTGTAGGTGAAGATGAGATAAAGGTGGTACTGTTTAAAACCGGTCCACAGATATTTATGCCTGATGCATTTACACCAAACCGTGATGGCAGAAATGATGTGCTGTATCCTGTTCTGGTTGGAATGAAAAGACTGGATTTTTTCAGGGTGTACAACCGTTTTGGACAGCTGATCTTCAATACTTCCCAGATCAATAAAGCCTGGGATGGAATGATCGGTGGAAAAGATCAGCCCAGTGGTACATTTATTTTTATGGCACAAGCCGTTAACTATAAAGGCGAAACGGTGTTTAAGAAAGGTACAGTTTTGTTGATACGATGATCTTGCAGGTGTCAGACACTTTGAAAGTGTCAGACACCTATCCGAATTCTGCGATAAGATGACAGTCTGAAAGCAGCGGATTTCCCGTTTTATCCATCATGCAATTACAACTGTTGCCAACCCGTTAAAAGGATGTGACCGAAAGCGTTTTGTTTGTACATTCACAACTTCACTCAAGGTGTTGCTATACCGCTGATTATAAGATGAAAAGAGGTTTACTGTTTATTGTTTTTATTTGCTGCTCTGTAGTGTCGTTTGCTACGCATATAGCTGGTGGTGAGTTATTTTATGAAAGAATTGGACCTGGCAGTTCATCCAACTCCGATCAATATCGCATAACCATGAGGCTTTTCCGCCAATGTACATCTACAGGAGGAACAGGAGCTCAATTAACTGTAGAAACCCCCAGAATTGGGATCTTCAATACAGATGCTTTAAGCCTTTTTACCACACTGGATCTGACGTCTCAGTTTACAACGGTTCCAAGTATTCAGAATGATCCTAATAACAATCCATGTTTAACAGGTGCAGATAGAATTGCTTGCTATGAAATAGGAACTTGGTCAGGTACAATAGAGCTACCAAGGAGTGTTGTAGGATATACACTCGTTTGGACAAGATATACCAGGAGAAATGCTTTAAATGTTGCCATAGGAGGCAACACAGGCGGAACATTCGTAACTCAGATACCTGGTACAAGTTCTTTACCAACAGGTTTCAATAGCAGTGCACAGTTTTTGATCAAAGACACATCAATAATCTGCAAGAACACAAATTTCGCCCTGAACTTTAGTGCGGCAGACCCTGATAGCGATTCTTTGGTTTATAAATTTGGGGCTGCTTATGATGGAGTTTCAGGTTCATCTGCTAACCCAGATCCGTTTGTTCAAACTGGTGTTCCAAATACTATCTCCCTAACAACGATACCTTTTAATTCACCGTATTCAAGTGCCACCCCTTTAGGTGCAGGTGCTACAATCGATAGTAAAACTGGTTTTATTACAGGAATTGCTCCTGCTTCGACTGGATATTATGTGGTTGTAGTTATTGCTGAAGAATGGAGAAATGGAGTGAAGATCAATGAACATAGAAAAGACTTCACTGTTAAGGTTGGAGATTGTACTCTTGTAGGAGCTAAGTTGGAACCATCTTATATTACTTGTGGGAACTTCTCCTTTTCATTCAGTAACGAATCACCGTCAACTGGAATTACGGGCTATTTATGGAATTTCGGAGATCCAATAACAGGCTCAAATAATACCTCAACATCAGCTGCACCATCTCATACGTTTAGCGACTCAGGCAGATTTACTGTAAAGTTGAAAGTAACAAACGTTGGTGGTTGCCAGGATTCAGCTCAAACCACTATGCTGGTATACCCTACTTTCAATACTGATTTTACATTCAGCGGTAATTGTTTCCAGACTCCTTTCCAATTTACTGATGGGACTACTCATACCTACGGAATCGTAAATAAGTGGCATTGGGATTTTGGAGAGACAGCATTGTCAGACGATACATCAAACATCAAGAATCCATCTTACAAATACATTTCATCCGGAACAAGAACAGTCACACTCATCTCGCAAAGCGATAAAGGCTGTATTGATACTGCCAGTAAACCTGTACTCGTTCGTGCTAATCCTGTGCTTAATCTTCCTTTCAAAGACACGCTGATCTGCAGCATAGATCAACTTCCGCTGATTGCTCAAGGCACTGGAAACTTCAGCTGGGTTTCCCAACCAACAGATCCTACACTCATCACACCCAACAGTCCTACCCCGATCGTTGCACCAAAAGATACTACGCTTTACATTGTTACATTGAACGACAATGGTTGTATCAAGAGTGATTCGATCATCGTAAATGTATTGGATTTTATATCTGTAAACCTGGGACCCGACACCGGCATGTGTAAAACGGATACGATCATCATGAAAACGGTGAGCCATGCTTTGAGTTATCAATGGAGTCCGGCTGCAGGTTTAAGTAGCACTACTGTGAAAGCTCCGCTGGTTTCTCCTGACACTACCACAACATATTATGTAAAAGCAAACCTTGGACTTTGTCCTGCATTTGATACCATCACCATTAAAGTGGCTCCTTACCCACTTGCCAATGCAGGAAACGATGCCACCATTTGCTATGGCGATAAAGTTCAACTGCATGCCAGTTATAAT
>JANPIB010000104.1:0-11048 GCA_031424775.1 Chitinophagales bacterium | reverse complement strand
ATCTTAAGATCTGTGCCTCTGTACTTTCCATCAATATCCTGGAAAATATTTGGTACTAATGAGGTGTGATATAAAGCAGTATAAAATGCTATTTGCTGATCTCTTGTTCCACCTTTCACTTCTATCTTGCTCAACTCTTTGTTCCATGTAGCTTTTGCATTTGATCTTACCCGATCAAAATTCCAATCCTTGATCTCAGCCATCACATTTGCTTTTGCACCCTCTGCACTCACGGCAGAGATTCCAACTTTTGCTCTAAGCTTTTTGTCCTTCGGAAGATCAAAACTCAATGCAACTTTCACATCTTTTCCCTCCAACTTTGTTAAACCTTGCTGGTTGAAAGTTTGATTGCTGAAGAACGATTGAATGTATGGTTCAAATACTATATGAAAATAGAAATACTGGTCTTTTGCCCATGATCTGCTTCTGCGAAAGCCTCTTATCTCATGATCATTCACTTTCTCAACATAAGATTCCAAAACTTCGTCTCTGTGTTTCAAATCAATTAAGATTGAACCACTGTACATTGAAGGTGCAAAAGTGTACTGGTGCATTCCACTTCTAATGGTGGTTGTAAGCTGGGCTTTTATCTGGTGCTTATCTAACAAAACTTCATAATATCCGGGAGAAGCTTTTTCATTTTTATGCGAGAAGGTTGAACTGTACTCTTCACTGCTCCATGGAATCTCACCAAGAAATGGCATCATCAGCAAGTCACAATAATCCGGAATTCCTGTACCGCTTAAATGTGTATGAGAAAATCCATAGATTACATTGTCGCTATAATGATATCCACTGCTGCCATCCCAATCTGCCATACGAGTATCCGGACTTAACTGCATCATCCCAAAAGGCATACTGGCTCCGGGATAAGTATGTCCGTGACCACCTGTTCCGATAAAAGGATTTACAAGTGAGGTATAATCTTTCTGAGCAATAACGAAAAGGGGTAGTAGGATACTAGCAAGCAAAAATCGTTTCATAGAATTTAATTCAAAGCGTCTCTTAATGCTTTTACTTCAGCAGGATCAATCGCAGAAACAGATGTTTCGTTGAAAGAAGGATGCACAAACTTCATCTCCGAATTCTTTTGTGTTTTGATGGATGAGTGAAATTCAACTGCTCCAGTTTTATCTGCAATCATTTTAATATTCTCTTTTCTAACACCACTTCCCGGCATAATGATGATCCGATCATCTGCTTGTGTTAAAAGTTTAGCTATCAGATCAACACCTTCAGGTGCTGTAGGCTTTTGACCAGAAGTAAGAATTCGCTGGCAACCAATCTTTACCAATTGCTCCATAGCTTGAAATGGATCTTTGCATCTGTCGAATGCTCTGTGAAAAGTAACTTCCAGTGGATAGGCAGCTTGAATGAGTTTTGCAGTTCGCTTTTCATCAATAGATCCATCTCTGTTTAATAAACCGATCACTACACCATCACATCCGAGTTGTTTGCAGAGTAATACATCTTTCAACATCAACTCAAACTCTTCATCTGTGTAAAGAAAATCTCCAGCTCTCGGTCTGATGATGGGAAATAGCGAAACATCAAATTGTTCTCTGCATTGCTTTATCAATCCAAACGATGGTGTGATACCTCCTTCAGATAAAGCTGAACACAATTCAATTCTATCTGCACCACCTTCTACAGCTGATTTGGTAGTTGTAAAATCTGTTGTAGCGATCTCTATTAAATATTTCATCTATTGATAAATGCTTTTTGCTTTGTAAACCTTGCTTCCTTTATCAGAATGAACAGCATAGGTAAATCCTTTTTGTAAGGCATAGCCTCCAAATTCACCTTTTTTGTTAATGGCAATAAAACAGATCTGCACATCTTTCACTTTATTTCCACGAACTTTAATTAGTCTTTCAACTGTTTTTTTACAAGCTTGTTCAGGTGAATAACCTTGCCGCATCAATTCAACAACGGTATGTGAACCACAAATCCTTACAACTTCTTCTCCTACGCCAGTAGAAGTTGCGGCACCAACTTCATTATCTACAAATAAACCTGCACCAATAATAGGAGAGTCACCAACTCTGCCTCTCATCTTAAAAGCCATTCCGCTTGTGCTGCATGCTCCACTTAAATCACCATTACTATCCATCGCAATCATTCCAATGGTGTCGTGATTGTTTTGTTGACCGGGTTGAGTTTTATTCTGTAAAAGATTAGGAATAGTCATTGGATCATATTTCGAATTTTTCCGCCATTCCGTCCAGGCTTTCTCTGCCTCAGGTGTAAGTAGATTCTCTTTTGTGAATCCGTTGGCCAAAGCAAATTGCAAAGCTCCTTCACCAACCAACTGTACATGTGGTGTTTTCTCCATCACTAATCTTGCAAGTTTGATCGGATGTAAAATGCTCTCTACGAACATTACTGAACCACAATCACCTTTTTCGTTCATGATGCAGGCATCAAGCGTTACAAAACCATCTCTGTCAGGTAAACCTCCGTAACCCACACTTTGGTCAGTTGGGTCAGCTTCAGGAATTTGTACACCAGCTTCTACAGCATCAATGGCTTTTCCTCCTTTCCCTAATATCTTCCATGCTTCCGCATTTGCCTTTGCATTTGGTTCCCATGTAGATATCACGATAGGCTTACCCTTTACTGCTGATAACGGAGCAGCATTAGCAATTCCTTTATTAATCAATAAAGCCAATCCTGAGAGGAGAGAGGATCGTAGAAAGATTCGCCTGTCGCTCATGTACATTCTTTATCAGGTAAAGTTTCATTATTTTACTAAAACCATCCATACTTTTTGGAATTTCATTAAGAGTAGCAGATTAGAACGCAATCCTATCTTTGCCGCCCAAATCAATTACTTGAAACACCTCTCCGTTCTAAATAAATACTTCATTAAATACCGATACAGGCTATTTGCAGGTATCTTTTTCATTCTTGCATCCAACTACTTTGCTGTTCTTGCACCGCAAATCACAGGTTATGTGGTAAACAAAGTACAGTCTGTTTTAACTGGTGCACAAATTGCATCAAAGCCGAGAGAGCATGATGTGCTAGTAAATCTTTTTATTAACTGGAGTGAAGCTAATTTCCATGGCGGTTCACTAATCGCTCTTGCCAGTATTACGATATTGATTTTAGCCTTGCTGAGTGGATTCTTCATGTTCTTCATGCGACAAACGCTTATTGTAATGAGCCGTTATATCGAATTCGATCAAAAGAACGAGATATACAAACATTACCAGGAGTTGGATACCAGTTTCTATAAAACACACAATACCGGTGATCTCATGAACCGGATAAGTGAAGATGTGAGCCGGGTTAGGATGTACACAGGTCCGGCAATCATGTACCTGGTAAACCTGGCTGTGAGGATTTCGCTTTGTACTTATTTCATGGCTCGGAAAGATTGGCAGCTTACGATCTATGTACTTGCTCCACTTCCAATACTTGCCTTCATTATTTACTTCGTAAATACAATTATTCATAAGAAGAGTGAGAAAATACAAGCCTTACTGTCTGACCTTACTACAAATGCTCAACAATCATATTCTGGAATAAGAGTAATCAAATCTTATGTACAGGAAAAGGCGATGCTTGGATTTTTCAATAAGAACAGTGAAGAATACAAGAAGAATGCGATTGGTTTGGCTAAGGTAGAGTCTCTATACTTTCCAAGTATGGCTTTAATGATTGGATTGAGTACGTTAATTACTGTAGGGATCGGCAGTTTCCAGGCTCTAACCGATCCAGCAACAAGAGCTGGGATCATTGTAGAGTTTATTATTTACATCAGCATGCTCACTTTTCCGGTAAGTGCAATCGGCTGGGTAGCAAGCATGATACAAAGAGCCTCAGCTTCACAAAAACGGATCAATGAGTTTTTGTTAACGGTTCCAACAATAAAAGAACCAATAGATGCCACTGAACAAACATTCAACGGTGTGGTTAAGTTTGATCATGTTGATTTCACCTATTCTCACACCGGAATAAAAGCTTTGAAGAATTTCAATCTCAATATCAATTCGGGAGACAAAGTGCTTATCGTTGGCAGAACCGGAAGTGGAAAGTCAACTATCGCACAATTACTGTTACGTTTTTATGATCCCACACATGGAGAGATATCTATCAATGGCAAATCAATCAAAGATGCTTCACTGAAGAAACTTCGGGAGAAAATCAGTTATGTACCGCAGGATGTTTTTCTTTTCAGCGATACAGTTTCAGATAACATTCAGTTTGGTATCACAGGTTCTAAAAAACTAACTGCAGAAACTGCAGCATCGTATGCCAGCATTGATAAAGAGATCCGGGATTTTCCTAAACAGTACGACACTTTGATAGGAGAAAGAGGCGTAACGCTAAGTGGTGGTCAAAAACAACGAATCTCTATTGCCAGGGCTTTGATGAAAGATAGCGACATCATTATTTTCGATGATTGCTTAAGTGCAGTTGATGCTAAAACTGAGTATGAGATCACCAAAAACCTGAATCAATATCTCGGTGATAAAACTGCAATTATTATCACTCACCGAATCATCACTTCCATACAATTCAACCAGGTTATTGTAATGAATGAAGGCACCATTCTGGAACAGGGTACCCATTCAGACCTCATACAAAAACACGGTTATTACGCAGAACTTTTACGTAAGCAAATGGCAGGTTCTTCAGACGATGAATTGAACTTGATTTGATCGTTTCGAAAACTTTGTGAAAATTTTGGTAATTGTTAAAGAAACCTATATTTGCTCTGCTTAAAACCAAACCTACTAAAACTACTACTGTGACTTACGACAACAACGAAAAGAAGATGGAGAGTGTTTACAGCAAACGGATCAGGGCTGGAAAGAGAAGGACTTATTTTTTTGACGTGAGGGCAACAAGAGGTAACGATTACTACCTAACCATCACCGAAAGCAGGAAACGTTTTAATGATAATGGTTACGATAGGCACAAAATATTTCTTTATAAAGAAGACTTCAACAAGTTCATTAAAGCTCTAACTGAGGCTGTTGACTACGTTAAGACTGACCTGATGCCTGATTTTGATTTCGATGCATTCAATCATGAGTATAACGACGAAGTTGAGGGTGGAGAATCAATTCAAAATGGCGTTGAGGTTGAGGCTGTTGCTGAAGTAGAACCTTCAGTAGTTTCTTCTAGTGTACCTGAACCGGTAGAGGTAGAAGCCACTTCTACCAACAACAATCACAGCTCAGAAGAAGTAGATAAATGGTAATTGCTATATGATTTTCTGATATTAAGCTCCTGAAAATCAGGAGCTTTTTTGTTATAGCCAGCTTTATGTGCTTTGGTGGTCTTTCGTTGTGTCAGTTTCTCCCGAGAATTCGGGACTCACTTGTACGTTCTCAGCAATGCTCAGCAGAGTTTCACGCAAAGCAGAAAAGGTACAAAGCAACAAAGAAGCAAAGCCTTATTAGCTTAGCATACTTGGCGAACTTTGCGTGAAATCAAAAACTTCCCGAAAAGCCTTGAATATTAACTGCTGAGCCTTACCTTCGCCGACCAATTTCCCACACGGCTCAACAAGTGTACTTCCTGTGAAGTACCGCCAGAAGGGTGTAATCGAAAGATTATTTATAAATGCCAAAGGTAAAAACAAACTCCAGCGCTAAGAAGCGTTTTAAGGTGACCGGAACAGGAGAGATCACCTTTCAGAAAGCTTTCAAACGTCACATTTTAACTAAGAAATCTACTAAACGCAAAAGAGCTATGCGTAAAGATGGTGTTGTACACAGCGCCAACAAAGATTTTGTAATGCGTTTGCTAAGATTGAAATAATCAAATTTGATCAACTTTCCTCCGGGAACAAAATAATTAGATATGCCACGTTCAGTTAATGCTGTTGCTTCAAGAGCAAGAAGAAAAAGAATCTTGAAGGCTGCAAAAGGATTCTACGGTAAACGTAAAAACGTTTATACAGTAGCCAAAAATATTGTTGAAAAAGGACAGACCTATGCTTATGTAGGTCGTAAGTTGAAGAAAAGAGAATACCGCCAGCTTTGGATTGCACGTATCAATGCTGCTTGTCGTGAGCAAGGGATGACTTACAGCCAGTTCATCAACGCTTTAAGCGTAAAAGGTATTGATCTTAACCGTAAGGTTCTGGCTGATATTGCTATGAACGAGCCTGAAAGCTTTACGGCTTTGATTGCTTCTGTGAAGTAATAGAACCCTGATTTGCAGGATTGAAATAGATATTAAAGAGGTTGGAGAATATCCAGCCTCTTTTCTTTTATCCGGCAGCTGTAAAAACTTTCTTATGCAATAACTTACGGTTCTATATTTTTGTGAACCGTTTTGAGTTGATTCTCAAAATCTTTTATAATCTAAATAATCCTGGTTCTTAATGAACAATACTTACACCGGTCTGGTGAAACAAACCTTCCACTTCCCTCAGGAAGGATTTGAGATTAACGACGATGGTTACCTGATGTTTAATGGTCTTGATGTGAAGGCACTGATAGAGAAGTACGGAACGCCGATGAAGCTAACGTACTTACCTAAGATCGGTATGCAGATCAACAAGGCTAAGGCAATGTTTGCAGCTGCCATGAAGAAGCACAAGTACGAGGGTAAGTATCATTATTGCTATTGTACCAAAAGCTCTCACTTCTCTTTTGTAGTGGAAGAGGCTTTGAAGCATGATATTCACCTGGAAACCTCTTACGCTTATGATATAGAGATCATCAATAAGCTCTACGAAAAAAAGAAGATCAATAAAGACATATTTATAGTTTGCAATGGGTTTAAGCAAAGAGGTTACACATCAAGAATTGCAAAACTCATCAATACCGGCTTTAAGAATGTAATACCGGTACTCGATAATAAAGAAGAACTGCAGGCTTACAGAAGATCAGTTAAACAGCCTTTCAAACTTGGGATCAGGGTAGCTGCTGAAGAAGAACCTAATTTTCCTTTTTATACATCACGACTAGGAATAAGAACAAAGGATATCCTTGAGTTTTATGTGGATGAGATCGAGGGTTATGAAGATAAATTCCAGTTGAAGATGTTGCACATCTTCCTGAACAAAGGGATTAAAGACGATATCTACTATTGGAGTGAGCTGAACAAGATCATCAACCTCTATTGCCAGCTGAAGAAGATATGTCCCGAATTAGATTCAATCAACATTGGTGGAGGATTCCCTATCAAACATTCACTCGGCTTTGAATACGATTACCAGTTCATGATCAACGAGATCGTTAGTAACATTAAGAAAGCCTGTAAGAAAGCAAGAGTACCCATGCCGAATATCTTTACTGAATTCGGAAGCTTCACTGTAGGTGAAAGCATGGCTCACATTAACAGTGTGTTTGGTGAGAAGAACCAGAACGACCGTGAAAGCTGGTACATGATTGATTCCTCTTTCATTACCACACTTCCTGATACATGGGGTATTGGAGAGAAGTTCCTGATGCTACCAATCAACAAATGGGATAACGACTATAAACGTGTAGTGCTTGGAGGCATCACCTGTGACAGTCACGACTATTACGACTCAGAAGAACACATCAACGAAGTATTCCTTCCAAATACCAAACATGCTGATGTGAATGATCCCGATAACAAAGAACCGTTGTATGTAGGTTTTTTTCACACTGGTGCTTACCAGGATCAGATCAGTGGATACGGAGGTATCAAACACTGCTTAATTCCTTCACCGAAACACATCATAGTTGAAAGAGATAAACACGGAAAACTGGTAGATTGGGTGTATGCAAAAGAGCAGACAGCTCAGAGTATGTTGAAGATATTGGGATATGTGAAGTAGAAAGTATGAAGTTAGAAGTACGAAACAAGTGTGCTTACTCTTCTGTCAACTCTTCCAGCATTGCATCTAACTGCTCAGCATAATTGCCATATAGTTTTCTCAGGTACCATTTGGTGAACCGGAAACTCAGGTAGCCGAATATTGCTAATCCGGGAATTATATAGACCAGGAAATCTGTTTGAATGGGTTTATAGACTCCATCTTCCTGGTAAAGGCTCAGCCAGAGTGCAATGGTAAAGATTAATGGAATTAATCCAATTCCAAACATCAGGTACCACCACACATATCGGTATATGATAGATAGGATCGTCTCCAAATTCGATTTAACAGATAAACTAGAACTGCTCAACTTATTTGTTTTCCAGATGAGAAAGCCCAGAATAATCGAAACGATAATGCCTACAGCTATTGAGCCTATCAGGAACGTTCTGTAAGCCCAGTCTGAAATAACCACTATAGCGGCGGAACAAGCAATGGTAAAAATCACTGTCAAAATAAGTTCGATGACCAAGCTTCGTTTTATCTTCTGCACAACAGATGCAGCCTGTTTCTGCAACATACCACTGAGTTCATCAGTAGAATGCAGATGCTGGTTTCGTTCAATGCGTTCGTTCAGTTGCTGTTTTAGTTCATCCAGTTCCATATTTCAGTTTATAGGATGATAATATTTTGCTGTTTCATCTTTCAGCTTTGTCTTTATGCGATTCATCTTCACACCAACATTCGTTACCGTCATACCCAGCATTTCTGCCATTTCTTTATAGCTGTAATCATCGAGGTACAGCATTACCAAAGCCTTATCTATCTTGGATAAATTACCGATGGCTTTGTACATAGCCTGTACTTGTTCTTCGATTGGATTATAGACTTCTGTTCTTTCGGGGAAGTGTTCGGTAAAAGTGAAAGCCTGCTTTTTATCTTTCTTGAAAAAGGTGATTGCCGTATTCAAAGCCACACGGTATAACCATGTTGAGAATTGAGACTCACCACGAAAGTTTTTAATCGCCTTCCAGGCTTGTAAAGTGATTTCCTGGAAAAGGTCTTCTCTGTCAGCCGGCACATCCATGTACACATTGCAGATCTTGTGTACAATGTTCTGATGTTTGTTTAGCAGACTTACAAATTCCTTTTCCTGCATGCTAATATTTAACAGCGGTTACTTTATAACCATTTTGCCGCAGCAGGTTAATAACGCCATATTCTCCGGCCAGATGAGCAGCACCAACGGCAAAAAAGCTTGGTTTCGTCTTCGCAGCTTCAGCAATTACAGGTATCCAGTTTTTATTTCTTTTACGCAGCATCACGTTTTCGTAGTCTTTGTAATCTTCATCGTTGCTGGTCATACTAACCATTTGTTGGATATCCTGTTGCTTGTAAACTTCCACCATCTTCTGGAACTGCATCTTACTGCTATCTAGGTTCAATACGGTTTTCTTAAACATCTCGGCTTGTTCCGCATAAGGGATGGAGTCAAGCACAGCTACCTGGTCTTCGATTTTCTCAAGCCCCAACATTTTGATTTCTCTTTCTTTCGCCATTTTGGTGAACTCACCTTCCCAGCCTTCAGGTTTGCAGCCAAGAATAGAAGGGTAGATCATTTGCATAAGCATGATCGGTTTTATCCGGCTCATTGCTCCTAAACTCATCCCGGTAGTTCTTTTAAACACTGCTGCAACAGAGTCATAGTCTGGTTGAGATAGCAAGGTTTTCAAACTGCTGCCATCGTTCATGGTCATTCCGAATAACATGCCCATTGCACCGGAAATATCACTCATATCAATTTCCAGGTACAGTTGTTCTGCTTTATTGAATGCCGATCTTATCTCAGGCTTCACCTCAATATCATCCGGACACATCACATGGATCGTTCCATACAGGTAAGAAGGCTTATGCAATCCCTTTCCTTCGATCTTCCAAAGAAGCGATTTTTCAGTAGGAACTTGTGCGAAAGATGCAGCAAAGGCAAACAGACCAGCCAGGCTATAAATCAGTTTTTTCATCAGTTTATTAGTAGTTAGAGTTGGCAAATTATTACAATCATCCAACAATCAGCTCACAGGTTTGTTATAGGCAGCATATACTTTCAATCAATCTTACAATCTTTGCAACCCTATGGTAGCAGCATATAATTTTCTGGCGAGTTGGCAATTGTTTCCTGAGAAAGGTAACTATGAGTTTGGTGAACGTCCAAAGAGCGGGATTTACAAAATTGAAGCTCTTGGCGAAAGCAAACAATTGATCATTCACCACAATTGGGTTACACTTGAAAACCAGGCTTTTTCAGCTGATTATAAGGTTATTGCTGATGGGGATTTAAACGAGTTCGATAATAAAGCTTTGGCAGATCAAGTGCAGGTGTATTTTCCTGATGGTATCACTTTCGAGATTCACTTTTATCGTTCTGGTCAGGTGGTGTTGCATGTGGTACACGAGATCATGCCGAATGGATATATGAGAATTACGCAGCAAGGATTTAAAACTGATGGGTCTGCTTACACTAATACCGAGTCATATCATAAGCAACTAAGTGTGCTGCCATACTCTGCTTCTGTTTCAGGTGCTGTGATAAAAGCCAACGAAGAAGGTATCATCAAACACAAAGCACTCACTGCAATGGAAGAGCAAACCAATATGCAGTTAGATCAAATTCGTAAGCAGATAGAACTACTTGCTTTGCAGGCTCAGGAAATTCAGAAGCGGAAAGACTTGTCATTGACGATCTATGATGCCAAATTATCCTTCAAGCCCAACATCGGGCAGACATATTACCTCTACGAGAGAAAAGATGAGAGTCACATGTTGAGTCTTGTTTCACCGAAAGAGTGGGGTAGCACAGGACCATTTAAAAAGTTCGTTGCTGCAGTTCAGCTTTTGGCAGATCATACCTGGAAAGAACTTTGATTTCAGGAATTGGATATTTGTAATTTGGAATTGGGTGAGACTGTTGATGTACCTAATACCTAATATTTATTCCAATGGGACTTAGATTGCAGGAATTAGTTATTTGTAATTAGGAGAGAGCTAGTTCATTTTACTCCAATCCCTAATCCCTACTCACCTTTTCTCCCAAATACTTTTTCTCACCTGCTACTACAGCCAGCTTCAGCGTATTTTCTTTTGGAGGGATAGGACAGTTAAAGCCATCAGTAAAAGCACAGTAGGGATTGTACGCTTTGTTGAAGTCGATCACCAACTTACCATCTTTAATATCTCCCGCTTTGAAGTCGAGATATCTACCTGAAGCGTAAGTTGTTTTTCCTGTTGTCTCATCTTT
>JANPIB010000103.1:0-13762 GCA_031424775.1 Chitinophagales bacterium | reverse complement strand
CTTTTACTTGCCGGTCAGGGGTTTCTGAATACCGATCTCTGATAGCCAAAGCTTGGCTTACTAAGAACAGTTCAGTGTTGACGTCCGTTTTTGTTCTATCAGTTTTTAATTTTACTTCCCCGCTTGCTTGACACTCGAGGTTGCTTTTAGTTAAGGAAATCGCATCCTGATATGCAAGGCCCGTGAAAATAGAGAAGAGAAATATGTCCCGATAAGTTTTTTGTGCCGGGAACTTGGATAGGTCTAACTCCGAGAGTCTTTTCACCTCATCCATTGAAAGTCGTCCCCTTCTGGCAGAGCGATGTTTCAATTTGACGATTTTGAAAGGATTCTTTTCTATTTTTCCTTCCAAGATTGCACGATCAAATATCGTCCTGAACTTTTTTACAATAACTGCAGCAGATGGTTCAGTCATTGCAACTTTTAATTTTTTTGGAGTGGAACTGATCTGAACTTCTTGCAGTAGATAATCCTTGAACTGAAGTGCCGTAGTGTTAGATAATTGGGATAATGTTAGATTTTCATTGTTGGAATGTTTCAGAAAATGGCGAAGGTGATTGATTGCCTTCTTATAAATCTTTTTTGTGCCCTCAGCTAAGGTGCCATTGTCCTGAACAGTTTCCTTGAAATAGTCTTCAGCATATTTCAATAATAAAACGGGCTTTTGTTTTTCTTCTCCAGTTATATAGCTCATGATTGACTCTGGAGTATGTTCTACCAGTTTCAGAGAATGTAGACCTAGGAATTGCCCGAATCTTACATCTATTAAACTGATGATTTGATTGCCATAGAACGAGCGATCCAAAAACCTCATATGAATAGGATCCCATTTCTTCAGATCATGGTCCAGCACGTCAATGTTTAGTCTTCGCTCACATTTGCTTATGCCTAGCCGTACTCTGACATAGACTGGAATCCGTTGATTTTTTGAGCTCCTTTTTGAGGTGTTAGGATAGAAAATCAGTGACGCTTTCATATAGATGTATTTTGGTGACAAATTTTTTCCGGTTTGGTGACAAACCAGTGGACCAAAATGCAACGGAAACCGTGTCGTACTGAAAGTGTAGAAACAAAAAAGCCTTGAAAATCATTGATTTCAAGGCTTTCTGAAGTAAACTGAAACTTAACTCGTGATCCCGCTGGGACTCGAACCCAGGGCCCATACATTAAAAGTGTATTGCTCTACCAACTGAGCTACGGAATCATCCTTTAACTGAAACAGCGTACTGTTTTTCGTAATTGGGAGTGCAAAAATAGGGGTAAACACTATCGCTCCAAAACTTTAATCAAAAAAATATTCACACGCACTTGTTCACTTAAACCGCAAAAACAAAATCACACCGTTACTTTTGTCGCATTAACAGTATTTTATGTATTTCAAAGATAAAGTGGCGGTGGTTACAGGTGGCTCAGATGGCATAGGAAAAGCATTGGTACAGCTGCTGTTAAGCAATGGTGCTAAAGTAGCAACCTGCGGAAGAAGCTACGATAAATTGTATCAACTCAAATCTTTTCATCCTAACGACGATCTGTTTATTCTTACAGCAGATGTTAGCAAAGAAGCAGACTGTCAGAATTTTATTGATGAGGTAATTAAGCAATTCGGTAAGATTGATATCCTTATCAATAACGCAGGTATCTCTATGAGAGCCGAAGTTGCTGAAACTGACATCGAAACCATCAGGAGAGTAATGGATATCAACTTCTGGGGAACCGTTTACTGTTCAAAGTTTGCATTGCCACAAATACTAAAAAGCAAAGGAACCATTATTGGTGTTTCCTCTATAGCAGGTTACAGAGGTTTACCAGGGAGAAGTGGTTACTCAGCTTCTAAAGCTGCGGTAAATAGTTTCCTTGAAGTATTAAGAACAGAATTGCTGGATAGTGGAGTCAACGTTATGTGGGTTTGCCCGGGATTCACTACTTCAAACATCCGGAATGCCGCATTGAATAAAGAGGCAAAACCACAAGGCGAAACGCCAATGGATGAAGGCAGTATGATGAGTGCTGATGAATGTGCCCAACATATTTTACATGCCATCGAGAAAAGAAAGCGAACATTGGTACTTACATTTACCGGCAAAAGAGCAGTGTTCATGAATCGCTTTTTTCCTGCGTTAGCAGATAAATTAGTTCGTAAGTTTTTCTATAAAGACGGCAAACTGGTAAAATAAGCCACTTATTTCTCATGCCTGTACTAACCCTCACAACAGATATTGGACAGCAAGATTATCTTGTTGGTGCGATCAAGGGGCAATTTGTACAAGCCGATGCAAGCTGCAACACGGTTGACATCTCTCACTATTTATCGCCATATAATTATCTCCAGGCCGCTTATATCTGTACCAACGCCTTCAAACATTTTCCGCCAAATACTTTTCACCTGGTAGTCATTAATCTTTTTGAGGGGGAGCCTAAGGAAATGCTCCTGGCAAAACACAATGGTCAGTTTATCGCTTGTCCTAATAACGGTATCTTAACAATGATTACCGGTACACGTCCAAAAGAATTGATCTCTCTTCCGGTAAACGGAACTTCTAAAGGGTTGCTGGATTTTACTAAAGTAGTTGCTGATACTTTCGGAAGTATTTTTTCTGGTAGATCCAATACGCTGGAAGGAAACAGTGTTTCAAATCTTGTAGAAAAATATCCTTTGCGTTCAACCATTGGAGCTGATTGGATGGAAGGTCATATCATCTTAATTGATAATTTCGAGAACGTAGTGGTGAACATCACGAAAGATGAATTTGAAGAACAGCGTAATGGCAGGAACTTCAAGATCGTATTCACACGAGAGGCGATAGAAACACTTAGTGAAAACTACTCATCTGTAAATGAAGGAGAATTACTTGCCTGGTTTAACTCTGCAGGATATCTGGAGATAGCTATGAACGGTGGCAAAATAGCCGGATTGTTTGGTTTACAGGGCTTCTCAGAAAAGCAACACAACAATGCATCACAGAATAAATGGTTTTATCAAACCGTAAGGATCTTCTTCGAATAGTTATCCCCAACACTTGCCTGATGCCGTACTTGTTCATTAGTAATCCACATCTGTAGTGGAAACACCTATCTGCCTTAGGTTTAAGATAATTTTGAGCTACCGAAGTGCATTATGGCAAATAGTCTAAAAAAGAAAACGCCACCACCACCTGATCCAGAAAAGCTCACCGAAGACAAACCGGTGGAGGTAACAGTGGAAGAAGTGGTTAAAGATGAACGTACCTGGAAGATACTGGGTGCTGTAAGTTTGCTGTTCTGCATATTCCTCTTTGTTGCTTTTACGTCTTATCTTTTTACCTGGCAGGAAGACCAGGATAAAGTGCACCAGTTCGGCATTAAGATATTTGCTACAGACGATGTTAGGGTGAGTAATCTTTTAGGTGTACTTGGTGCTTATACTGCCCATCTTTTTTTCTACAAAGGATTTGGTCTTGCTTCATACCTGCTGTGTACTTTCTTTTTTGTGCTGGGCGTAAACCTGTTATTCGAGAAGAAAGTGTTCAATCTTCTGCGTAATGGAAAGTATGTTGTGGTGGGATTGGTTGTTATTAGTATGGCTTTAGCATATGTAGCACCTGACACTGCTTTTTCTTTTGGAGGAGCTGTAGGTGAAATGCTGTGTGAGTGGTTCAATAAATGGATCGGTAGAGTAGGAACAGGTGCAGTGTTGGTTGTTGCAGGATTCAGTTATGTGATCTGGAGATTTAATCCAACATTCAAATGGACAGAACCAAAACCTAGAGCAGCAAAGCAAAAAATAGAAGACACTTCATTAGATCAATTAGAGATAGATCCCGAAACAGGAGAGGAGTTGCTTTTGAAAGAAGTTGATGAGGAGGTATTAGAGGAGACCCCAGACCTTAATGGCAGATCAATCAATGATCTTTATGCCGAAGGAAATTTATCAGCTGATGAAGAACCATTAAGCAGCAATAAGCTAAAAAACGATGGAACAGGTGTGTTTGTAATGATGCCACAGGAAGAAGCTGTGGCTAATGCACTTACCGAATTTGATCTGCAAGAAAAAGATGCTGAATTGGAGGAAGAAGAACTCATTGATCCAAGAATGGAGGAAGAAGCAGAACCGGAAGTAATCATTGAATCGCCCGCTGTTGAGGCGAAACCAATCATTCAGCCCTTACCTGTTGCAGAAAAAGCCACTGGATTGGAGTTAGAGATCAATGAGGGTGTAGAGGAAGAGGAAGTTCCGGAAGAAGAGATACCGGTAAAAGCTCAGCCAGTTTCAAAATATGACCCTGTACTCGATCTAAGAAATTATAAGTATCCGACTCTAGAACTATTGGAGCAACATGGCAGCGAAAAGATTGTTCATAATGCCGACGAATTAGAAACACATAAAAATCAAATTATTGCCACGTTAAAGAATTACGATATCCATATTCAGAAAATTGCCGCTACAGTTGGTCCAACCGTTACGCTTTACGAAATTGTTCCAGCTCCTGGTGTTCGTATCAGCCGTATCAAAAACCTGGAAGATGATATTGCTTTAAGTCTTGCAGCATTAGGTATTCGTATCATCGCTCCGATTCCTGGAAAAGGAACGATTGGTATTGAAGTTCCAAACGTGAAGAAGACAGTCGTTAGCATGAAGACACTTCTTGCTTCTGAAAAATTCCAGAACAACAACTATTCACTTCCGATAGCAATTGGTAAGAAGATCGATAACGAAAACTTCATCGTTGATCTTGCCGCCATGCCGCATTTGTTAATGGCTGGTGCAACTGGTCAGGGTAAATCAGTTGGAGTGAATGCTTTGCTTGTATCACTACTCTATAAAAAGCATCCATCTCAACTCAAATTTGTATTGGTCGATCCAAAGAAGGTAGAGCTAAGTCTTTATCGAGTAATTGAGAAGCATTTCCTGGCAAAACTTCCCGGTGAGGATGAGTCTATCATCACTGATACGAAAAAAGTGATTCACACCCTCAATGCACTATGTATTGAGATGGATAATCGGTATGATCTGCTGAAAGAAGCTCATTGCCGGAACATAAAAGAATACAACGAAAAATTCACAGCAAGAAAGCTGAACCCTGAGAAAGGACATCAATATCTTCCATTCATTGTTTTAGTGGTGGATGAGTTTGCAGATCTGATCATGACAGCTGGTAAAGAAGTAGAGTTGCCGATTGCACGTTTGGCTCAGCTGGCAAGGGCTGTAGGTATTCACCTGATCATTGCTACTCAACGTCCTTCTGTAAATATCATCACCGGTACCATCAAAGCAAATTTCCCTGCACGTATTGCTTTTAAAGTGTCATCTAAGATCGATAGCCGTACTATTTTGGATGCAGGAGGTGCAGAGCAATTGATTGGTAAGGGTGATATGCTTATCAGTTATAATGGTGAGATCACACGTTTACAGTGTGCTTTCGTAGATACGCCTGAAGTAGAAAATGTTTGTCGTTTTATTGGAGATCAGCATGGCTATCCAAGTGCTTTCTTACTACCTGAATATGTGGATGAGAAAGAAATGGAAGGCAGAGACTTTGACATGAATGATAAAGACCCGCTTTTTGAAGATGCGGCAAGACTGATCGTCAGCAACCAAATGGGCAGCACTTCGCTCATTCAACGTAGAATGAAGCTTGGTTATAACAGAGCTGGTCGTTTGATGGATCAACTCGAAGCTGCCGGTGTGGTCGGACCAAATCAAGGCTCTAAAGCAAGAGAAGTAGTTATAAAGACTGATGTTGAGTTACAGGAACTGTTGAACACTTTGATCTGAGTTCAATAGATGCCTTTGCCCTCCTTATCTGTTGATATACCTTTCAAAGAATTCCCAGGTACGCAACATCTGGTCAATTCGTTGCCTGTTATCTCCACTTCGTGTGATCTCATGTGATGCTCCTGGATGTACAACATACTCAACCGGACGATTCAATACTTTCAGGCTTCTGTACATCATCTCACCTTGCACAAAACCGGTTCTACGATCATTTCCTCCATGAAAAATAATGTAAGGTGTAGTGATGTTTTGCACATAAGTGATCGGTGATTCTTTTGCAAGCAGATTTTTTACTTCTTGTTGCCATGGATATCCACCAAAATAATTCGGAACCAATCTCCAGGCATTTCCTTCACCAAAAAATGTTGCAAGATCATACACACCACGTTGTGAACATGCTGCTTTAAAACGTTTATCATGTGCAATGATCCATGCAGTTAAATAGCCTGCATACGATCCACCGGTAATAAGGAGCTTTGAAGTATCAGCCCACCCTTCAGCAACCGTTTTATCTAAAGAAGTAAGTACATCACTTGCAGGTCCGGTACCCCAATCTTTTATGTTGCCTCTCAACAAATCTTTACCGTAGCCACCAGAGCCTCTCGGATTGCTATACACTACGCCATAACCTTTACTACAGAAATACTGGTACTCATGCCACATACTCAATACACCAGGACCCCACATGGCAGATGGACCTCCATGTATCTCAAGTAATAAAGGATATTTTTTTCCCTGCTGATAATTAGCAGGCTTCATCACCCAATATTCAACTTGCATTCCAAGGCTGTTGGTAAAAGTTCTTTTCTCTGGAATAGAGAGTTTCTTTGTCTTCACCCAATCATTAAAATTGCTCACCTGCAATTCATTTTTCAGGTTGAGGTCTGCCTGGTAGACTTCTGATGGATTAGTCGTTTTTGTTTTTGAATAGATGATGTGATCACCTGCAATATCAAAGCTGTTGATGCCTTCATCTACACTGCTCAGGGCTTCAATTTTCCTGCTAGTAATATCCAATCGATGCAATACAACTCCACCATTTGTCTGAACAATGAAATACAGGTATTGATCATTAGCTGACCATGTAAAACCTGAAGGCTCTCGATCGAATGGCAGCATAACGATGTCTTTTTCTGAGCCATTTACAGGCATCAAACCAAAACGGGCAATGTCAACATCATTTTCACTTCTTATAGTAAATGCCAACCATTTTCCGGAGGTTGAAAGTGAGCCATTGTATGACTTACCTTTTTGGCTAAGTAAAACCCTTATGTTAGTACCATCAGTATTGCTGATGAAAACTTCATTCTCCTGGGAACGATCAGGATGTTGTGTTGAATCAATATCACCAGTAAAAATGATCTGCTTTCCATCAGGTGTAAAAGCTGCATTATTAAACTGATAAAAACCGGTCGTGATTCGTTTTGGCTGGTCTGGCTTATCAACCTCAATCAAAAACAACTGACCAAAGCCAATCTCAGACGAAATGTTTGTTTCACTTTGAAAATTCAGCTTGTTCAAGACAATAGCTTTTTTATCTGTAGCATTCATTTCAAGGTAAGATCGAACTTCATCCTTATTGCCATTGGGATTCGGTTTGGCATTGGTTTTCATCCAACTATTATTGCTAAATCCAGGCTTTTCATAAGACCATGCTGGAATAGATTTGTTGCTGTTAATGATGCTGTCACGAATCATATCAGCCAATGGAATAGAAGCTGAAAAGAGCAATTTCTTACCATCCGGAGACCAAACAGGATTGGTTGCTCCATATTTAGAACGAGTGAGTTGTTGTGCTTCACCTCCATCCATTGATAAAAGAAATACCTGCGGCTTACCTTCAACTGTACGTACAAATGCAAGGAGTTTTGCATCTGGACTCCATGAAGGCTGACCTGCACCTTCTTTTGAGCTGGTAAGCTTTATTACTTTGCCAGTTTGGTTATTCAGAAGGTATATCTGTGTCAAGTACTTGTAATCGTTCTTATTCGCTTCATCCTGTTCAATACTGGTAACTGTAAAAGCCGTTTTTGAACCATCCTTGCTGGAAACAATATTGCTGGCATTCTTGATCTTTAGCATGTCTGTTACGGTAATAAGTTCGCTGCCGTTTTGTGCAAAAGATGCTGATAAGCAAAAGATTAGAATAAAAAGCAGTGCAACTTTTTTCATAAACAAATTGGTTTGGCTGGTTATGATAAAGATATATTATTAACTGTAGTGAGGAGATATCTCGGTGGTAACGTTATTTGTTTGAAAGTTCAGTTGAGGGCTGCTATGAAACGCTTTGGAACGTGTTAATCTTAAGACCCACAGCTCCTTTTAAGATTTTTACTCGCAATTATTGAGTTTATTTGTCTTTATGAAAAAAGGCATACTCCCTATAGTAGCTTCAATGCTAGTTTTTGTGGCTTGTAAAAGTGATGAAGGTGGTTACCTTCCAACTTCAGCGAAGCAAGCAGAGCCCACTCCGGCCCAGTCTACACAAGCTCCGAATGGTGTTAACTTGAACAAGCCATCTCAAATCAGTACTTCTGTCGTGCCTGTTACTACAACAGCGCCTGCAACTACAACTACAACTTCAACAACAACTACTTTAACTCCAACAGCCACTCCTCCTTCCGGGAAAGGATTAAATCCACCACACGGACAAGCAGGACACAGGTGTGATATCGCTGTAGGTGCTCCTTTAAGTTCACCTGTTCAAAGTACAGCTGTACAACAACCTGGAACCACTGTTAAGCCAGTTACACCAGCACCTGTTGCACAATCACAATCAACACCTGCTGGAATGAATCCGCCTCATGGTCAACCAGGACACAGGTGTGATATATCTGTAGGAGCTCCCTTAAACTCAAAGCCAACTGTGCAACCTGTACAAACTATTCAGCCGGTTGAACAAAAAACTCCGGCAACTACAAAAGACAGTGCAGCTGGAGGTAAGTAGTTGATTTCTAGTCATGTCTATGATGATAGATCCCTCGTTTTAACCTTGGAATTATCTGTTAGATGAATTGAGAAATCACTCTAAAAGTGGAGAAGTATTAAGTTTTACACAAAATCCCTAATATTTTCAACTTCATTTTTCGTATTTCGGTTGCAACTCAATATCTTTGCAGCCCGAAAAATCATATGTCGAAACAGCCGCTGATCAAACAGGATGGAGTTATTATAGAAGCATTAAGCAATGCCATGTTCAGGGTGAAGTTAGAAAATGGTCACGAAATTCTGGCAACGATCTCTGGGAAGATGAGGATGCACTACATCCGTATTCTGCCAGGAGATAAAGTAGGAGTGGAGATGAGTCCATATGATTTGACAAGGGGAAGAATCATATTCAGATACAAATAAGCTGAAAAAAACTAAAAGATGAAAGTTAGAGCATCCATTAAAAAACGCAGTGCTGACTGTAAGATCGTTAAGCGTGGCGGTAAGCTTTATGTTATTAACAAGAAGAATCCTCGTTTTAAACAAAGACAAGGGTAACCCTTCGAGATATCCTCAGGGTGACAATTTTTTAAAAGTAAATAGTAAATAAATTATGGCTCGTATTGCCGGTATAGACTTACCAAAGAATAAAAGAGGCGAAATCGGTCTTACCTATATTTATGGTATTGGTCGTACAACTGCTCAGTATATCCTTGAAAAAGGTGGAATTTCTTTAGACAAGAAAGTGCATGAGTGGAATGATGAGGAGTTGGCTGCAATTCGTAACACCATCACCAACGAATTTAAAGTTGAGGGTGCACTACGTTCTGAAACTCAGATGAGCATCAAGCGTTTGCTTGATATCGCTTGTTATCGTGGTCTTCGTCATCGTAAAGGATTACCTGTACGTGGTCAAAGAACAAGAACCAACAGCCGTACAAGAAAAGGTAAGCGTAAAACAGTTGCCGGTAAGAAGAAAGTAGCTAAGAAGTAATAAATGCTTTCAGCTCTTAGTCTTAGACTTTGAGCTGTTTGTTTTATATATGCTGCCGGATTTTCCTGTAATAACAGGAAAGGAGGAGCAATTAAATTCAGAAGATTACCTCAAAAAAGAACAATGGCAAAACCACAAAAGACACAGAACAGCGGAAAAGCTGCTGCCAAGAAAAGAGTTGTAAAAGTTGACGCTTATGGCGATGCTCATATCAACGCAACTTTCAACAACGTTATCATTAGCTTAACTAACAAACAAGGTCAGGTTATCAGCTGGTCTTCTGCTGGTAAAATGGGTTTCAAAGGATCTAAGAAAAATACACCATATGCCGCTCAGATGGCAGCTGCAGATTGTGCAAGAGTTGCAATAGATGCAGGAATCAAAAGAGTAGACGTTTACGTTAAAGGACCTGGAGCTGGTAGAGAAAGTGCGATCCGTGGATTGGCACAGAACGGTATTGAGGTTACAATGATCAAGGATATCACTCCATTGCCACACAATGGTTGCCGTCCTCCAAAGAAAAGAAGAGTTTAATAGTTGTAGCCCTAATAAGGGTAATACAACAAGACATATTTTAAGCCACAGGCTTTCATTTATCAAAGGGTGCTCCATTAATTTTTTACGATTTTTTACCGATGGAAGTACCGATACAAAAAAAATCGAAATGAAACACAATTATGGCACGTTACACAGGTCCTAAGACCAAAATTTCCCGCACTTTCGGTGAGCCTATCTTGGGTAATGGAAAGTATCTTACTAAGAACAGCAATCCTCCTGGTCAGCATGGTGCTACCAAAAAGCGTAAAACACTTGGAGAATATGCACTTCAATTAAGAGAAAAGCAAAAAGCTAAATACACTTACGGTGTTTTAGAGCGTCAATTCCGCAACACATTTGAAGAAGCTGCAAGAATGAAAGGTGTTACCGGTGAAAACCTGATCAAGCTATTAGAAGCAAGATTAGATAACACTGTTTTCCGTATGGGAATCGCTCCTTCACGTCCTGCTGCTCGTCAGCTTGTTTCTCACAAACACATTACAGTAAACGGAGAAGTATTGAATATTCCTTCTTACACATGTAAGGCAGGTGATATCATCGCCCTTAAACCTAAGAGCAATGATAACACAGCTGTTACAAGCCACATTCGTAGTAAGAATCCTAAGTTTGGTTGGGTTGATTTCAACGAAACTGAGAAGAAAGGTACATTCATCACTTTCCCTGAAAGAGAACACGTTCCTGAAAATATTAAGGAGCAGCTGATAGTGGAATTGTATTCTAAGTAAGGTGAAACATGAGTTGTGAATCGTGAAATAAATCACGATTAACTACTCACCATTCACGGAAAGTTCAGTAAAGAACTGAACGTACAAGTGAGTGACACAAGGGACGATGAGAAAAGTTCTAAATGTTGACACCATTAATTAACACGTTAAAACACGATTCTTTGGTTGCCAAATGGCAAATAGAAGGATCTAAATCAAAAGTGATATGGCAATTTTAAATTTCCAGAAACCAGACAAGATCGTTCTTCAGAAAGCAAATGATTTTGAAGGTCAGTTCGAATTTCGTCCGTTAGAGCCAGGATTTGGTTTAACTATCGGAAACGCACTTCGCAGAGTATTATTGAGCTCGTTAGAAGGTTTTGCAATTGTAGGTATCAAGATCGAAGGTGTTGATCACGAGTTTGCTACAATCAAAGGTCTTACTGAAGATGTTACTGAGATCATTCTTAACCTGAAGCAAGTTCGTTTCAAGAAAAATGTTGATCATGATGTGCCTACTGAGCGTATCAACTTATCTATAAAAGGCAGAACTGAGTTTACAGCCGGTATGATCGGTGAGTTAAGCCAGAGCTTCCAGGTGATGAATCCTGAGTTGTTGATCTGCTCAATGGATGTTACTTCAAGGCTGGATATCGAACTTACAATCGCTAAAGGTCGTGGTTATGTTCCTGCAGAAGAGAACAAGCAAAAAGATGTTGCATTCGGATGGATCGCTATCGATTCTATCCATACACCAATAAAGAATGTTCGTTACTCAATCGAAAACTATCGTGTTGAGCAAAGAACTGACTATGAGAAGCTGATCTTAGATGTTGCTACAGATGGTACCATCCATCCTGAAGAAGCAGTAAAGCAGGCTTCAAGGATTTTAATCCAGCATTTGATGATCATCACTGATGAGAACATCACTTTCGATAACAAAGAAGATAAGAAAGAAGATGTAGTTGATGAACAAGTGCTACAGCTTAGAAAAGTATTGAAGACTCCATTGGAAGATCTTGATCTTTCAGTACGTGCCTTCAATTGTTTGAAAGCTGCAAAGATCAATTCTCTGAGTGAGCTGGTACAGTATGAGCAGGAAGATCTGATAAAGTTCAGAAACTTCGGTCAGAAATCACTTGCTGAGATCGACCAGGTATTGAACGAAAGAGGTTTGAGCTTTGGAATGGATCTACACAAATTAGGGTTAGATAATTTAGATTAAGTTATAAGCTGCAAGCTTCAAGCTTATAGCCTGAAGCTTGCAGCTATTTATAAACACTCTATAATTCCTGACACGGTATAGAGTATAAAAACAACAAGTCATGCGTCACGGAGACAAAATCAAAAACCTGGGCCGTAAGAAAGCACACAGGGAAGCGTTGCTGGCTAACTTAGCTACAGCGTTGATCACACACAAGCGTATCGTTACAACTCATACCAAGGCGAAAGCTTTAAGAGTGTATATTGAACCGTTAATCACTAAAACAAAGAAGAACGAAAGCAAAGAGCAGATCATGCATAACAGCAGGCTCGTGTTCAGTCATCTTCAGGATAATGCAGCAGTTAAGGAATTATTCTCTGTTGTAGGTCCTAAAGTAGCTGGAAGACCTGGTGGATACACAAGAATCATCAAACTGGGAATTCGTCCGGGTGATAATGGTGAAAAAGCAATGATCGAGTTGGTTGATTTCAACGAGATCTACGGTAAAGGTGTTGATAAAGCTGCTGAGCCTGCTAAGAAAACAAGAAGAAGCCGTAGCACTGGCACTGCAAAGAAAGCAACTGCAACTGCTGAAGAAGCTACACCAGCTGCTGAAACAACAACAACTGAAGAAGCTCCTAAGACAGAAGAATAATAATGTTGAAAAGTTTCATATAAGAAAGGGCAGGACATTGGTTCTGCCTTTTTTATTTTGCATCAATTTAAACTCATAGAATGTCAAACACTGCCCAGACTGCAATTTTGGTTTTAGAAGATGGAAATGTTTTTAAAGGATGTGCTTTTGGAAAAATTGGAACTACTACAGGAGAGATCTGTTTCAATACAGGTATGACGGGTTACCAGGAAGTATTTACTGATCCGAGTTACTACGGACAGGTGTTGATCATGAACAATGTGCATATTGGAAACTATGGTGTGAATGATGCTGATATAGAAAGTGATTCAGTAAAAATCAAAGGTTTGATCTGCCGAAACCTGGAGGAGCAGTTTAGCCGCTTTATGGCAAATGGCTCGGTAGACGAATACCTGAAGAAGAATAACATTGTTGCAATAGAAGATGTTGATACGAGAGCCTTAGTAGCTCATGTTAGACAAAAAGGTGCGATGAACTGTATCATCTCTTCAGAAGAGTTGGATATTGAAAAGTTGAAGCAGCAATTGGCTCAATGTCCAAATATGGCAGGTCTTGAATTGGCAAGCGTTGTAAGTACAGAAAAGGAATACGAGTTAGGTGATCCAAACTCGCAGATAAAAGTTGCAGTGCTAGATTATGGTGTTAAGAAGCACATCTTAGATTGTTTGGTGCAAAGAGGAGCTCATGTTAGAGTGCATCCTGCTAAAACTTCCATAAGCAGGTTGAAAGAGTTTAATGCCAATGGATATTTCATCAGCAACGGTCCTGGCGATCCTGCTGCTATGGATTATGCAGTTGATACAGTAAAAGAATTAATGAATGACAATAAGCCCATGTTCGGGATCTGTTTAGGTCACCAGCTACTGGCTTTGGCTAATGGGGTTGATACTTTCAAGATGCATCATGGTCACAGGGGATTGAATCATCCGGTAAAGAATATTATTACCGGGCAATGTGAGATCACAAC
>JANPIB010000102.1:0-13600 GCA_031424775.1 Chitinophagales bacterium | reverse complement strand
GTTGGTAATTCCTCCAAAAAACCTACCTTATATAAAAATGAGATTATAATATTTCATGTAATTTCTGTATGAAGAGGAAAGGTAAATATGATTCGAAGGTTCTAATACTACTGGGGATAATGGTGACTGTATTCCTGATTTTGGCTTATTTAATAGTGCCAATTCTTCGGGACAATTTTAAAGCGCTTGAAAAATTACAGCCGAGTAAAAATTCTCTATCAGCTTCTGATTCTGCTTTGTTTAAACCGTCTGCACTTTCAAAAATTAATGCTGTAAGAGTAGTGAATATAAAGGGCAAATCCCCAATCACCTCCCTTCTTTATAATAACGAATACAAGATTATTGTTAGAAGGTTTGAAGTGACAAAGAATACCTTAAATGGACCCATTTCGAAATGGATTGATATCCAATCTTTAGAAAAGGGTAGGACAAACTTTGTTCCCTATCTTGAAATTCAAGATGGACATTACGAGATTTATATTGATTCAAGAACAGATTCTATTTGTTCGAAAATTAGTCTCTTCGTTGGAAAAGGGTCAGAAATCAAAATGACGAGTGACAGCTTAATTTGTTTATTATCGAAAGTCGGAATATTTTCTATTAGCACTTTACCTGAAAGTTCAATAGATCTTTCTGTTGAAAGGATACCGAATTCTGAAGGAAAATTCCCAGTCTTGGCTTTTGTTCTCAGAAAATTTAATGACTTGATTTTTATTTTGCTATTTCCCAAAGATCCAGACAATAAAATTGATCAAAATTTGATAAAGGAGTTGTTCATCTGATATCACACCACTTACTATAATGGATAGGGGGCTTCCTTCAGTTGCATTAGATGCAGCCATACATTTAGTAGTATCTATCCAAGCCGTATGAAAATGTAATCAAAATTGATTTCCAGAGAGACACTTAACAAAAAGAAAAAACCCCTAACAAATTACCTTATAATTAGTTAGAGGTTTCTGAACGTTGACCCATAAGGATTCGAACCTTAAATGACTGAACCAAAATCAGTAGTGTTACCATTACACCATGGGTCAATCCGTATTGTCACTTTTCAGCGACGGGGTGCAAAAATAACGGCTGACCACCTTACACCAAAATTTTTTTCGGCTTCATCAGCCTATTTCTTAATGATTTTGATCTCAACTCTTCTGTTTGTTGTTCTTTCTGCTTCAGACTGTTCAAATTCTATGAGCGGAAATTTGTGACCATAACCTTTGTACGTCATCCGCTTTCTATCAATTCCATTTTCTATCAAATAGCTATAAACAGATTTCGCCCTGTTGTATGATAGAAACGGCTCACCGGTATCTATGTCCAAGCCATCACCATCACCTTCCTGGCAGCAAATATGACCTTGTATCTCAATCTCTAGCGTTGGAATAGTTTTCATAACATATAGTAACTCATTCAAAGCTGGATAGGACTGAGGAATAAACACATGTCTTCCTCCAAAGAAGTTAATATATGGCAGGATGATATTGTCACCTTCTTTCGTAGTTGTATCAATGATCTCAGTAATAAGGTCTTCCCTGACTATTTTTCGAACCGGTGTATTGTTTTTAGGAGTTTTTGGAGTTTGGGTCACGGCTTTGGGAGGCTGAGTTTTAGGTGTTTCAATTTTGGGAACCTCTTCAACAACTACTGAGTCTTTTGCAGTTACTTCATAATTGGCTATGATCACCACACGGCGATTTGAGCTTCTTGACACTTCATCTAATTTGTTGATTGCCGGCATCGCTTCTCCAAATCCCTGGATAATCTTGATCTTTTCAGGGTTAACTCCTCTGCTGGTGAAATAATCTCGAACAGCGAAAGCTCTTTTCAGCGAAAGCTTGTTGTTATAATAATTGCTGCCCAGTTGGTCAGTATGTCCGTAAATAACAGTACTGTAAAGGTTTGATTTGAAGATGATCCTGTCAAGCTGAGCCTTGGCTTTGGTAGTGAGATAATGCTGATCAAAGTCAAAATACACTACACTACTATCTTGTGCAATGCTGAATTTTGCCAGGAATAAAAAGCTGAGTAAAAGAAACCGTTGGATCATAGTTCTGAGTTTCAGGTGCAAATAACATGTCTGTCGCTAAACAGAGTGTGAAAACAAAGGTTTTACACTACAAAAACTGTTAAGATTCACTGAATTCTACAGAATAAATTTAATGCTTTTGAAAACTAAATGAAGAAATAACAGGAGATGGTGCTCTAAAGTTGATCTCTCCACCATGGTTTTCAAGATTACCCTGAACTAATATGAAGCCTGCAATAAGAGTAGTATTAGGAGACAATCTGAATATTCCTCCATTGTTTATGGTTACTACAGATGCAACAGTGGTTTTATTACCAGAATAGCCGGTGTTATACATTCCACCTGCTTCTATTATTAAAGAACCTTTGCAACCAAAGTTTGCACTGCCGGTAATTACAGAACCATCCTGAACGATAAAGTTGTCTTCGGGATTATTAAAGGTTGCGGGAGTTGTGCCGCTGCCGTTTCTAATTGAATTCCAGGTTGCAGGTTCTGAGGCATTTCCGCTTTTAATGCTATAAAAGTCCGTAGCAAATGCTGAAACAGAGAATTGAAGTAGAAAAGCAATAAGAAAATATGGGAGAAGGTTCTTCATGTAGGATATTATTCTCTTCTATGAACAATAGTTGTTCCATACAAAAAGAAAAGTTAGCAAGGTGAATGCTACCTATGAATCAAGGTGTTTTGAGATGATGCGATAATCTAGTTGTCCCCAAACATGTAGAATTCCACAGCCCTTAACTTTTGTTTATCCTCAGGTTGGGGCACAAAAAAAGCATAAGACATGCTTATGCTTTCAGCTCTTCAAAGGGGTTAATATATTAACGGCCGTTATTTGATCTTACAGGTATAGGTATCAGTTGTTTTTTAGGTATAGGTCTCATTACTATATCGTAGAGTTTTTTCAGAATGTTGTTCATGTGATCTCCTATTATTTGATTGCAAGTTCATCATAATATCAATACCACACGTATTAAATATTAGACATATCAATTAAAAACTTCTTATGAAAGTTAAACTGTTTAACAGTCTACCTTTAGCAGCATGGCTCATCCGAAAATTCTTGCTCAGCAGCTCAAGGGTAGGGAATAATGGTTACCTGGAACAAGCCCTTCCGGTGATAAAAGATTTCCTGGGAAACAAGCCTTTAACTATTGGTTTTGTTCCATTTGCATTGGTGGAGAATGACAAGTCTGCTTTCTTGGATACGGTAAAATCAGCTTTCGAAGAATTGCCTTACAACATAGTCGAGGTAACGATTGAGAAAAGTGCTGAAGTGCTTGAAGAGGCTGATGTGATCATGGTTAGTGGTGGTAACACATTCAAACTGTTGCATGATCTGTACAAATCCGGTTTGCTGGAGTTGATACAACAAAAAGTAAAATCCGGAATGCCTTACATCGGATGGAGTGCTGGCTCTAACATTACAGGAGCCACGATCTGCACAACGAACGATATGCCTATTGTAGAACCCGAAAGCTTCAAGGCTTTGGGATTCTTTCCGTTTCAGATAAATCCGCATTATTACAATCAGCCTATCCAGGGCTTTAATGGAGAAACCAGGGATCAGCGGTTGACGGAATTCGTGAAATTGAATCCGGATAAGAAAGTTGTTTGTCTACCTGAAGGAACAGCTCTGCTGTTGAAAGACAACATGTTGAGGCTAACAGGTATAGCTCCTGGTATTTTGATGGACAATAAGAATGGGGAATTGCAGAAAACTGAAATTCCAGCTGAAACAGATATTTCTTACCTGATGCACTCTTAGTTTCTAATCTTTCAAGTTGAATTTGAACCGAACCTGAAGGGTGCGACGCAACTAAAGCTTAAAATGGCTACAAAAGCTGGCTTCCAAAGCAAATTCGGCCTTGCTTTTCAACCTCAGAACCTTACCTTTGCCGCCCAATCCTAGAAAAGGATCGGAATAAACAATTTTATAAACCACAAATTCAGGGTAATGAACAATTACGAATTGATGGTGATTTTTACCCCTGTGCTTTCTGAAGAGGAATTTAAATCTGTTCAGAAAAAGTACACCGATTACATTTCTGCAAACGGTGGAAGTATAGTGCACAGCAACCCATGGGGACTAAAATCACTGGCCTATCCTGTACAGAAAAAAACCACAGGTATTTACTGGGTTTTAGAGTACACAGGGCCATCCAGCCTCAATGAGGGTCTTAAGATCCAAATGCTGCGTGACGAGCAGGTAATGCGTCAAATGGTAACAAAACTCGACAAATACGCCGTTGAGTACAATTCCAAGAAGAAGCGTGGCGTACCTACAGGAACCGAAAAAGCGGAGGCTTAATATCATGGCAAAAGCAAATGAAATTAAATACCTAACGGCAATCAAAGCCGAGAAGCCTAAGAAGAAATTCTGTCGCTTTAAGAAGTACCGTATCCGTTACATTGATTACAAAGACACTGAGTTCCTGAAGAAATTCGTGAACGAGCAAGGTAAATTATTGCCTCGTCGTTTAACTGGTAACTCTTTGAAGTATCAACGTAAAGTATCTGATGCAGTTAAAAAGGCTCGTCAGATGGCATTAATGCCTTACGTAACAGATCTATTAAAATAGGCTTCAGGCCTTAAGCCACAAGCTTCAAGCAATAACACTTGCAGCTTAAGGCTTACTGCTTAAAGCGATTCTTTAGTCACCATCCCTAATGCCGTACGTACGGCAGACAGTCACAATCTAAGATTGGGCTCTTGGGAACTAAAAACAAAAGCATGCAAGTAATTTTAATTCAGGATGTAGACAATTTGGGTGGCCGTAACGAACTGGTAACAGTTAAGAACGGTTACGCAAGAAACTACCTGATCCCTCAGAAATTTGCTTTAGAAGCTAGCCCTTCGAATATGAAGCAATTGCAGGAACGTCAGAAAGTAGCGAAGAAGAAAGAAGATAAGATGCTGGCTGAGATCAACAATGTGATCGCTGCATTAAAACAATCTGCTATCAAACTACCTGCAAAAACAGGTACAAGTGGTAAGATCTTCGGTAGCGTTACTTCTTTACAGATCGCAAGAGCAATTCGTGATCAGAAAGGATATGAGATCGATCGTAAGAGAATCTCTATCGTTGATGAAGTAAAAGAATTAGGTACACACAAAGCCACTATTGATTTTGGTAATGGAAACGTTACTGAGGTTGAGTTTGAAGTAGTTGGCGAGTAATCATATTCCGCCTTGGCAAAAAGTCCCATCCAGATTGATTTTGGATGGGACTTTTTTATTCGGTGAACTTAGTCTGGCAATAGATTAATATACGGTTAAGCTAACAAATATTAGCTGCTTTATACGGTGGTGGAAGTACATTTGCAGTTCCAAAATTGTATTATGCGAAAACTGACGTTGCTTTTGCCTGCCTTGCTCTTTGGAGTGATGGTTATGGCACAAAAAGACAAGCCGAGGGACTCAACAAGAACAAAAACAGACAGTATTGCTACTGAGATCAAAGACGACATCACAGAAACCATTCCTACGATAACAGTGGATGATGATAATGATGGTGGTAGCCAGGGTGTAGCTTCTATACTTACTGCTGGAAGAGATCCTTTTTACAATGCAGCTTCTTTCAACTTCAATGCTGTACGTTTCAGGATCAGGGGTTATGAGAATGACCTCAATGCCACTTTTATGAATGGCATTGCGATGGACAATCTTGACAACGGATTTACTCCTTTTGGCCTTTGGGGTGGATTGAATGATGTAATGCGTAACCGTGACCTTTCAATTGCATTACGTCCAAACACTTTTGCTTTCGATGATATCGGTAGCTCAACTTATATAGATGCAAGAGCCAGCAGGCAACGTAAACAAACCCAGGTTGGTTATGCTTTAAGTAACAGGAACTACAGGCATCGCTGGAGTTTTTATCATGGCACAGGCGTTAATAAAAAAGGATGGGCTTTTGTAGTTTCAGGTAGCAGAAGATGGGCTGATGAAGGTTATGTACCCGGAACTTACTACGATGGATGGAGCTACTTTTTAGGAATAGATAAGAAATTAGGCAAAAAGCATCTGCTTTCTTTAATCGCTTTTGGTGCACCAACAGAAAATGGTCGTCAAACTGCAGCAGTTCAGGAAGCAATGGATCTTGCAGGATCAAACTACTACAATCCGGCTTGGGGTTACCAGAATGGCAAAAAGAGAAATGCGAATGTTGCTAAGACTCACCAACCTGTGTTTATTTTGAATCATGAGTTCAGATTGAACAACAACTCAACCCTTACCACTTCTGCTGGATATTCATTTGGCGAAAGAGCAACTTCAGCACTTGATTGGTATAACTCTGCTGATCCTCGTCCAGATTATTATCGCTACTTACCAAGCTACTCTTTAGATCCTAACCAAGGGGCTTCAATAGCAAATACTTTAAGATCAAACCCTGATCTTTTGCAGATCAACTGGGCTAGATTGTATGAATCAAACCAAACAAACACTAATCAAACGGTTGGTGGTGTAGTGATTCCTGGCAAAAGATCTAATTATCTTATACAAGACAGGGTTACTAATACCAATCGTTTAAACCTGAACAGTGTTTATAATACACGTTTTGGTAAAAACACTGAATTTACTGCCGGAGCTTCTTATCAAAGGCAAAAGAATAATTATTTCAACAGGGTGAAGGACTTGTTGGGTGGTGATTTTTATGTTGATGTAAACCAGTTTGCAGAAAGAGATTATCCAAGTAATCCAAATGCAAATCAGAACGACCTGAACAACCCTAATCGCATTTTACATGTGGGTGATAAGTATCAGTTCAATTATGACATCAACATTACTAGAGCAGCAGGTTGGGCTCAAGGGGTGTTCAAGTTTAAAAAGTTTGATTTCTTCGCCGCTGCTGAGTTATCTCAAACAAAATTTTGGAGAGTTGGTAATGTGAAGAACGGATTGTTCCCGAATAACTCATTCGGTAAATCTTCAGTTAATCAGTTTGCTAATTATTCCCTGAAGGGTGGAGCTACTTACAAGCTTAATGGACGTAATTATTTTTATGTAAACGGTGCTTACTTAACCAGAGCTCCATACTTTGATAACGCCTATATCGCTCCAAGAACAAGAGACTTTATCCAGGATAACACCAAAAGTGAAAAGATCCAGACGATTGAGGGTGGTTATGTATTGAATGCTCCTAAGGTAAAAGCAAGAATTACAGGTTACTATACAAAATTTGATGATCAGTTGAACGTTATGACTTTCTATCATGACGACGTAAGAAACTTTGTGAATTATGCGTTGAGCAATATTGATAAAGTACATTATGGTGCAGAGATTGGTCTGGATGTGAAACTTTCAACTACTCTTTCGTTACAGGCTGCTGCAGCTGTTGGTCGTTATTATTTTTATAGCAGGCAAAATGCGATTGTAACGGTTGATAATAATTCAAGCCAGTTAGATGTTAGCCAAGCTAAACAAACGATCTACTCTCAAAATTTTAGAGTACCGGGTACTCCACAAGAGGCATATACATTAGGACTTGATTATCGTTCTCCGAAATTCTGGTTTGTTAGTTTAACTGCGAGTTTCTTTGATCAGCAATATCTGGACTTCAATCCTATTAGAAGAACAGCTGGTGCTATCGAAGCTTTGGATTTAACAAAGGATGCAGATGTTAAGAAATATCACGACATAATTGATCAAACCAAGCTGGATCCTCAATACACTGTTGACTTCTTTGGTGGATGGAGCTGGAAAGTACCACGAAAGTATAATCTTGGAAGAAACACCTTCGTTGTGTTTAATGCCGGCGTAAACAACATCCTGAATAATAAGGAAATTGTGAGTGGTGGGTTTGAACAGTTGCGTTTTGATTTCCAGGACAGGAACGTAAACAAATTTCCTCCAAAGCTTTTTTATTCATACGGAACAAACTATTTCGTTAGTGTAACCTTCCGTTATCAATAATTCACCTAATTCGATCTAAACAGATAAAAATAAAGAGATGAAAAATAGACGCATTTTATCGATCATCAGTTTAGCAGTAATGATGGCTGCATTAACGGTGATGGGATGTAAGAAAAAGTATGATGAGCCTGCACCCATTGGTAATCCTGGTGTGACTGCAAACAAAACAATCAAAGAACTGAAAACACTGTACACTACCGTTAGTGGTGACCTGAAGCTGATCACTGATGATATCATCATCCGTGGTATCGTTGTTGGAAACGATAAAACAGGCAACATCTATAAAACATTGTATATCCAGGATGCAACTGCAGGTATCCAAATCGACGTTGATGCAACAGGCTTGTACAACATCTTTCCTGTAGGTCGTGAAGTGTTTGTACTGTGTAAGGGCTTATACATTGCTAATTCAGCCGCAATGATCAAATTAACGACGAGAGTAGTTGAAAACGGAACACCTACTACTGCAGGTATTCCTTCTACTTACATTGATACTTATCTTAAAAGAGGTTCGATCAATAATGCTGTTACACCTACTGTTGTTACAGTTGCTCAGTTGAATAACGATTACCAGGCTATGCTGATTCAGCTGAATGGTTTTGAGGTTACTTCTTCAGACCTTACTAAAACGTATGCTGATACTTCGGTAAATAAGTCGAGCACTAACATTACTTTCCAAAGCTGTGCAGGAACTACGATCATAGCAAGAACAAGTGGTTATGCAAACTTTGCAGGTGTAAGAGTTCCTCAGGGTAATGGAACAGTTAATGCGATTTATACCGTATTCAATACCACAAAGCAATTAATTATTCGTGATACAACTGATCTTCAGTTGAACAATCCACGTTGTGGTTCAGGTGTTCCAGCAGGATTGAATTACATGACGATTGCTCAGGTTAGAGCTTTGGGTGCAGGTGCTGTAATTCCAGCAAATACCGGTATCAAAGGTTCAATTGTTTCAAACAAAGTCAATGAAGCAACTGGTAACTATCGTATTCAGGATGGAAGTGGTGCTGGTATTCAGCTTCGTTTCCCACTATTCAATCCAAACTATAATGTGAACGATAGCGTTCGTGTTGAAGTATCAAACTTAACTGTTGAACTTTTCAACGGCGATATGCAGATCAATAACGTTGCGAACACTGATAAAGTTGGAACCGGTACACCTGCGGTAAGAAATACAACTATAGCACAGATCAATTCCAATTTAAACAATTGGGCTTCTACACAGCTTAAGTTAACCAACGTTACCATCACTGCTGGAACAACGAACTCTACTGGTAAGAACTATACCATCACGGAGGTTGCAACAGGTGCAACAATTGCAACCTTCATCAGAAACACACTTGGTTACACACCACCAGCAACTGCTACTTCAATTACAGGCTACCTTTCTATTTTTAATGGTACACCACAATTGACTTTAAGAAGTGCTGCTGATGTTCAGTAATTCATCAAAAATGCAACTTTAAAAAATCCCGCTGCTATGGCGGGATTTTTTGTTTCTAAGAATTGCAGCTTATAATTTAATAAGCTTGTACATAAAGTTTTCTTCTTTGCTTATTATCTGGAAGAAATACAAGCCTGAAGAAAGTTCGGGAACCTTTACTTCATTGAAAAGCTGAGAAGTTATTGTTCCGATATTCTGTTGCCATACTTTTTGTCCCACACTGTTATACAAAGCAACTTCAACGTTTGATAGGTTCTTTCCTGAACGGAAAGTGATCGTATTCACAAACGGACTTGGCCAAACTTTGAATCCCGTGAATACTATTGAAGGAGGTGGTGGAGGTGGAGGATTTACAACAACTACAGAAGTATCTCCAGCAATGAGTTTATATTTTGAATAAACTGGATAGTGGTCTGATGTAGTATGACTAAGATAATCAGGTACTGCATTAATAATGTCTGTTCTAATTTCAGCCGAAGCCGGAACATACATACTGTCCATTCGTTTGTTGATGACCTGGTGATCGATCACATTGGTATAAGTGATGGTAGATCTTTTTCCGGCACGTTCTAAAGGAAGTGTGATAGAATTGTAGTAGTTAGCATTTGTTTTAATAGAATCACGAACGATCACATCGTAGGATGAAACAGTATAACCGGAAACAATGCTTCCTTCCAGCTCATCGTTGTAATCACCGATGATCATTGTGGGTCTGCTTGCAAAATATGGATCGAGGGTGTCTTTGAGCTCCCTGGCAGCATCTCTTCTTCTCACAAAGTCACTTGCTGAAGCACCAGCTTTGCCATGTATCATAATGAAGTTGATGTTTCGCTTCTTGCCACCCATTGAAACATTAGCATTGAACAGGTAAGGAACTCTTCCACTTGCAAAATTATAATAAGCACTGCTACCATTGTTGAGCATGGCTCTTGCTGCAATATTGCTGAAAATGCTTTTGCGGTAAACGAAAGCAAGCTTTTGAGCACTGCTCCAGTTAGGAGAATTGAAAGAAGGAGCACCACTTGCAAAACTACTTACTACAAAAGCCCAATCGGTACCTAAAGAATCAACCACACGTTTTAATCGGATGGTATCAACGACCTCACAGAGTCCGTAGAGATCAGCTTTGAGGTAACGAAGTATTTTCAGCACATTTACTTCCTGTTGGTTTTTGTTGGATGGTCCGTTTTGAAGGGAACCAAACCATTCTATATTCCAGTTAACTACTTTGAGTGTATCAGAAGATTGAGATTGAGATGAAAGAACAGAAAATATGAGTATCGCTGAGCACAGAATCTTTCGCATCATTTGGCTTTTAAATCAGGCGACGAATTTACGACCTGCACCTGAATGAAAGTCTGCTGTTCTTCAGAAGTTGAATAAAGAGCTGAACGTACAAGTGAGTGATCCTTCGACAAGCTCAGGACAGGCTGCACGAAGCTCAATAGCAATTCCACTGTCGGCAAGCCAAAAGCAACCACAAACCATTATCTTGCATTCTCTTATAAATGTATATGAAGCATTTACCAATTAATCCCCAGCTTTTTACTGAAAACAGGAAACGTTTCATTAAAGCAATGAAACCAAACAGTATTGCGATTTTTAATAGCAATGATGAACTGCCGACAAACGGTGATGCACTGCATCGCTTTTGGCAGAACAGTGACCTTTATTGGTTGTGTGGTATTGAACAAGAGGATACGATGGTGGTTTTATTTCCGGATAATCCAGATCCAAAGTATCTTGAGGTATTGGTTTTAGTTCGTCCGCAAGAGTTGAAAGAAAAATGGGATGGAAAAAGATTGAGGGCTGAAGAAGGTAAAGGCATCTCAGGAATGGAGAGTGTTGTTTGGTTGGATAGCTTAGATGCATTGCTGCAAACGTGGATTCACCTTGCTGATAACATTTACCTGAACACAAACGAGAACGACAGGAAAAATATTGAACTTGTAGAAAGCAGGGATTATCGTTATGCCCATGAAATGAAACGAAGGTTTCCTTTGCACAATTTTGAAAGAAGTGCAAAGTTGATGAGAGAGCTGAGGGCTATTAAATCGAAGTATGAAATTGAGGTAACACAAACGGCAATTGATATTACTGAGAAGGCTTTCAGAAGATTGCTTCAGTTTATCAAGCCAGGAGTGATGGAATATGAGATAGAAGCTGCACTGGTGCATGAGTTTTTAAGTAACCGTGCAGCCCGAGAAGCTTACGGAAGCATCATAGCAAGTGGAGACAGAGCAAGAACGCTGCATTATATTTCTAATAACCAGGAATGTAAAGACGGAGAGTTAGTGTTGATGGATTTCGGTGCTCAGTATGGTGGTTACAGTGCAGACTTAACAAGAACGGTTCCGGTAAATGGTAAGTTTACAAAACGTCAAAAGCAAGTGTACAATGCATGTTTGCATTTGCATAATTATGCGAAAAGTATTTTGAAACCGGGCATTAGCATTATTGATTACACTGAGAAAGTAGGAGACGAGGCTACTGTGATCTTTCAAAAGATCGGCTTGCTAAAAAAGACAGACGTAAAGAACGAGGATAAGGAAAACAGGGCTTATAGAAAGTATTTGTATCATGGCATTTCGCATCATTTAGGAATTGATGTACATGATCTGGGCACAAGGGTTTTTCCGGTCAAAGAGGGAATGTTGTTCACTGCTGAGCCGGGAATTTATATTGAAGAAGAGCAGATGGGAATTCGTATTGAGAAAAACTTATGGATCAGGAAGAATGGTAATGTTGATCTGATGAAGAACATTCCTATTGAAGCAGATGATATTGAAAGATTAATGAAGAAGTAATTTGCTAATGTGCTACTAAGCTGATGTGCTAATGAAACAAATCCCAAATATATTCACCCTGCTTAATTTGTTCTTCGGCTGTATGGCGATTGTGGCTGTGTTGCAGCCTGGCTTAACAACAACTGTTGATGAGAATAGCGGATTACAGGTTATAATTGTTCCGGAGAACTGGTATTGGGCTTCAGTGTTTATTGGTATTGCTGCTGTGATTGATTTCCTTGATGGCTTTGTCGCAAGACTGTTGAAAGCCTCTTCTGCATTGGGTGCTCAATTGGATTCTCTTGCAGATGTGGTGAGTTTTGGTGTAGCACCCGGAATGATCGTTTACCAGTTCTTACGTTGGAGTTGGGCTCAGCATGATGATGGTTTGGATGTTTCTATTTTATGGTTGCTGCCGGCTTTTATTATTCCATGTGCAGGAGCTTACAGGTTAGGAAGATTCAATATTGATACAGAACAATCTTTTGGATTTAAAGGAGTTCCAATACCTGCTGCAGGAATATTGATCGCTTCTTTTCCGTTGATATATTGGTATAGTGGTAATGCAACCGCTATCAAAATGCTTTCTAATGAATGGTTTTGGTATGGTTTGATCTTGATCATCAGCTACCTGATGGTTTCAACTTTGCCAATGCTGGCTTTGAAGTTTAAAAATGCTTCAGTAAAAAAGTTGATGCCATTTATTATTCTGGCTGTTATTGCAGCCGTGACTGGAATTTTACTTGGATGGCTTGCAGTGCCGATAACTTTTCTTGCTTACGTAATCGTTTCACTTGTTTATAAACAAAAGAACCATGACTTATAATGTTCAGATAAAAGTGATGCCCTTAAAAGACTTACTCGATCCACAAGGGAAAGCTGTGTTGGGTGGATTGAAGAATCTTGGTATAGAGAAAATCGGAGATGTAAGAATCGGAAAGCACATCACTTTACAGGTTGATGCTACTTCAGAAGATGAAGCAAAACAACTAGCCGAAGAAGCCAGTAAGAAGCTTCTTGCAAATCCTGTGATGGAGTTTTATGAGATTGAAATGATTAACTAAAAAATACGACAATGAAAAAGCTGCTGTTGGGTTTGTGTGTATTGTTTGCCTTGCATTCTATTGCACAAAAAGTGGAGGAATCTGAACTACAAATGCCTTATAAACACCAGGCATTATTTCCTTTTGCCAGTGGTGCCGGAGGAATGTTGCAGGTATATTTCGATAATGATAATCCGAAAACGGGCAATGGAGTTACAGTGTCCTTCAAAAGCGATGCGGCTTCTTTTCGTAATTTTATTCATATCGGACTTTTCACCAGTTTTGATCTCGAAAAATACGGTCCCAGGTATTCAAGCCAGGGAAAACAGAACCTTAAGATCGTTATCAGGGTTGACGGTGAAACTGACATGAAAGTTG
>JANPIB010000101.1:0-17243 GCA_031424775.1 Chitinophagales bacterium | reverse complement strand
CAGTGTTAAGTGGAAACGCTTATCAAAACATTGAAGATTCTGCTATGGAAGAGTTGGTTGTATGTGATACGATTCCATTACGCCAGCAATCTCCTAAAATAAAAGTTGTTTCAACCGACGAGCTTTTCGCTGTTACCATCCGTAATGCTTTTGAAAATAAGAGTATCAACAGTTTGTTTATGAGAAGCAGGATGAAGAATAAGAAATAAATTTATGTTGAATTTTAAATGTTGAATGGGTATAAAATATGTTGAATTTTAAATGTTGAATTTTAAATGAAAATGCAGAGTTTGTTTCTATCTCGTATATACAGTTTGACAGGTGCCTTCATTCAACATTCAACATTTAGCATTTAAAATAATTGACGTTTGTTGTAGTTTGATTGTTCCAGCGGTTGATTGTTTGAATGTTGAAAAACACTTGAACGATCAAACATTCAAACTGATGAAACTTGCTTTTCAGTACAAGAGTCCCGTACGTACGGGAAGTAAAGCTTAGCCGGAGTTGCCGAATTTCTGGTAAAACTATCTTCTATCTTTCAGCTGCGAATGAATAAAGAGGCTTGTGATGCTCTTATTCTCGTAGGCATTTCTGATAGCGATAGCGAACAGATCAGCTACAGAAAGGGATTTGATCTTTTTGGATTCACTTCTTAGTGGAATTGTGTCACAAACCACCAGTTCTTCCAAAACACTATTCTCGATGTTCTCGTAAGCTTTTCCGCTGAGAACAGGGTGAGTACAAAGTGCCCTTACCGTTCTTGCTCCTTTTTCTTTTAGTAAACCCGCAGCTTTTGCAAGTGTACCGCCAGTGTCGCAAATGTCATCTATAAGAACTACATCCCTGTCTGATACGTCTCCAATCACTACCATGCTTGCGATTTCGTTTGCACGTTTTCTGTGTTTGTCGCAGATTACCATTTCTGCATTGAAATAGCTTGCAACTTCACGTACACGATTGGTACTTCCCACGTCAGGGGCGGCAAAGGTAAGGTTCTGCAACTTAAGTTGCTCTATGTAAGGTATAAAAATAGCTGAAGAATCCAGGTGATCTACCGGTATATCGAAAAAGGCTTGAATCTGAGGAGCATGAAGATCCATTGTTATAACTCTGTGAGCCCCAGCCGCTTCTAAAAGATTGGCAATTAGTTTTGAACCTATGGCTACTCTTGGCTTGTCTTTTCTATCCTGACGGGCAAAGCCATAATAAGGAATTACCGCTACCACCCTGTGAGCTGAGGCTCTTTTGGCTGCATCTATCATTAGCAGCAGTTCCATCAGGTTATCAGTTGGGGCGAAAGTGCTTTGCACAAGGAAAACATAGTCTCCACGGATGCTTTCAAGAAAAACAGGCTGAAACTCACCATCACTAAACTTCTGAATGTTCACTTTTCCTAGCCTTGTGCCGTATCGTTTGGCAATTTTCTCTGCAAGTGCCTCGGAGCCTGTACCTGAAAATATCTTAACAGAAGGGTTCATACTCATGAGCTGGAATTGCAGCGAAGATATATAGAACCATGATTAACAGGATTTGAAAAGATTGATTGGGAAAAAAATGTGCAGTATCTTTTGTGCTGAAACCCAGACCAAAAATGGCTGCAATTAAAAATTGGAACGAAGATGATCGTCCACGGGAGAAAATGATCTTAAAAGGCGTGGAAAGCCTGAGCAACTCGGAATTGCTGGCAATTCTCATCAACAACGGAACACGAGATAGGAGTGCCGTAGATGTTTGCAAAGAGCTGATGACTTCGGTGGGAAATGATTTGCAAAAGTTGGGAAAGATGAGTGTAAAAGAGATCATTCAACTGAAAACCAAAGGCATTGGCGAGGCAAAAGCTGTTTCTATAGCTGCAGCACTGGAATTAGGGGTTAGGAGGAATGCAGCAGAATCTCAAAAGTTTATTGTTACCCACAGCAGTGATGTGGCAAATTACCTCAGAGCAAAATTGCAGTACAAGAACCACGAAGTATTTGTTGCTGTTTATTTGAACCGTTCAAACAAAATACAACATCATGAAGTGATCAGTACAGGAGGTATTACCGGAACTGTGGCTGATCCGAGGATCATTTTAAAGAAAGCCTTGGAACATGATGCTACAGCCATCATTCTTTGTCACAACCATCCCAGCGGAAGTTTAAAACCCAGCAGGGCTGATGAAGAACTTACTTATAAGATCAAAGAAGCTGCTCGGTATTTCGACATTAGCATTCTAGATCATATCATCGTAAGCGAAGAAGGTTATTACAGTTTTGCTGATGAGGGATTATTATAAAAGATTTAGATCAACCTCATCAGTGACAAGCAGTAGAATTCCTTAAAATTTCGGTTTCTACTTTCATCTGGCACAGCTATTGAATTTCTACAGGTGTGGAGGGAACTATGGAAATCATTTCAATAAAACAAGAACGACTTTTATTTTACCTGGTAACGACCTTACTTTTCTTAACTATACTCTTTGTAGATTAGGAACCGTAGAATTAAATCAATTCTTTCCAGGCTTGAGGCAGGCAATTTGTAGCTTTCCTGCCAATGACAGAATACAATCTGCGTTTAAATAAATTTCTAAACAGTCAATACGTTAATACCGGACTTCGGATCACTACAGGTGTGCTAATTCCAGCTATCCTCTTGTATCATTTTGATCTTTTGGTAGTGATGATGGGTGTTCCGCTTGGAGCTTTGTTTATTGCTTTACCAGATAATCCTGGTCCGCTGCATCACCGAATCAACGGAATGATAGCTGGTATCCTCATCAACTTTTGTGTGCTGGTGATCGCTGGTTATAGTCATACTTTTCCATTAGTAATTGGCGTAGAGATAATCCTATTCACTTTTCTTTTCTCAATGTTTGGTATTTACGGTGCAAGAGCAGATTCAATTGGTTTGATTGCTCTTGTTGCGTTTGTTATTTCTTACGGCTCTGGAACTTTTGGTCAACATCCACCCATACAAACTGCCATTTATTTTGCCGCAGGGGGTGCATGGTATTCTTTGCTGAGTATTGTGTTTTCTGGCATTCAGCCTTATAAACCAGTTCAACAGTTGATGGGAGAGTATCTTATTGAAATCGGATTGTACCTGGAAGGCAGATCTAAATTTTATGACAGCTCTGTTGATGTAAATAAACATCTCACAGAATTGTATCCACGACAAGTGGTGATACAAAAACATCAGAATGATCTGCGGGAAATGCTGTTCAAGACGAGGTTGTTTGTAAAGGAGTCAACCAACAAAGGCAGAAGATTGGTGATGACTTTCCTGGAAAGTACTGACTTGCTTGAACGGATCATTACAGCTCAGCAAAATTATACTGAACTGCATAGGGAGTTTCACGACACCGATATCCTGGAGCAGTTCAAACATAACATTCAAGTTTTAGCAAAGCAGTTAGAACTTACCGGAACAGCAATACAGGGAGCAAATCGATTTATTAATGAAGAGGCTATCAATACAGCACTTGAAAGAAGCCGAAAATCATTTTTTGATCTTAGAGCTGCAAAGTTGAATTCAGCTAGCATGGAATCTTTCATCAAGCTCAGACATATCCTTTATAGCTTGACAGATTTAAGTGAACGGATCAAACGTTTACAAGGCTATACTCTGCCTGATAAAAAAGTGAAACCGCAGGTTAACGAAGAATATTTGCAAGCATTCGTTTCTCATCAGGATTATAGTTTCCAAAAACTGATTGATAACCTTTCGTTGACTTCTGGGCAATTCCGGCATGCCATACGATTAACGGTAGCCATGTTAGCAGGATATATTTTGTCGTTATTGTTGCCGCTAGGTCATAGCTACTGGATATTATTAACCATAGCTACTATTTTAAAACCTGCATTCAGTGCCAGCAGAAAAAGAAATATTCAAAGAGTTGCAGGAACATTAATTGGTGTGGGCATAGGTTTCTTAACACTCCACTTTTCAGAAACTAACACACCCATTTTTATGGTTATGTTGGTAGGAATGTTGATAGCATATATTACGTTACGGATTGACTATTTTATCAGCACAGCAGCGTTAACTCTGTACGTGGTATTGAGCTTTCATTTTTTTTATGCTGCATCTCTCAATGGTTTGTTGTTAGACAGAGTGTTAGATACGATTGCCGGAGCTTTGATCTGCCTTACCACGGCATATTTTGTTTTACCCAGGTGGGAAAGTGAACAAATTAAAGATCAGCTAAAAAAAGCGGCAGAAGATAATACCCGTTATTTTAAAGCTGTTGCAAAATTTACGAAAATTAAAGAGCAGGAAAATGTAATGGAGTACAAGCTTGCAAGAAAAGGAGCCTTTATTTCATTGGCAAATCTTGCCGATGTTTTACAACGAATGTTGAATGAACCTAAAAGCAAACAAAAGCAAATTGAAGAAATACATCAGCTTGTTGCATCAAGCCACATGCTTACTTCGTACATCGCTTCTCTTGCTGCTTATGCCGAACAACATAATGGTAAGTATAATGTTGCTGATCTTAAGCCAATGTTACAGTACATTTCCAGGCAGTTTGATCTGCTGAACGAGCTTCATCAAAATCCGGGTGCGATGGTAAAGAAGCAAGATCCTTTCCCTATCAGTAAGAAGACTCAGCAACTCCTACAGCAGCGAAAAGCTGAAATCGATAGTCAGCAAATCAGAGGTACATCCAATATCAGGCATACCATTTCTCTGCTGAAAGCCCTAACCGATCAGCTGCAGCTTATCAACTCTGTTTTGGAAGAAGAGATAAGAATATTGATAAAGATGAATGCTGTTTCTGTTTCTATCTAAATTAATTCCATTTACTACGCAACTTAAAAGTTAAGTGGAACATTCACCTTTATTGAAAAGTTTCTACCCATATTAAATACACCTTGTCTACCTGTAGTTGAATTAATATCTGCATACTTCAAACGACTAAGATGGCTTTGATATCCTCGGTCAGTAATGTTAGTAGCGATTATATATATGCTAAGCAAAGTTTTATTCTTACTGATGATATTTCCGCTGATGCCAGCATTCAACAAAGTATAAGATGAAGTTGCTGTTTCAGTATCATAAGCTGTAAAAGCTTTCTTTTGGTCGAAAGTATGATCCAGCTCAACGTATGCTACGAGATTTCTGATTGATTTTCCTTTTGTAAAAAGTTCAGCTCGAAGTTCATTGATCCATCTTGCAGCAGGAATGAAAGGAATATTTTTACTGCCATCAATTGCAGTAGCGAACTTACCTCTTACATAAGAAAAGGTGCTTTCCAAATGCAACCAATCCACCGGATGTGGGTGAATGTCAAGCTTCAGTTCAGCTCCATAAAGCCTTGCATTTTGTTGTGAGAACTTAAAAGCCGGAATGAGATTTCCATCAGATAGAACAAGAGAGTCTCCACCAAAAACAGACTCTAGCTTTCTATAAAAAATAAAGTTGCTGATGCTGTTGTAAAACAAACTTGCATTAAGTAGTACGTGATCTGAATTTAATTCTCCTGCGATATCAGCCTGATAAGAAGTTTCTGATTTCAAATTCTTATCTCCAAATTCATACCTATTGGTTCCTTCATGTGCACCATTGGAAGCAAGTTCAGGAATACTTGGAGCTCTGAAACCTTTTGCGAAGTTTGCTTTTAGGGTGAGTTCTTTTGTTGCAGCAAAACTGAGTCCGGCACTACCGGAGACGTTCGCAAAATTTTTATCGATGGCATTGAATTTAACTGAACCGTTTTCTGAAAACGATTTGGAGTTTAATGAACGATGATCAAAACGCAAACCTCCACTCAACGAAAATTTGTTGATCGTTTTCTGCGTATAGATAAAGCTGCCAATATCAAACATGGAATATTCAGGTATCAACACCTCAACACCACGGTTGTGATTGTTTTGCTGCATACCATTTAATCCAAGGGTTAATGTCCAACCTTTCTTATCACCAAAATGGTAGGCTGCATTATAGTTTAGTGTTTGCAAAACAAAACGAAGTTCTTGTTCGCTGGGATCGTCAACATTGCCGTATTCAGTTCTGATGTTTTGTTGCCAGCCAAGATTTAGAGTTATTCTACCTGGTCCTGTCTTGAAACTATTCTCAGAAATAATTTTGAAGTGCTGGATATGTTGATATGGAAGTTGAGGACTTGTAGTATTGAAATCAGATGATGTAGGTATTGCATCCACCCCACCAGGCAAATGCTTTACAAAATTTCCCAATGGGTCTCTTTCTCCTTCAACAATTCCGGCTCTCTGATTGAAGTTGCTAACGATGAGATGAGAGAATCCCCAGGAACTATTCACGCCAACATATCCACCAAAATTTTTCTCATTAAACTTAGAGTTGTATACGCTTTCATCATACTTATTCTTATAATCTGCTGCAGCTTTATAATCACCCCATACATTCCAATTAAAGCCATTTCTGTTTCCACCGATGTTGCCGTATAAACTTCTTTGACGATTGTTGGTTTGATAACTCGTTAAAAAGCTTCCTTTTATTGTGTTGTAAGCCGGAGGAACAGTGGTGATGATGTTGATCACTCCTGCAATTGCATCACTTCCATAGATCACTGAAGCCGGACCTTTAACGATCTCAACTCTGCTAACGCTGTTCTCGTCTATTTCAATTCCATGTTCATCACCCCATTGCTGGCCTTCCTGGCGAATTCCATCATTAATAACAACTAACCTGTTATAGCCCAAACCTCTGATCACCGGTTTTGAAATTGCTGGTCCTGTACTAACCTGGCTAATACCGGGTTGACGAGTAAGTGCATCAATAATATTGGTAGATGGTGTGGCGAGTAACTCTGTTTTGCTAACTCTTGTTACAACGATTGGTGCCTTTTTTATAGATGTAGCACTTGCAACTGCAGTTACAGTTACAGCTTCATTCTCTACTATCGAAGGAGTTAACGAGTAGTTTTTGGTAGATGTTCCAACAATATCAATATGTTCAACTATAGTGCTGTAGCCAACATAAGAAACTTCTATTGCTGTATGTCCGTTTGGAACGTTTTTGAAAGTGTAAGTCCCGGTGGAGTCGGCAATAGTGTACAGTCTCATATCTACCAACATTACGCTTGCACCCGGTAATACTGCATTGGTTTTTGCATCTATGATCTTTCCGGTAAGTTGATTTTTCTGTTGAGCAAAACTTGTAAAAGCATTAGAAGCTAATAGAATAAAGAATACAATTCTTTTCATGTTAAGTAATTAAGCAATAAACAAATAAGAGGTAAGTCAAAAAGTCAACAACTCCGTGGTGGGCCTCGGTTGTCTTTGCTTAACGATGTGGAGGAAAGAAAAAATAAAACCTTACTAATGGTGAAGTTGGAAAAGAAAATTCCTTTTGGTGGAGGTATTAGGTCAGTCTGGCTAACATAAGGCAAGTTTACCACTAGGTCATCAAAATGACAGTTGACGCTTGCTTTTTTAATGCAAGGTGCATTATGAATTGTGTGAGCACATGAATTATCAACATCACGGTGGTCTGCAAAGAGGCTATGGATAAAAGGTTTGGGTATCGTACTTAGTGCAAGTACGAGTAATAGCAGTGATGCTGTGATCTTATGTATGGTGGGTGTAGCCTTCAAAATTTAAGTAAAAATAGAGATTTTGAAACAATGTTGCAAACCTCTTCAACAATTCATTACCAGTTTGTTAGCTCAGAAAGAGTTAAGTCTGCAAAAAGCTGAGGTATTGAATCGAAATGGGGAATGAAGCCAAAAACTTCTGAACGACGGGGTATTTTACCTTAGGTATCAGAAGAAGGGTGGCTTAACTTTTCCTCCGGAAAAAGCCTTTTATTTTCTCAGAAAAATTTGAACTTTTCTTTTCATCTTCTCCAATAAGATATCCAACAGGCTGTAATGGTTCAACATGATCACAAATGATCTTTGCAATTCCCAACAATGGAATCGCTAATACCATTCCCGGTATTCCCCATAATAGTTCTCCTGCAACAAGACTTATGATAGTAAACAAGGGATTAATGTTCACCTGCGAACCAACTACAAGCGGTTCGAGTAAGTATGTCTGGATGAATTGAACAATCCCGTAGGTGATGAGAATTCCGATTACCAGGTTAAAGTCTCCTCCTTGAACCAGCGACATGACTACCGTAAGAGCTGTGCCTGTTAAATTACCAACAAATGGAATTATCTCTAGTATTCCACAAATAATAGCGAATAGAATTGCATTCTCCACTCCGATGATCGAAAAACCTATACCGTACATCACCCATAAGCAAATGATCATTAATACTAACCCACCAAGGTATTTGTGAATCATTTGCTTGGTTTGTTCAATAGTCTCTTTTGCTTTTGCCTGTTGTGGTTTAGGGGTGAGTTTTAGAATAAAGGTCTTAAGCCGACTTCTTAGATACATCATCAGAAAAATGTAAACTAATACCAGGATAGTGTCTGTAAGCAGTCCACCAACTCCTTTAATGAAAGCTGTGATGGTAGTACTCAACTTTCCAGAAGAGGAAGCTTGTTGTTCTTTGATAAGCTGTTGTTGCTTTTGAGTAGAGAAGCCAAGATTGTTGGCTATGTATTGCCTAAGCTGCTGGTACTTTTGAGTAAGCTGTTGTTCAATTTGATCACTGTTACTCAATAACTCTGACATCTGCCAACTGATGAAAAAAATCACCAGCCCAAAAAAACTGATTAACACCAGAACAGCAAGAATTATAGATAAAGCTTTGTTTACTCCCTTTCGCTCTAACCAATTTGATATCGGTAGTAAAAGGATAGATAGTGTGCCGGCAAATGCTAACGGAACAAGAAACTCCTTAGCATAAACAAGAATTACTACCAGCAGAACGAGGATGCTAAGTATAGACAGCACCTTAAATAGTTTAGGATAAGCCATACTTACCAGCTGTAACTATCATACCAAACTGCTGCTTACCAACAGAATATTAGTCTGTTTCTTTTTGTTCTTGCTGCGTTTCAGCTGTAATATCTTGCTCTAAACGAGCAGAAGAACTTCTGTCCATGAACTTTCTTGCAGCAGTTAAAGCTGCAACAGGAGATTCAAACAATCTTGTATTTCCGTCCTCATCAAGAATTCTTTCACCCTCTCTGCTGCTATTCACAGGTTCATCTTTGTAACAGCTGGCAGTAAAGTATTCTGTAGGGATAATATTTGGATTTTCACGTTCAACAGGGTGTGGATCAACCTTTATCCAAACCTCTTTTCCATTTATTGATTGTTTCTCTATCATACATGAGAACATACAAACATGAGACCATCACTCTCCGGCACAAACGAAAAAAGTCCCGCTTGCCAGGACTTTCTTTTATGTATTCACTCATGAAGTAAACTATCCTTTCACCTTATCTTTTGTCTGCTTAGACATTTCAAGATGATGACGAAGTTTAGGTAATGCCTCATTAGCCAGAGCTTTGATCTCAGGATCTTTTGAATTGTTGGCGGCATTTTCGAATTTACTAATGGTGCCTTCATGATCATCCACCATCATATTTGCATATTCTTTGTCGAAATCAGCACCTGTTTTCTTGTTGTTGCGGATCATGTCCATGTCTTCAGCACGCAAGCTATCAGGCAATTGAATGTTTTTCTTAGCTGCGAGAGCTTTTACCTTTTCATTCATAGCAGTATGGTCTGTAACCATCATGCCTGCAAGGTTTTTTACATCCTTAGACTGACCTTTTTGCTTAGCAACCTTACCGGCTTCAACTTCTTTCATCCCACCATAAGCCGCCTCAGATAAAAATGTTGCATCTTCATTATCTGCATTGTTGTGATTGGTTGCTCCTGTACCAACAGAGTCGGTGCTACCTGGATTTTGGTTCTCTCTTGTGTTATCTGCTTCATCACCGCTACCACATGAATACATCATCATGCTTGCAATAGCAGCGAACAAAATCATTTGAATCTTTTTCATAATTATGTTTTAGGTGTATAGAATTAATCTTCTTCTTCTGATTCTCCACCACCCTCAGCTAATGCTTCTTCGTTTATATGTCCCTCAGCTATTTGAGTAAGTAATACATCAGCTTCTTTTTCTTCATCCAGTGTTTCCTGTAAAAGATCTGCTGCTTCAGTTTGGCCCATAGCTCTTGCAATAGTCACAAGACAACCATAAGATGCGATCTCGTAATGTTCAGCTTTTTGTGAGCTTACAATCAAAGCACAGTCTCTGGTATAGGTATCATCTTCTGTGTCTTCAATCACGGAATTTGCTTCTTCCATTAAGCCAGACATAGCTTCACATTTTTTAGCTTGAGCTTTTTTGCCCAGCAACTCAAAAACCTGCTCAAGACGTGCAACTTGATTTTGGGTAACAACTCTATGATCTTCGAAAGCTGATTTTAGATCTTCAGATGTAGCATTCTTTGCCATTTTCTGAAGCCCTTTCACCAATGCCTTTTCTGCCCAATAAATATCTTTTAATTCATCCAGGAAAAACTCCTGTAACATTGAGCCTGGTTTTGCTTGAGATGAGTTACGGTTTCTAGATGTTGGTGAACTGCTGCTTGCACCATTGCTACGAGAGTTTGACCTTGAAGTAGCTCCTGATTTTGCAGCAGAGGATTTAGATGCACCATTGCTTTTTGAACTAGAGTTACTGCGAGAATTAGATTTTGAAGATGAGTTGCTCTTCTTAGCTGCTGTTCTAGGCATATTAAATTGTTTTAAGTGAGTTATTCATTTTAGCTGCACACACGGCGAAAACATTATGCCAATATGTTCAATGCAATTCCATCAGAGGTATTAGCAGAGGTTGTTTAAGTAAATGAAATTTTCATGTGGAATGAAATACTCAGACATTATGCTTTGCAAGGGAATTATTATTCCTCAAGAAAAATCTTTAAATACCTAATTTTTTCAGGCATTTTAAAATATCAACTCCTTTACCCAATACTCCTTTAAAAATATCACCGATCTTTTCTACCCTTTTAGGAAGAGTATGAATATCGAATTGTGATGGGTGTAATCCACTCTTTACTTCTTTCCAATCAAGCGGAGCAGAAGCAGTAGCGCCAGGCTTTGGACGAAGACTATAAGCGGAAGCTAAAGTTTGTCCTTGCCGGTTTTGTAAAAAATCCAGATACATTTTCTTGTCAGACCGTTTTTTTAGCGAACGCTCCAACGTTGTATTATCCGGCATCATATCCTGCACTTGCATTACAAGAATTTTACAGAAGTCCCTAACTTGTTCATAAGAGTACAAGGCACCCATTGGAACATATATATGCAAACCTGTAGATCCTGAGGTTTTGCAGAATGCCTTAGCTCCTGCTTTATCCAAGACTTCTTTTGTTGCAAGAGCAGCATCAATAACTTCTTCGAAAGTGTTTTTGTCTGATGGATCAAGATCTATCACCATGTAATCAGGATACTCAAGTGAACCTAACCTTGAATTCCATGGATTAATCTCAATGCACCCGAGATTATTTAGATAATTAAGTGTGAGCTTATCATTACAGATAATGTAGTCTATATCTTTATTAGTAGATTCTGAATATAGCTTAACCGACTTTACCCAATCTGGAGCTTGTCCACCTGCATCTTTCTGGTAAAATCCTTTATTGGTAATTCCATTAGGTGTTCTGTTCAATGATTCCGGTCTGTCTTTCAGGTACGGCAGAATATACTTATACATGGTGTTGTAATAGTTGAGCATATCCCCTTTAGTATAACCTTCTTCTGGCCAATAGATCTTGTTTTGATTGGTGAGCTTTAGTTCATTACCATTTTGAGTGATGATCTTTGAGCCAGAATCTTCCGAACTTTCAGCCTTTGGCTTTATTGAAGTTTTCCTTGCAGCTTTCTTTGCTGTTTTAACGGGTTGTGTAATATCAACTTTCACTTCTTTAGCTTTTTTGTCAACTCTAATTCCCTGAAAAACCGGGTGACGGAAAATTCCATCTCTTGTGATCTCAGTAAATTTTATATTGGCTACAAGTATAGGCTCAACCCAGGTGACCGGCATATTGGTTTTGACCTTTTCTTTAAATGGAGAGTCCTCAGTGATCAAAGTTTTCAGTTTGCCTGAAACTTCTTTCAGGGTAGCATCATCGAATCCTGTTCCGGTATGTCCTGCATATTTCAACTGCTTACCTTCATACCTGCCAAGCACTAAGGCACCAAAATGTTTTCTTCCACCACGTGGTTCGGTAAAGCCAACGATAACTACTTCTTCCGTATTGTGATGTTTAACCTTCAGCCAATCGTTAGATCGTTTTCCAATATGGTAGATGCTGTCTTTTCTTTTAGCGATCATTCCTTCCATGTTCTTTGCTACGATCTGCTCAAAGAAAGCTTCACCTTCTTCTTCAATATGATCACAGTAACGAATCAAATCACTTTTAGGAAGTGATTTTTGTAACAATGCCTTTCTTTCAAGTAGTGGAAGATCGGTTACATCTTTTCCTTGGTAGTTAAGGATATCAAAAACGTAATAGATGATCGGCAGATGAGAATTTTCTGAGTAGAGTTGCAGCTTTTGAAAGTCAGGCTGACCTTCTTCGTTGAACAATACAACTTCACCATCAAGGATCATTTCATCCTTGATAAATTGAAGGTCTTCATAAATAGATGGATAATTTTTAGCGAAGGATAACCCATTCCTGGAGTAAAACTTCACTTCACCTGAGCCAACTTCTGCAACTGCACGATAGCCGTCCCACTTCAGTTCAAAGATCCAGTCTTCACCATTAAAAGGTTTATTACCAAGCTTTGCCAGCATTGGTGTGATGAATTTTTGAAACTTTTTTTCAGGTGCTAGCTTTCCGAACGTCTTTTTTTTTACTGGTGAGGATTTTACTGGCTCAGGCTTTTCCTCTTCAATAACTACTTTCCGCTTGGAAGTTTTCTTAGCAGCTTTTGCCGCTACTGCAGCAGTAACTTTTGATTTTGGGTCGGCAAATTTTTCTGCATCAAAAACTTTATCAACAGCGTATTTATCTCTGTGCTTGATCAGTAGCCATGAATTGTCTTCAGCATTTTTGAGCTTCACCAAAGCAAATTCACCTTTCAGCTTTTTTCCATGCAGGATAAACTTTAATGAGCCTTTATGCAGATCGGAGAGTAGTTTCTTTTCGCCTGTTTTTCGATTGTTATCTTCAATGTGTTCGTATGTGCCTTCATCCCATATCTCCACAACACCGGCTCCATAATTTCCTTCAGGAATTACACCTTCAAAAGTTCTGTAGCTGAAGGGGTGATCCTCAACCATCATTGCCAATCTTTTATCTTTTGGATTAAGCGATGGACCTTTAGGAACAGCCCAGCTTTTCAAAACCCCTTCCATCTCTAACCGAAAATCATAATGCAGTCTTGATGCAGCGTGTCGCTGGATCACAAACTTTAATGTCCCTTTTCCGGATTCCGTTTTTCCTTCTGGCTCTGCGGTTTTAGAGAAGTTCCGCTTTTGTTTATACTTAGATAAGCTCATATAAGTTTTTAGTTCTAGTAGTTAGTTTTTAGTTCTCTGCATAAACCCTTTAACTGAAAACTAAAAACTGAAAACTGATCATGATGCTTTTTTACGTTTCATACTGATGCTCTCCTTAAGCTGTGCAACAATATCATCCGACTGACTGTGTACCACTTTCATCTTTGTCGGAGTGAGTTTCTTGCCCTTCGCTTTTGCTTCAATCACCTTCATCAACTCATCAGTATAAGTATCTCGGTACTCATCAATCTTAAAATCATCCGATAGTTGTTTGATCAACTCTTCAGCCATTTTGATCTCAGCTGGCTTTAAGTGTACTTCTTTAACTGTAGGAATATTCAGCTCTTTATGATCTCTTATTTCCTGTGCAAAGCGTATCTTGTTCAGTACAACAACATCCTCATGTGGCTTGATGATACCCAGCAATTGCTTGCTTCTTAAAACGAAGGTTCCCAAGCCTACCATTCCTGTTTTCTTCAATGCTTCTCTTAATAAGGCATAAGCTTTTTCGCCTGATTTCTGAGGCTCCAGGTAATATGGAGAATCGTAGTACATACTATTCACTTCCTCTTCCTTTACAAATTGAGATATCTCAAGGATCTTCGATTTTTCTGGACTGGCTTTCTTAAAGTCATCATCATCCAGTATTACATATTTACCTTCGTAGTCGTAAGCTTTTACAATACTTTCCCAGGCTACTTCTTTCCCAGTACCTTCATTTACTCTTTTGAACTTGATCTTAGCATGATCTTTCTTATCAAGCATATCCAATTCAAGACTACTACTCTCTGTAGCGCTATATAGTTTAACCGGAATGTTTACTAGTCCAAACCCAATTGCTCCTGTCCATATTGCTCTCATATACTACGTTTAAGCTTTCTCTTTCTCAAGTAGGGTAAGTACTATTTCTTCACAAGCCGTTATATCATCACTTTCAGCGGCTTTATGTTGTAGGTCTTCCAAATACCTTTCCAGTTTGTTATTCTCATAACTATTAAGAACCAAAGGGTGTATGTAATGCTTCTTACAGACGGTTCTGGTGTTCCCAAGAGATTGAGCTACAGCATCTATTGCTGTAACTATGTTCTTCTTCATTTCTTTTTGAGTACTAAAAACACCAGCTTCTTTAAGCGACATTAAGCACTGAACTGTTCCTGTCCAGGTTCTGAAATCTTTACTGGTAAAATCACCACAGGAAATTTGTTTGATGTAATCATTCACTTCGCCAGAGTCAATTGAGTGAGCTACTGCATCTGAATCATAGTACTGAAACAACTCTTTTCCCGGTATATCTCTACACTGTTTTACAATGTTTGCCAGTTTGCGACTCTTGAAAGAGATGTCATGATACACACCTTTCTTTCCCTTGAAAGAAAATTTTATCGTACCTCCTTCGATCTTTACATGCTTGTCTTTCATTGTACTCAAACCAAAAGAGCCATAGAGTTTTTCGTAAAAGGAATTCCCAACTCGAATGCTGGTCTTGTCCATAATGCTAACAATTGCTGCTAATACTTTTTCTTTTGGCAATCCTTGTTTCGAAAGATCTTTATGTAATCTTTCACGAATCTTCGGAATGCACTTTCCAAACTCAAGCAAACGAAAAAACTTCGTTTCATTACGTAAAGCATTCCACAAAGGATGATACTTGTACTGCTTTCTTCCCCTTACATCAATTCCGGTAACTTGTATATGTCCGTTATCGAATTTGCATATCCAAACTTTCTCCCATGCTGGTGGAATAACAAGTTTCTTTATCCTGTCAAGCGTTTCAGCATCGGAAACTTTTTTATCATCAAGGCGATACTCGAATTTCTCTCCCTTTTTAATTCTTTCAATTCCATTATCACTATCACTCACATAACGAAGCTTCACAGCTTTGGCACTAGCTTTTGCATCATGAACCAACTCCGCTATCTTCTTCGAAGGAATTTTTATTGCCGTATCCAGATGAACTATTTCCATTTATCTAACTTTTGTTCTTTACTCATCGTTCCTTGTGTCACTCACTTGTGCGTTCTTAACTCTATTCATCTTCTAACTATGCAACCATAACTAGAAACCAGAAACTACTCCTATCCATTCACAATCTCTCCTCCATTCGGATGTAACACTTGACCTGTCATGTAACTGGAATCTTCACTTGCCAGGAAAAGAAAACATGGAGCAACCTCATTCGTTTCTCCGGCTCTTTTCATCGGTACATCACTTCCAAACTCGGCTACTGCTTTCTTGTCAAACGTCGAAGCAATCAAAGGAGTCCAGATTGGTCCTGGAGCAACTCCATTTACCCGAATTCCTTTTTCAATTAAGCTTTGAGCGAGACTTCTTGTAAAAGCAACGATAGCTCCTTTTGTAGATGCATAGTCAATAAGATGACTACTACCACGATAAGCCGTAACAGATGTTGTGTTAATGATTGCTGCACCTTTTTCCAGGTACTGCATGGCGTATTTTGTTACCCAGAAATAGGAAAAAAAGTTTGAATGGAAAGTTTTGAGCAACTGCTCTGTCGAAATTTCTTCAATTGTTTTTTGTTCCCAATGCAGTGCAGCATTGTTAACCAGTATATTGATCTTACCAAGCTTCTTTGCAGCATTATCTACGATCTTTTTGCAGTTGTTTTCTTTTCCCAAGTCACCGGGAAAAAGAAAGCACTTTCGTCCGTAGCTTTCTACTTCAGCTTTTGTTTCTTTTGCATCTTCCTGTTCATTCAGGTAACCGATAGCCACATCAGCACCTTCTTTTGCAAAAAGCAGAGCCACCGCTTTTCCAATGCCGCTGTCGCCACCTGTAATCAAAGCACATTTACCTGCAAGTTTACCTAGGTCATCTGGCTTGGGTTCAGACTCTGGCTTTGGCGTCATATTTACCTCTTGTCCAGGTCTGGACTGAGTTTGTTGTTTGCGAAGCGGCTTTTTTGGGTTTGCTTTTTGCATACAGTCCAAAAGTTTTATGTAATTAAGAAAACATCATACCACATAAGGATATGCGAAAGTGATACCTTAGATATCTAGGAATACTTTTGACCCAAGGAACAACGAACATGAGCAAATCAGGAACTCAAAATGAAATATTAGATACAGCCGGTGCACGGGATTTGTTGCAACGATTTGCTAGTTATATTAACGAATGTTGCCTTGATGAGTTCGTTAAGAAAAATATTGAATTGGTCTTTTCTTTTGATATTTCTGTAATGAAATACGTGGCTCATCTTACGGAAGAAGAGATTTTCAGCATGACAAAGCAAACTGTGATTGATTTTTTGGATGCTTTGATTAGTAATGAATATGAGCACTTTATTCAAAACAGGTTTCAAACATGGGAAGATGACCAGCTGGATTATATAAAGCGTGACCAGATATCCCTTCAAGATATTTCTCAGATCAATTCTGCACAAAAACTCACTTTGTTTTTCTTCATTCACCGCTTCACTCAAAACCCGGCTGAAATGATGGAAATAGTTCAACGGCTAGAGCTAATGTACCAGCATTCTCAAACTGAAGCAATATCAATACTTCAGAGATTACAGCAGGAACGTGAAGAGAAACTAAGCGAAAGTGAAGAACGTTACAAAGATCTTTTTGATAACGCCAGTGATATGATACAATTTGTAGGCCCAGAAGGAAATTTGCTTTATGCTAATAATGCCTGGAAACACATTCTGGGGTATACAGAAGATGAACTGAAGGGGAAATCAATATTTTTTTTCATTTCAGAGCCTGATAGAGACAGATACAAGGACTATCGATCTCAAATTATTAATGGAACATTACAGCATGAAGAAATAAGAATGTCCTTTATTTCAAAAGATAATCGGGAAGTAATTGTTGAAGGTTCTACCTCACCCAAAT
>JANPIB010000100.1:0-4606 GCA_031424775.1 Chitinophagales bacterium | reverse complement strand
CTGCGGCAGAACGATTGATGAGATATGTTCAGGTTGATACGCAAAGTGATCCTCAGAGTAACACACATCCCACAACAGAAAAGCAAAAAGATCTTTCAAAGATTTTAGCTGAAGAATTGAAGCAAATGGGTATTGCAGATGCTCATATGGATGAATTTGGATACGTGTATGCTACAATTCCTTCCAATACTGATAAGCAGGTGCCAGTGATCTCTTTTTGTGCTCATGTTGATACTGCACCAGATGCCAGCGGAACAAATGTGAAACCCATCTACCATAGTAACTACGATGGAAATGATATTGTGTTGCCTGATGATCCTTCACAGGTCATCAGCACTTCAACTTATCCGTATTTGAAAGAACATATTGGTAATGATGTGATCACGGCAAGCGGTTTAACATTACTTGGTGGAGATGATAAAGCCGGAGTTTCAGTGATCATGGATATGGCAAATTATCTCGCAACTCATCCTGAAGTAAAGCATGGGACCATCAAAATATTATTTACTCCAGATGAAGAAGTGGGTAAAGGCACTGCTAAAGTTGACCTTAAAAAACTAGGAGCAGATTTCGGCTATACTTTAGATGGGGGTGCTCTTGGTGATTTTGAAGACGAAACTTTTAGTGCTGATGGCGTTACGATAGATATTTACGGCGTTATCTCTCATCCAGGAACGGCAAAAGATAAACTGGTTAATGCATTAAAAATTGCCGGTGAGATTCTAGCTGCTCTCCCAAAGAATGAGTTTAGCCCTGAAACAACTGAAGGACGAGAAGGTTTTGTTCATCCTGTTCGAGTAAGTGGCATTGCTGAGAAAGCTACGATCGAGTTTATCGTTCGTGATTTTATTACTGCTAAGTTGACGGAGTATGAAGCTCGGTTAAAATCAATTGCTGAAACTGTTCTTAAGAACCATCCTAAAGCTTCTATGGAGTTCAAAGTTCAAGAGCAGTACAGAAATATGAAAGAAGTGCTTGATCAATTTCCTCAAATCTCATCTAATGCAGCAGAAGCGTACAAACGTGCTGGTGTAACCTTAAAGAATGAGCCAATCCGAGGAGGAACTGATGGCAGCAGGTTAAGTTTTATGGGATTGCCTTGTCCTAATGTTTTTACCGGAATGCAGGCAATTCACAGTAAGCATGAATGGATCGGGGTAAAAGACATGAACAAGGCAGTTGAAGTATTGGTGGAACTTGCACAGGTTTGGGAAGAGAAAGGAAAATAGATTTTTGAAGTCAGCTATAGCACTTTTATCATCTTCGTTGCGTCGCACACTTCAACTTTTGCACCGTAATTCAACATTCTTACATTGCCTATTAAAGTTCTTATTCAATTCCCTACCTTCAAATTCTAAAACTACCCCTTATGGACTTTATTGGTTATTGGTGGATTTTACTCGTCATCTTTATTATTTTTAGTGGATTGGTTACCGTTAACCAGGCTACTATTTCTGTAGTAACGATGTTCGGTAAATATCAGAGAATTCTACGTCCGGGATTGAATTTCAAAATCCCGATACTAGAGCAGATCTACAAAAGAATCAGCGTTCAAAATCGAAGTGTTGAACTGGAGTTCCAGGCAGTAACACAAGACCAGGCTAATGTGTATTTCAAAAGCATGTTGCTGTATGCTGTAATTAATGCGGACGAAGAAACAATCAAAAAAGTAGCATTTAAGTTTGTTAGTGAAAAAGATCTGATGCAAGCTTTAGTAAGAACAATTGAGGGAAACATCAGATCTTATGTAGCAACAAAAAGGCAAGCTGAAATCTTAGGCTTACGCAAAGATCTTGTGGAGAGTGTTAAACATGAAGTTGACCATGTACTGGAAGACTGGGGTTATCACTTACTTGATCTACAGATCAATGACATTACGTTCGATAAGGTGATTTTAGATTCAATGAGTAAAGTGGTTGCTTCTAATAATCTTAAAGCCGCAGCAGAAAATGAAGGTCAGGCGTTACTGATTACAAAAACCAAAGCGGCTGAAGCTGATGGTAACGCTATCAAAATTGCTGCAGAAGCTGAAAGAGAAGCGGCAAGACTTCGTGGACAAGGTGTTGCTTTGTTCCGTGAAGAAGTAGCTCGTGGTATGAGCCAGGCTGCTGAACAAATGAAGCAAGCTAACCTCGATACGAATGTGATTCTCTTTAGTATGTGGACTGAAGCAGTGAAAAACTTTGCTGAGTATGGTAAAGGAAATATGTTATTCCTTGACGGTAGTCCGGATGGTATGTCAAGAGCAATGAACCAGATCATGGGTATGATGAAGATGCAAACAGATGCTTCTTTAAAACGTTCATAACAAAATACTTAACCTCTACAGCCGGTGAAATCTCGCCGGCTTTTTTTTATTTGTATGCTCTGATTATGTATCTCTTTAACATTTAGGCTGTTTAACTATTCACTTCACCGAAAGTCTTATTCCCCAATTTGATAGATACTATATTTGCGAACTGAAAAATCTTTAAATGAAAAAATTATACAGTGTAATACTCGGGGTTCTGGTTATGATGAATTTTACTTATGCTCAGGATGCTGCTGCTAAGAAAATTCTGGATGGAGTGAGTGCTAAAGTAAAAGGGTTAAAAGGAATCACTGCCAACTTCAGCATTCAATCAACTACAAATAAAGGAAAAAGTAATGGAGCTAAAGCTGGCAACATCTCTATTAAAGGGCAGAAGTATTTCCTGAAGCAAGGAAAAACTGAGATCATAAGCGATGGTAAGACCGTTTGGAATTATGACGGTGCTAAAACAGTAACCATTTCATCCGCAGAAGATAACACCAATACACTAAGTCCTCAGAATCTGCTTTCGAATTTCTACGATAAAGACTTCACCTATAAACTAGTGTCATCAGCCGGTAACTTTCACCAGATTGAAATGACTCCTACTGATAAGAGAAAGAACTTTGAGAAGGTGACCGTGTACGTAGATAAAACTCAGAACATGATCACCAAAGCCACGATCGTTGACAAAGCCAAGAATACGATCAAATTTACATTGAGTAATTTAAAAACAAACGCTGTTATTAGTGATAAAACATTTGTTTTTAATAAAGCGAAGTATCCGAAGGATGTTGAAGTGATTGATTAATTTCTCTAGAATATACTAAAGTCCTGCCACTGGCGGGACTTTTTTATTTTACCATCTTGCTGCATCTTTACATTGGATGCAAAAGATCATCATTACAATAGATGGGTTTTCTAGCTGCGGTAAAAGCACACTTGCAAAGCAACTTGCTCGTGAGCTGAATTACGTTTTTGTTGATAGTGGTGCTATGTATCGAGCTATTACATTGTATTTTCTCCGAAGCCATGTTGACTGGTACAATAAAGAAGCTGTTTGTACAGCCTTAAAAGAGATAGACCTTGACTTTCAGTATAACGAGAAGACTGGAGAAAGCCAGATGTATTTGAATGAAGAGAATGTGGAGCAGCTTATTCGTGATATGCTTGTTAGTGAGAATGTGAGTGAGGTATCTACGATCAAGGAAGTTAGAGACTTTGCTGTTGCCCAGCAGCAAAAGCTAGGCTTGCGAAAAGGAATAGTAATGGATGGAAGGGATATTGGAACAACCGTTTTTCCCAATGCTGAGTTGAAGATCTTTGTTACAGCTGATCCTGCTGTTAGGGTGGAAAGACGTTTTAAAGAGTTGTACGATAAAAATCCAGATATCTCCATTGAAGAAGTTCGTAACAATCTTGAAATGAGAGATTATATTGACAGCAATAGAGAAGTAAGTCCGTTAAGGAAAGCTGATGATGCTGTGGTGCTGGATAACTCAAATGTTACCCGTGAAGAGCAATTGAAAACCGCTTTAAAATGGGCAAAAGAGCGAATGACTACACTTGCCAATCAATAAAGAAGATCACTTCTCCCGAAGCGATCTTTTTTTATTAGAACTTTCCAATTACTTCAACATTGCATCAATTGTAGTGTAAGCTACTGGATGATAATTACCTCTTGCTATTGTATAAATTCTTTTTGCCCATTCTTTGCCTTCAGGGGTTTTTATCATCTCACCATAAAGTGGTCTTAAGAATTTTCTCCTTCCCACAGAAGCCAAAAAGCTTTCAATATTAGTGTAAGCAGGCTTGTACTGCTTTTGAATTGCCCATGTGTACCAGGCAGTTTGAATTTCAGCATTGCCTGATTGAGTAAACTTGAATTCTTTGTCAAGAGAAGCCATATCAGTTGCTGTAATCGATGCTGGTAATTGTCTAAGGAAATACATCAATTGGTTCGTTGATTTTAGTTGCTGGATCAAACCGGAAACTTGCTTTGTTTTCTGCCAATTAGCAAGAATTGTATCAATTGATGTGAATTGTGGTGAAACAGCAGGAGGGATGTTGCTTGGAATTCCAGCACCATAAACCCAATCTTTGATTTTCACAGTTTCAGCGAAGTTTTGGTTGTCTTTAAATGCAGCAGTGAGTTCTTCCAAAAACTGCTCTGTTGTTCTGGATTGAAACGCATGTTTGGAAAAATAATTTTTAAGGAAGGCATCAAATGCAGTTCGACCAACATTTTCTTCAATCGTTCTTAGAAAGGCATAACCTTTTTCATAAGCGATATCGCTTAATCCTTCATCCGGATCA
>JANPIB010000099.1:0-10660 GCA_031424775.1 Chitinophagales bacterium | reverse complement strand
AACAAATTGGATTAAATGGAAACGCTTTTTCCGATGTGAATACAGGTTTACAAGAAGTACTCACTCATGCTAAGGATGATGATCTGGTTTTGATCTGTGGTAGTGTGTTTCTTGTTGCTGAAGTGAAGGTTTAAGCCATCAATGACGGCGTTTCAAACTGATGCCATGAAAAGGGAACTGTGAACTGAGCGTAGCAACGAAGCTAAATCGTAGCGATGCAGTTGGTCAACAAAATCTATTTCATCTCCAACTTTCCTAATTTATGCAAGGCTAACATAACAGCGGAAATATGCATTGCCTCATGAATTTTTCTATCAAGTACCAATTGAAGTAACTGATCTAAAGGATACAAGACAACTTCAATGTCTTCGTTGTTGTCAAGGTTTTGTTCTTGCTTCTTCACACCACCTTTCAGCAAATACATGTGCATGAGGTTTGAATTAGCGGCAGGATTTGGAGAACAGAAACCAAGATATTCAGCTTCTTTGAAAGTATAACCTGTTTCCTCAGCCATTTCACGACGAACGGCTTCTTCATTATTCAAATCTTTGACATCAACACAACCACCTGGAATCTCCAAACAAACCTCACCCAAAGCATGACGATACTGACGAATTAACACCACCTGGTTGTCTTCAGTTAAAGCAACACCACACACCCAGGTTGCATAATCTAAAATGTAATAAGGATCGATGATCTTGCCATCAGATCGCTGACAAACCTCTTTTCTTGCTTTTAACCATTCATCGTGAAACAAGTATTCAGACGAGATCGTTTTCCACTTCATTGAATCTCCATTCATGCCAAAAATTTGCTGTTATACTTCAAGAATGCTACCAGTTGTTCCGCTCTTTCAGAGAAGTGATGTGTGCGACATGATGCTTACCATGCCATGCATAAGTTCCCAGTAAAGACCATAAAGTCATTTGCTTTTGATGCTCAGGATGGAAGAGTGTTCGTTGCCACTGCTCTTCCGTAAGATTTTTGATTGTCTCAATAAGCCTGATATGAACTCCATGCAGAATGGTTAAAGATACATTGATCGGAACAACATCTACATCATCCAGATTAGCCCAGGCAGCTTCATCATAAGGTTTGATGGTTGGATTGTCTTCTGTTAATCCAAGTTTAAAACGGATCAAAGCATTCATATGACTATCAGCAAGATGATTCACCACTTGTTTTACTTTCCAGCCACCATCTCTGTAAGGTGTGTTCAATTGATGCTCGTCGAGATTTTGAACAGCTCTTTCAAGATCATCAGGGAGAAATTTTATGTCTGCAAGCCACTTTTCCTTCAGTTCTTCCGAATAAGGTTGTGGTACGTATTTACCAATGGGATATTTAAGATCTTCCATAATTATGCTTCACGAAGTGAGTGACCGGTTAGATTGATGAAAACATCTTCCAAATTTGCCTGCTTTACTTCTTTAGGCTTTTCGAAACCCTTTGCAACCAGTTCATCTATCAACTGATCAGGAGAAGACAAAGCAATGATATTTCCACTATCAACAATAGCAACTCTGTTACAAAGCACTTCTGCTTCATCCATATAATGTGTTGTTATGATAACGGTGGTTCCTTTTTGTTGAATATCTCTGATCAGATCCCAAAGATTTCTTCTTGCCTGTGGATCTAAACCCGTAGTTGGTTCATCCAGAAAAATGATCTTCGGTTTATTGATAAGTGTTGTTGCAATGGAGAAACGTTGTTTCTGTCCACCACTTAACTCTTTGAACTTTGATTTTGCTTTATCTGTTAAATTCACACTTTCCAAAATCTCATAAGCATCTACTTTCTGATTATACAATCCGGCAAAAAGATTTATTAGCTCATACAACTTTAATCCTGGGTAATATCCTGAAGTCTGCAACTGTACACCAATGATCTTTTTGATCTCGTTAGGTGATTTGTCAAGGTCTATTCCATCAACAAATACTTTTCCACTGGTTTTAGTACGAAGTGTTTCGATGATCTCAAGCGTGGTAGATTTTCCGGCTCCGTTTGGTCCAAGCAAACCGAATATCTCACCTTCATATACATCGAAGCTGATGCCTTTCACTGCATGAAAATCACCGTACTTCTTATGCAGGTCCTGAACTTCTATGATCTTATTTGCCATGTTTCGCTAATGAGAAGGTGAGGGTAATTGTTTTTTGCTTAGGTGTGAAGGTCGTTTTCTTTGTTGCTTTATCAAACACAACTGCTGCATTCCGTAAGTTTTCGCTGGCTTTGCCATCAAGATAACCACTAACACCGCTCAGCACCAATCCTCCACCGAAGGTGTACCAATTGAATTTCTTATCAGTGCTACGCCAATCAACCAATGAATAAATTGACAACCCAACACCAGCTAGCGTAAGAATGGTTGATGCAGTTCTGTTTGCTTTGTACTTTTTATAGTAGAGGTTCAACTCCTCATTATTCAAATGACTGAATAGACTGTTCAACTGCTTTCGACCGGAAAACAATTTTCCCTGGTAGATGATTGCAGGCTTTTTAAGCACAGGCATAAAAGTAAAACCCTCCGGATTGTAATAAAATGCATCCTGCGGCTTTTGGGCATCGGTTAGAACCGTTACAAAAACCAACAAGATCGTTGGAAGGATATTTCGCAAAGCATTGTTCATCACTTTACAAAGATTTAGTTGTAGTTAATTCGCAGCTTTAGTCTCAGCATCAATCAAAACCTCAAGTTCTTCCATCATGGATTTGCTACCGATAAACAAAGGTGTTCTCTGGTGAAGTTCTGTAGGCTGAACATCAAGAATTCGCTGATTACCGTTCGTAGCTTTTCCACCAGCCACTTCTACGATGAATGCAAACGGATTACACTCATACAGCAATCTCAACTTACCTTTTGGTTTATCTGTTGTGCCTGGATACATGAAAATGCCGCCTTTGATAAGGTTTCTGTGTACATCAGCTACCATGCTGCCAATGTAACGCTGAGTATACGGTCCACCGGTGTTTTTGTTTTTACGCTGACAGTCATTGATGTACTGCTGAACCGGTTTATCATACTGGAAAAAGTTACCATGGTTTACAGAGTAGATCTTTCCACTATCCGGACATTGAATGTTTGGATGACTTAATGAGAACTCTCCTATTGATGGATCAAGCGTAAACCCATTCACACCTCTTTTCGTAGCATACACCAGCATTGTAGATGACCCGTAGATCACATAACCTGCAGCTACTTGTTTATGACCTGGTTGAAGAAAATCTTCCTCTGTACAAGGCTTTCCTAATTCACTTACTCTCCTGTAAATACTGAAGATCGTTCCTATAGAAACGTTTACATCAATGTTTCCGCTACCATCCAACGGATCGAACATACAAACGTATTTACTGCTGTTGCTTACAGGGTCATCAAACACCTCAATATCATCCAACTCTTCACTGGCAATACCTGCACAAGCAATTCCATGTTTCAGAACCCCCACAAATTGGTTGTTGGCGTAGATATCCAGCTTTTTAACCTCTTCACCCTGAACATTCATTGTTCCGGTATCACCCAGAATATCTACAAGCCCTGCTTTATTTACTTCAACATTTACCCGTTTAGCAGCCAAACCAATATCTCTGAGCAAACTACTCAGCTGACCGGTAGCTCCTGGAAAATCTCTCAAGCCCTGTATCGTAAATTCATCTAGCGTAAGTACTTGTCTGTTGATGTTCATACGAGCAATAATTTTATGAAGTTGTACAAATGTAGTGAGCGGATGCTAGATGCTGGATGCTGGTGACGATGAATTTCCAAACTTCGAGATTTTAATATCTTTCTTATAACAAGTGAGGTTAGACTATTTATTAAGATTTACGATTTTGAAAAGACCATCATCTAGTATCCTGCATCAAGTTTTTGCCCGACTTTTGTTAACTCTTAAACTGAGACATAAAACTCAACTATGAAGGTTTTCAAATTTGGTGGAGCTAGCGTAAATAGTGTAGAAAGGATCCAAAACGTTGCAAATATTCTAAAATCATATAGCCATGAACAACTGGTGGTGATCATCTCAGCTATTGGAAAGACCACCAATGCTTTGGAGAAGGTTGTGGAAGCATTCTTTCGTGGCGAAAAAGAGCAGGCTTTGGATCTGTTTAACAATGTAAAACAACAGCACCTTACTACTGCCAAATATTTGCTGGTTAAAAATTATAATCCTTGTTACAGTCAGTTAAAGGACTTCTTTACTGAAGTTGAATGGCTCTTGCATGATAAACCTGTTAGGTCATTCGATTATTACTATGACCAGGTGGTTTGTGTAGGTGAATTGCTGAGTACAGCGATCGTTAGTCATTATCTGAATGAAGTTGGAGTAACCAATCAATGGCTGGATGTAAGAGACATTCTTCGCACAGATGATAATTTCAGAGATGCTACTGTTGATTGGAAATTTACGGAGGAACATATACGATCAGCCATGAGCCAAACAGCAACTATGTACCTGACTCAAGGCTTTATTGGCTCAACAGACGAAAACGAAAGCACCACACTTGGCAGAGAAGGAAGTGATTATACGGCTGCAATCTTTGCAAACTTATTAAATGCTGAAAGTCTTTCCATCTGGAAAGATGTTGAAGGAGTTATGAGTGCCGATCCAAAGCAGTTTCCAGAAGCTACATTCTTGAGTGATCTCAGTTTTAATGAAGTTATCGAGATGGCATATTATGGTGCACAGGTGATTCACCCAAAAACGATCAAGCCATTACAGAACAAGAATATTCCACTACAGGTGAAATGTTTTCTTGATCCAGGCTTACCCGGAACTACCATCAGCAATAAGAAAGTAAGGAATCTGCCGCCGATTGTTGTGATTAAAGAAAAGCAGGTATTGGTGCATTTGCATAGCCAGGATTTTAGTTTTGTAGGCGAAAAACACATGAGCCAGTTGTATGAAATGTTCAGCCAATTAAAGTTCAGCCCAAACCTGGTACAAACCGGAGCAATTAGTGTGCAGTTGTGTTTGGATGATCATGCTGAGAAGATCGATCAGCTTGCAGCTGCTGCATCTTCAATTTTTGATGTGGAAGTGGAAAGAGGGTTAACGCTACTTACAATTCGTCACTTTAATAGAGAGTTGCTAGAGAAAATGATGGTTGGAAAAGATATGGTGTTGCAGCAAGAGAGAAAAAGTACAGTTCAGGTTTTGTACAGGTAATTTATAGCTTATCGTAGATGTCTTTACGATAACCAATCTCACAAACATCCACTAACAAGATAACATCTGAGATAGCGTAAATAATGCGATAGTCTCCTATTCGAAACCGCCAGAGGTTTTCGTAACCTTTTAGCTTTTTACAACCTTCAGGTCTTGGATTGTCCTGAAGTGATTGAAGTACTACAACTACTTTGTCAGCTACTTTAGAAGGTAGCTTTCGAAGATCTTTCTCTGCACTTTTAGTGAGAACAACGGTGTACAAAGGCACTATTTTTTCTTTTTAAGATTCTTTAGCACCTTTTCAAGCGGAATACGCTCTTCATCTTTTCGGGATTCAGCGATAATTCCGTCAATCAGATCCTCTAACTCTTCACCGCTGCGACGGAAAAGATCGATTTCAATTTGAACGGCAATTTTGTTATCCTGATCGTCGGTTACATAACTAACACCCTTCATCTTGTTCAAATTTTATCAAAGGTAATATTGTTCCGTGATGATTAGAAAGTACAAGAGTGCGACACTTCGACTTTGCTCAGTGCAGGCTCCATCAAAGCTAAATAGCAGCACTAGCCTCTGCTACATAATTACATATTCTCCTTTACTGTTCACCGATATCAATGGTAGCTTTTTCTTGTCCTCGAAGAAATCATACACCTGCTTTACGTTAACGGAGAACTTCAGGTACTCACTATCATCTTTACATGCTTTAGAAAGAATTTCCAGGCTTTTTGGATTGTTGTAACGCACTGGAAAAATATGAACCGGAATGAAATCCTGTCCCTGAGCCCTTGTCTGGGAAGCTAGCACATACAATTCTTCAATCTGGTGATCCTGGATTGGAATACAACCGACAGTCAAGCAACTTCCGTGAATGTAGATATCGCCACCAGGCTTAATTGAATCGCTTAGCTGCATATCTGAAGCATTTGGGTAATTCAGTCCTAATGAAAGATGATACGTACTCCTTGGGTTGAACACGTTGATGTAGTAGAAACCTTCAGGCACCTGGTAATCACCTTCAATTCTTTTCGGTCCTAAAGCACCGCTTAATGCACATACTTTGTAAGTTTTGAAAAGTTTATAGGGTTCCGTTGAATTGTTTCTGACCCAAACTTCTAACTGGCTATCGTACTTGAAGCTTCGGATATACATCTGCTTTGCCGGCCAACTGATTCCTGCTTTTGCAAATTGCTTTTTCAGCGTATCCTCATACTTAGAAACAGCAGAAGCCACCCTTGGGTAGCTTTTCTGTATATCATAAAAAGATGTTTGAGGCTGAGCTTTAGCCAGGCTATAGATCATTACTACAAAAGCCAACAGTAAAACCTTTTTCATGCGAAGAGTTTCATTCAGTTCGAAAATAAGTAATCTCTCTCCCACAAGGTTTTAGTGTGTATTAAACTATGTTAAATGCCGGAATAATTCACAGCTAGTTAACAGAGCTCAAATTATAGGTTACCACGTAGTTCCTGCTCTCTCTCAATGGCTTCGAACAGTGCTTTGAAGTTTCCTTTTCCAAAACTCTTAGCTCCTTTCCTCTGGATGATCTCAAAGAAAAGTGTTGGTCTGTCTTCAACCGGCTTGGTGAACAACTGAAGCAGGTAACCTTCCTCATCTCTATCAACTAGTATTCCTAACTCTTTCAAAGGCTCAATGTCCTCATCAATTCGACCAACTCTTTCCAAAAGATCATCGTAATAAGATGATGGAACCTTTAAAAAATCCACGCCACGGCTCATAAGGTCTCGTACAGTCTTTACAATATCGTTTGTTGCCATAGCAACGTGTTGCACACCTTCCCCATCGTAATATTCCAGGTATTCTTCTACCTGGCTTTTCTTCTTGCCTTCTGCCGGTTCATTGATAGGGAACTTTACAAAACCGTTTTCGCTGCTCATTACCTTACTCATCAATGCAGAGTATTCGGTAGAGATGTCTTCATCATCAAAAGACAGAATATTTCTGAAGCCCATCGCCTCCTCATAAAATTTCACCCAAGGGTTCATCTGATTCCAACCAACGTTACCTACACAATGGTCAACGTAGAGCAAACCTGTATCAGTTGGGTTGTAGGTCGATTTCCATTCTCTGAAGCCAGGCATGAAAGGTCCGGTGTAATTCTTCCTTTCGATGAACAGGTGAACAGTGTCGCCATAAGTATGAATTCCACTCATAACTACCTCACCATACTCATCATTCATTTTTAAGGGCTGCATATAACTTCTTGCACCACGTTTGGTAGTCTCTTCCCATGCCGAGGTAGCATCATCAACTCTTAATGAAAGATTCTTCACTCCATCACCATGTTTGTAAATATGATCCGCAATCGGATTTCCGGCTCTTAATGGAGTAGTGAACATAAAAGTGAGCTTGCTTTGCCTCACAACATAACTAACCCTGTCCTTTACACCAGTTTCGGGTCCGGCGTAAGCTAAGCTCTGAAAACCAAAAGCAGTTTTATAAAAATGAGCAGCCTGTTTAGCGTTGCCCACGTAAAACTCTACGTAATCGGTGCCTTGCAATGGCAGAAAATCTTCGGCAGTTTCCTGACGAACCCTGGAAGCAGCTAATGTTTCCATAAAGAAAATTTTAATTTAATTGAAGTAGATGTAGTCAACTTAGAATAAGCATGAAGCTTTCGTTCCCGTTCGTACGGGACTCTTGTGCTGTAGTGCATCTTTCGCCTATTTCGAATCCATAGCCAGTGTGCTCATCAGAATATGGTAATTCCTGATCATAGAACAAATTTAGAGAAAAACGCTAGCCTTAAAAGCAAGATGAAAGTTATTTAGCAAATTTCACAATACCTGTAATAGCAGCCCATAGTACAAGAACTATGTAAAACCCAACAGTTACAATGTTGTGAATGGTCCTGAATTTTTTGCGTTTAAGATTGGGTTCTATCCCGTTATCCGAATATATCACTAAAAAATTCTCAAAAAGATAAGCAATATCTAAACCCTTGTAAATGAAGATGAGCAGCACTTTTACCAGTACTAACCCAATAAGCAGGTAAAGTCCATTTTGGTAAAAAAAATAGATGATGTCATCCATAGAGTTTGCAGGTAGATTATCAGTTGGTTCGCAAATCTACTGTTTCAATTCAGTAAAAGTATAGTTCAATGTAAAATAAAATCCCGCTATTAACATAGCGGGATCAATCATTCTTTTCAGAACTTATACTTACTGAACCACAATTTTATCTGTGAAGATGGCTTTACCATCTGCATTGATCACTTTTACCAAATACATTCCAGCTGAAGCTGATTTTGGCAGATCCACTTTCTGGTTTTGAACACCAGATATCTCAGCAACCTGGTTAATCAGTTTTCTTCCGCTAACATCCGTCAACTCAATAGTGTATTTACCTGGAGTTACTTTCTCGAAAGCAACATTGAAATATTTAACTGCAACAGGGTTTGGATAGATGCTGATAGCATTTCCTTTCACATCAGCTGCAGTAAAACCAGTAGAAGGTCCACCACGGTAAGCGATATTACCACTTGCTAAGTCTGAAGCATTCCAAACATTCTCACCTGTTTTAGAAACAGCAGTTGCAGAGAAAGTTCCAAGGTTTATTTTAAAATAGTTATCAGTAGCAGTAGCACTGCTTACTACAACATCTCCGTTAGCATCAACAGCAGCACCGTTGATGGTGAAGCTTGCTGGCAAACCAGCAATTGTTCCAACATAGTCTGCTACTAATGAGTTGGGATTTACTTTGAAAACATGACCTCTCATGCTGAAAACATATAAATTTCCATAAGCATCAGCAACCATATCGCCACCCCAACTACTACATTGGTTGTGGATAGAAACATTGCCATTCTTACTTCCATCTCTTAAAGAGCCGAGCTTAGTAATAGTTGATTTTCCTTCGGTGCTAAAGCGAATCAGGTTCTTTCCGTCATTGGTTAAAGCGTAACCAAAACCATCAACTCCGATTGCCATTCTTGTGATCACATTGTCCTCTGCTACTTTTTCTCCGGTGTTGAAAGTAGGATCGGTATTCACCACAACTACAACACTGTTTGTGCTGAGATCAAAATAACGAAGCTCATTGCCACGCATGTTTGTGAAGTAAAGCCTGTTGTGCTTCTCATCAAAAGCTGCAGCTGCAACTCCTGAGTAAGTTGGAACATCAGCAGAACCCCTTGCAGCCAATGTACTTCCATCCGCATTTTTTAAAGTCACAGACTGATTGGCAGCAGGATCGAACACTGTTCTGATCACCTCACCTGTAGAAAGGTCAATCTCTTTAACTGAGACCCAGTTGTAACTACCTTTTACATCACCTGTAATGGCGTAAGCTTTTTTACTTTGTGCCTGGGCTGAAATAAGCGAAAATGAAACGAGAGAGAGTAAAAATACCTTCTTCATGCTTTCTTAGTTTTAGTTCATTAATTGGTTAATTGCGGAATAGCACTGCGATAAAGGCGTCAAATTAATGATGCTGTAAATTAGAGAAAAATATAAGATGCAGGTAAATTAATTTTTCACAACGGCTTCGATAGCTTTTTTTACGCTGCCACTTTTCAACAATAGTTGTTTGGCTTCCTCGTAATTCTCAAGAGGCAATTCTTCCATAAGCATTTTAACCCCTCGATCTACCAACTTTTCATTGGTGAGCTGCATGTTCACCATTTTGTTGTCTTCAACCCTGCCTAGTTGGATCATTACAGCGGTAGAAATCATATTAAGCACAAGTTTTTGGGCTGTTCCGCTTTTCATTCGGGTGCTTCCGGTCACAAATTCGGTCCCCACCACAACCTCAATAGGAAAATCAGCTGCTGCAGAAACCGGTGAATTTGGGTTGCAACTTATACTTCCAGTAATAATTCCGCTTTCCCTGCACTTGTCCAATGCTCCTATAACATAAGGTGTAGTACCACTTGCTGCAATACCAATTACAACGTCTTTATCGCTAACGGAATGCTTTTGCAGATCTGTCCATCCTTGCTCCCAGCTATCTTCTGCAAACTCTACGGCTTCAAGGATGGCTTTTTGTCCTCCTGCGATAATTCCGATCACCAATCCATGAGGCACACCATACGTTGGTGGACATTCACTTGCATCTACAATTCCCAATCTGCCGCTGGTTCCTGCTCCAATGTAAAAAAGTCTGCCACCTGCAAGCATTTTATCAGAAATCACCGAAACAAGCTTCTCAATTTCCGGAATGGCTTTTTCTACGGCAAAAGGAACAGTTTTATCTTCATTATTAATATTCGTCAGCAATTCCAGCACACTCATTTTCTCGAGGTGCCTGTAGCTTGATGCTTCTTCTGTAAGCTTTTTAAATTCAGCCATTATTCTTTTTTTGGGTTAACGAACGCCTGAATCTTAATTCAACGTTCGTTGCGTATTCTAAGATTCGAGCAAATAAATATTAGGCTGCTAATTTTAGGTTTTCCTGGTAGGCGGATTGTTTTCTTACTACAGCGAACATTCTGTCTACCAATTTGCTTCTAATAATGTTTAGTGTGCTCATCTTG
>JANPIB010000098.1:0-7582 GCA_031424775.1 Chitinophagales bacterium | reverse complement strand
CTGAAATTGCAATTACATCTCCGGAAGCTGCAAGTAAAGCTTGTTCAAAGTTTTTGTTGAATCCGAGATTCTGTTGATTTTGATGAACTTTCAAATTGCTGAAGCGATCTTGAAATTCCAGAAGAATCTGCATGGTATCATCAGCAGAACAATCATCAAATACCAATATCTCTTTTATTGGATAAGTCTGTTGCAAAATGGAGTTCAACTGTTCAGCAATGAACTGCTCTCCATTATAAGTACAAAGCACAACAGACACTTCCATATTAACGCAACAGCTTATAGTTTTGATAATCGAAGAAACGTTTGCCGGTAGTCTTCTCTAAAAAGTTCTTCAAACGATCTTTGAACTTGTAGTTGTTGTAGCTTAGGTCATAATCGAACTTCCAGTTCATTCTTTTGATTCTTTCCTGCATTACAGCAGGATGAGTTCCTTTGAATTTTTCCAAAGCATCGATCTGTGAATAATCGAATGTGCCAGTATACACAGTTTCAGCAGGATCAAGTGTAACACCACCCCAGAAATTCTTTGTGTTCTCCAACTTATTATTCATTGTTCCAGGTTCACGAACCCAACCGTAATGATAAATGTAAGCATCCAGGGCTTTTACATTCAGCTTTACATCATCACCTTTTTTGAAACCTTGTGCATCTAAGTACGAGTAGATCTTTTTATCATTCCGTACGATCCTTATTTCATTTCGATACCATTTAGATGAAACCCCAACATGGTCATATGATCCATAAAAGTGGAGATACTTGAACAGCAGCCCATCCACTCGCTTATCGTCTTTCCAACGCTGCATTCCCTGCTTGATCACTTTATGGTATTTTTCGTGCAGCACCTCATCTCCCTGGATATAAAAGCACCAATCAGTATCAGCACCAATTGCCTGGAAAGCTTTGTTGGTTTCTGCCGCAAGAACAGCTCCGTTCAGATTTAAACTTTTATCCCAAACAGTGTCAATGATTCTAATCTTATCCGGAGCAATTGATTGGATCATTTCCCTTGTACCATCTTCACAATCTCCAACAGCAACTACAAAATCATCGCAAATAGGCAACACAGAAAGAATGGCTTCCCTTATTGGAAAATCAAACTTGATGGCGTTCTTTATTATCGTAAAACCTGTAACCTTCACTTATGGTTTCATTTGTAATGGCTGAGAAAAATCTGTTCGGATTATTGGTTCTTCAGCATTCAGGCTTTCTCCATTCAGCACCTTTTCATACATCTTCAAATATTCATCTGTCATTTTTGAAGAGGAGAAATGCTCTCGCACATATTCGCTACATCGCTTTCTATCATAGCTTTCTACATTACGTATAGCACCTGCTAATTCACTGTAGCTATCAGACAAAACCCCTACTTCTTTCGTCACCAGTTCAGGTAGGCTTCCAAAAGGAGTTCCGAATACAGGACAACCAAAATATAAACTCTCTATCACAGCCAAACCGAATGGTTCGTGCCATAGCACAGGAAAGATCAAGCTTTTAGATTGATTCAGAAGATAATTCTTCTGATCACCCCCAACCTTTCCATAAAACTTCGCATTCTTAGCAAAGTTGATCTTAATGCCCTGGCTGGTATTAATTCGGCTTCCACCAAGTACAGCAATTTTTTCGTGTGCAGCCTTAGCAATCTTAATTGCTCCTTTAAGGTTCTTAACCTTCCAGGCGGCATCACCTAAAAAATGAAAGAACTTTCTTTCAGTATTGAAATCAGGTGTGCCATACTCTTCGAAATCCAATCCGTTATGTACATAAGCTGTTGCATTCATCCGTGTAGCATGATCTGCTGAAAGTGCAACCGTATTAATATGAAATCTTGTGTTTAAAGTATAGATGTTACCGTGAAGTGTGTACAGGAATGGCTTCTTCGTTTCAAAATCCCCGTCCGCATGATAGTGAACAACATCAACTTCTTCAGGAACCTGTTGATGAAATGGTCGTTTATCAAGAATAATAACATCAGCAAAATCGCAAGCAGAGCCGGCAGCCACCAGGTAAGTTACTTTATGACCTCTCTTCACCAATTCTTTACCAAGCCACCAGATCACTCTTTCAATTCCACCATACTTCACAGCAGGAATTACAGAGTTATTTACAATTGCCACATGCATGCGACAAATGTAAGATGGCTGCAGGATGTAAACATCTATTTCTTCAGTAGCTTAAAAGCATGTGTCCATTGATTTCTCAGGAAACCCGGAGCACACCAAAGAATACATAGTGGTTCGATAGCTCTTGCTCCTTCTGCCATGCCGATATCTTCGGTTTCCCAACCGAAACTGGTAAGAATATCAGTAACCATGTTCTTTGCTTCCTCATCATTTCCGCAAATAAACATTGTTGGGGTTGATTCAAGTTGCGGCTTATACATTAACCCGTTACCCACACAACTAAAAGCTTTTACCAGCTTAGCATCAGGCACAGCTTCCTGGATCTTCTCCATCAAACTATGATTCAGATCTGTAAAGAATTTTAAAATCCCATTCACAGGAGGTTCTGTTGCAATAGGGTTCGTAGCATCAATTACTACTTTATCTGAAAAGTTTTGTTTACCTGCCAGTTCAACAGCATTTAATGCTACGGAACCGCTAACTGCAAGAACGATCAGTTCACCAAAGCTTGCCGTGTCTTCAAAACTGCCAACTTGTACCGATGGATTCTCTTCTTTGAACTTCACTACTTCACCTTTCGCAATATCCCTTGTGCCTAACATCACACTATGAGCTTCCTGTAAAAATCCGTTTGCCAACACTCTTCCAACTATGCCTGAACCAAGTACGCCAATTTTCATAACTGTATTTTTTGGTTAAAAAAATGATTAAAGGATATGCTTACATAATATAAACTTCGCTGATTTGCTGAAGATTAGCTTAAAAACTTTCTACTTCTCTCACATTCATCAGGTGCTCATTTATCTTTCACTTCTTATCTACCACTACTAATGAGCCGTCACCTACTTAAGCTTAGCTGCTTTGCCCTGTTTATCATAACACTATTTGCCGGATTAGGTTGTAAAAAATATGTTCGCCACGGAGATTTAGTAGGTGGTGTCGTACTAACCTTTGATGATAATTATGTTGACGATTGGTATAAGTATCTACCCTTACTGGATTCTTTTGGTGTAAAGGCTACTTTCTATGTTTCGCACTATCCAATGCTTAGTCGCCAACAAAAGAACAAGCTAAAGATCATTCAGCAACGTGGACACGAGATCGGCTTCCACACAACCCGACATGCTAACCTGGTGAACATGATCAAGAACAAAACTCTCCAGGAAGTGATGGAAAAAGAAGTTAAACAGGGGCTCGACAGTATGAAAAACGATGGCATCTATCCAAAAAACTTCGCATACCCATTTGGTCAGCATAATGAAGTGCTTGATGCAGCAATGCTGAGTCTCTTCAGAAGTATCCGACTACTAAACGGAACGAATGATTACAGCAAAAGCGTTTGTACAACCAAAGGAAAGACTTGCTTACGATCGCTTAATATTGATGATGCTGGATTATCAAAAGAAAACATTAGCCGGATGTTAGAAAGTGCCAAACAAAATTCCAATGCCGTGGTTTTCCTTGCCCATAAGATCAATTCCTCACCCAATCTTTGTATTTCAGAAAGCAAGTTGGTGTACATTCTATCAAGAGCAAAGCAACTTGGTTTGAAATTCTATAAGGTCGAAGAAATTTCGAGATAGTTGTGTCGGCTGCATTGCTACTATCAGCTTCGTGGAGCCTGCACTAAGCAAAGTCGAAGTGTCACTCACTTGTATGTTCTGTTTAATACTCACCATTCAGTCTCCTTCCTGTCTGCAAAGAATTTACCGGTAGGAATACCTTCTGCTGTAGCCAACCAAACTGCTGTGTCAGCACCTTGCTGCAAAGTTCTTGATGCACCTGCTCCACCCATATCAGTTTTAACCCAGCCTGGACACATGCTGTTCACTTTAATGTTTGTGCCTGCAAGATCAGCTGCCATCACACCAGTCAAACTGTTGATCGCTGTTTTGCTGAAACGATAAGCTGCAGACCCACCACCCATTCCATTCAGCCTTCCCATCTGGCTGCTGAAGTTGATGATCCTTCCTTCTTTGCTTTTCTTCAACAAAGGAATAAAAGCCTGGCTCACCATCATCGGACCAATAAAATTCACATCCAGGTGTTCCTGAACAACTTTCCTTGAAACAGAAAGACTGTCTTCTCTATCAGTGAAAATCCCAGCATTGTTTATCAAAACATCTAATCTTCCGAATTGCTCAGCAACTTTAGATACAGCTTGTTGAATGGAATTTTCGTCACATGCATCCAACTGAATAAAGTGAACATTCAATCCGCTTTGCTGTAGATCTTCAGCAGCTTTTCGGCCTTTCACTTCATCTCTTGCCGTGAGAATAGCAATATGACCCAGTTCTGCAACTTCTTTCACGATCTCCAATCCAATTCCACGGTTAGCTCCTGTTACTAAAATGATCTTTTGTTCCATCACATAAAATTACGTTCTTAAATTGCAGCCATGTCCAATCCCAATCTGAATACTGGAAACGAGCCGTTGAGTGCTGCTGAGAAAGAATTTGAGAACAGTATTCGTCCAAGAGAGATAGAAGAATTTGCTGGCCAGGCTCAAATCATTGAAAACCTAAGAATTTTCATAAAAGCCGCCAAAATCCGTGGCGAAGCATTGGATCATGTTCTTTTTCATGGTCCTCCGGGTTTGGGAAAAACAACTTTGAGCAGAATTGTAGCTAACGAACTTGGCGTGAGCATTAAAGAAACCTCAGGACCTGTAATTGAAAAACCCGGAGATTTAGCAGGATTGCTCACCAACCTGCAACCGAATGATGTTTTATTCATAGACGAAATTCATCGGTTAAGCACCGTAGTAGAAGAATACTTGTATGCTGCCATGGAAGATTTCAGAATTGATATTATGATCGATTCTGGTCCAAATGCAAGGAGTATTCAGCTTTCACTTAACCAATTTACTTTGATCGGCGCTACCACAAGAAGTGGGTTACTTACAGCTCCGTTACTTTCGAGGTTTGGAATAAAATCAAGACTCGAATATTACACGGCCGATGTTTTAAAGAAGATCATAGAACGAAGTGCAGCTATTCTCAACACTCCAATTACTTCTGAAGCAGCTTTTGAAATAGCGAGACGTAGTCGTGGTACTCCAAGAATTGCCAATGGACTATTAAGAAGAGTTCGTGACTTTGCACAGGTGTTGAACGATGGTAACATTGACATGGGCATCACTCAACATGCTTTAAAGGCTTTGAATGTAGATGAACATGGCTTGGATGAAATGGATAACCGTATTCTCTCTTGCATCATCGAAAAATTCAAAGGTGGTCCGGTTGGTATTACAACTATTGCAACAGCCGTTGGCGAAGAGCCGGGAACTTTAGAAGAAGTTTATGAGCCCTTCCTTATTCAGGAAGGATTTTTACAAAGAACGGCAAGAGGCAGAGAGGTCACACCAAAGGCTTACGAACATTTGAAGAAAACTCCGAAGGATAGAGGTTTACAGCCTGGATTGTTTAGTTAGCAACAGTTTCTTTAAACGTTTGAACTCAAACTTTTCCAAAGTTCCAAACTTTGGAAAAGTTACCCAAGCCTTTGTCCAAAAAATAAGCACTGAAAAATCAGTGCTTTCCCAAAAATCCTTTCAAATCTTATTAATAGTGGTTCTATTATGGAGCAACTAACCTGAAACCGTTACCATGTATGTTCACGATTTCGATATTAGTATCCTCTTTAAGGTATTTACGAAGTTTGGCAATATAAACGTCCATACTTCTTCCGTTGAAGTAAGTATCGCTGCCCCAGATCTTTTTCAAAGCCCTTTCTCTTGGCAAAAGATCGTTTTTATGTTCTGCCAGCATTTTCAGCAGCTCATTCTCTTTTGGAGATAAAGTCTGTGTTCTGCCGTCCACGATCAACTGGCGAAGTTTCGGATTGAAGTGATATTTACCCAAGTCAAATTCAATGTTTTCAGACTCCCTGTTCAGTTCTTCATTACGCTTTAAGATCGCTTTGATCTTCAACAGTAAAACTTCACTATCAAATGGTTTAGTGATATAATCGTCTGCTCCAAGTTTATAACCTTGGATAATGTCTTCCTTCATGGTTTTTGCACTCAAGAAGAAGAGGGGCATATCAGGATCCACATCACGAATTTCTTCGGCCAGTGTAAATCCGTCCATGTTAGGCATCATTACGTCTAAAAGACAGATGTCATACTTTTCACGCTGAAAGGCAGCGAGTCCTAAACGACCGTCTCTTTCAAGTGTAACGTCGTAATCATTTAGTTCCAGGTAATTCTTTAATACCATTCCAAGATTCTGATCGTCTTCACAAAGCAGAATCCTGTATTTCTTTTTGTCGTCCATGGTTCAGTGTTTTGAATAAAAATAAGTTCTACGAATTTATAAAGCTATGAGATACAAGGCATATTTTGTTAAAACAGCTGTACAACATTCAAGCCATTTCTTTTTTAGCCAGCTGTGGTGCTACTATTAAGCTGCTCTTGTGTCACTCACTTGTACGTTCTGTTCGGTATTCAGCAATACAGGCTGAGGCAAAGGGTTGAACGGCAAAACGGGTCTGAACTTTATATTTGTCGCCCAATGTTCTGAACCTTGAAAGGATTGCGACGCAACAGACGATTCCATGAAAACCGAACGCTGGAATCAAAAGTTTTAATTATTCTGCAAAGTGCTATTTTGATGACTGAAAGAGGTGAAGAACTTTAACCCCAATTTTTAATTATGTCTCAAATTTTTATTGAAGCGGTAAAAGCAGGCTATACGTTTAAAGGAGAAAAAGCAAAGATTGGTGTTGCTATGCTTACTGGAAATGTAGTTGAAGGTGCAGATGTGATTCTGCCCCTAAAAACCATGAACCGCCATGGACTTATTGCAGGTGCTACAGGAACAGGAAAAACCAAAACATTACAAATGCTCAGTGAGCTTTTGAGTGATAACAGCGTTCCGGTTCTGCTAATGGATATAAAAGGTGATCTAAGCGGAATTGCAGCTTTAGGCTCAGTAAATGAAAGAATTACGGAAAGAGTAAAACTGCTGGGTATTGATTTTAAACCATCAGCTTACCCTGTTGAGCTACTCACTTTAAATAAAGGTGCAGGCGTTCAGCTAAGAGCCACGGTCACAGAGTTTGGACCGATACTGTTGAGTAAGATTCTTGGTTTGAACGATACACAAAGTGGTTTGGTAGCCATGATATTTAAATATTGTGACGACAATAAGCTTCCTTTGATGGACCTAAAAGACTTTATTAAAGTTCTCCAATTCGTCGGTAATGAGGGCAAAAAAGAGATAGAAGCTACTTACGGAAAAATATCTACTACTTCAACTGGAACGATCCTGAGAAAAGTCATCGAGTTGCAACAACAAGGTGCAGATGTGTTCTTTGGTGAAAAGAGCTTTGAAGTAGAAGACTTGATGCGAATTAGTGATGATGGCAGAGGGATGATCAATATTCTTCGGGTGACGGATATGCAGGATCGTCCGAAGCTATTCTCTACGTTTATGTTGCAGCTTTTAGCTGAGCTA
>JANPIB010000097.1:0-2629 GCA_031424775.1 Chitinophagales bacterium | reverse complement strand
CAACGTATTCAGCTCACAAGAAGTTTGGGAAGTAACCTCACCGATTCACTTTATATTCTGGATGAGCCTTCCATCGGACTTCACTCAAGAGATACAGAACGATTGATCTCTGTTCTTAAATCGCTTCGTGACCTTGGCAATACTGTAATTGTTGTTGAGCATGATGAGATGATGATGAGAGAAGCAGATCATATTATTGATATGGGGCCATTAGCAGCACATTTAGGTGGTGAAGTGATCGCTGCCGGCAATTATGATGAGCTCATTGCAAATGAAAGAAGCCTAACTGGTAAATACCTGAATGGCGAATCCACTATTGCTCCACCAAAATCTGTTCGTAAATGGAACAGAAGTATCAAGGTTGAAGGTGCAAGACAGAACAATCTAAAAAACGTTACCGTTGAGTTTCCCCTGAATCTTCTTTGTGTGGTAAGTGGTGTAAGTGGAAGCGGGAAGACCACTTTGGTGAAGCAGATACTTTATCCCGCATTAAAAAAGCTGAAAGGCGAGTTTGGAGAGAAGATAGGCTTTCATAAATCTGTTGAAGGAGACATCGACTACATTTCACAAATAGAATTGATCGATCAGAATCCAATTGGTAAATCATCCAGAAGCAATCCTGTTACTTACATTAAAGCTTATGATGAGATACGAGATGTTTTTTCAAAACAGCCTTTATCGAAGATGAGAGGATTTCTGCCAAAGCATTTTTCCTTCAACGTAGATGGTGGTAGATGTGATGCCTGTAAAGGTGAAGGTGAACAAGTAGTAGAGATGCAGTTCTTGGCTGATGTACATCTTACCTGTGAGGTTTGTGCAGGTAAACGTTTTAAAGAAGAGGTGCTTGAAGTGCAGTATAAAGGCAAAAGCATTTTTGATATTCTTGAAATGAGTGTTGATGAAGCGATTGAATTCTTTAAGGATGAAAAAGCACTGAGTAAAGCCATTCAGCCTTTGCAGGACGTGGGATTAGGCTACATCAAACTGGGTCAATCTTCGGATACACTTTCAGGTGGTGAAGCTCAAAGAGTGAAACTGGCAAGTTTTCTTGGTAAAGGAAAAGGTGCAGGTCATATTCTATTCATTTTTGATGAACCTACAACAGGTCTTCATTTCCACGACATTAAAAAACTCCTAGCTTCTTTTAATGCATTGATCGAACAAGGACATTCGCTCATAGTGATCGAACACAATACAGATGTGATAAAAAGTGCTGATTGGGTGATAGACTTAGGTCCTGAAGCTGGAGATGTTGGTGGAAACCTCGTGTTTGCCGGAGTTCCAAAAGAGCTGAAGAAGGTAAAAGGTAGCTACACAGCTAAATTCTTATAAGCTTTTAGCAAATTTTAAATCTTTACTTAATTCCAGGTATTTGCAATGCCTGAAGTTTTTTTCCATCTTTGTCAAAGCTTTATATCTCAACCAGATAACTGCTTAACATGGATAAAGCCCCCAAAATAAAGCTTACGCTGATAATCGTATGCACCTGCATAATTGCTTTTAGTAGTGCATTTGCCATGTCAGCCATGTTTAATACTGATGATGTAAAGCCAGTTGAGATATCTGAAAGGATGACTTTTAAAAAAATGATCGCTCTAAAAACATTGGAAGAGTATAATCGTTGGCATTTGAATGATAGCACCATTAGAGAGAAGGATACAGCGGTAAGATCAATCCTTAAAGCTTATTGGAAACTCGGTGGACTAGAGGTTAAAGATTACCAATTAGAAAACGGTTCGTGGCAATACAATCATCCCTGGAGTGCAGTTTTTATTTCATGGGTGATGAAACAGGCCGGTGCTGGTGATCAATTCCCATATTCAGTGTTGCATTCTACATACATCGTTTGGGCAAGAGATAACGCAAAGAAGCAACAGCAGCCATTGTATGCCGCTTATGATTTAACTGATAGTTTAAGTGCTTGGCCAGAACCAGGAGATCTCATCTGTATGAATCGTAAAAGGAATCGATTTAACATGAATACGATCAACACGACATGTATATCTCACTGTGATATTGTTGTTGAGGTGAATAAAGAGCAGGGTTATATTGTTTCGATTGGAGGAAACGTAGGACAAACAGTAAATAAGCGAATGATCTGGTTAGATGAAAATGGATTTATTGATACTTCAAGAAACTACCGTGTGTTGGATAGTGCAGAAAATGATCCTGAAGGTTCTCAACAGGAAATATTTGGGATAATTAGAGTACGAGCTGAATATTGATCTACACTTCTGCCAGCGTAAAGAAATCTTTGGTACGAATTCCTTTCTCCGTCATCTGTAAATTGCAACATTCATTCTTCGGGTCATGTTCAAAGAAGAGTATGTAATCTTTTTCTACCGCTTCTTTTAGAAATGATTTCTTTTCATTCAAAGTAGTAAGCGGAAACATATCATAAGCCATCACATAAGGAATTGGAATATGAGCTGCTGCAGGTAACAGGTCAGCCATGAAAACAATTGTTTTGCCTTTGTAATTGATCTGAGGTAACATCATTGCATCTGTATGTCCATTCACATATCGCAGTTTTACGTTCTCGAATAACTGAGTTCCTTCTTCTGTAGGTGCAAACTTCAATTGACCACTTTCCTGTATTGGTAAGATATTTTCTTTTAAGAATGATGCT
>JANPIB010000096.1:0-3382 GCA_031424775.1 Chitinophagales bacterium | reverse complement strand
GAAATGATCTTTGACATATCGCTTGAATCGATCATTTAACTCCTCATTGTAAGGCTGAAAATCTTCATCTACCTTTTCACCTGATTCTATATCAAACATGGAAAGATCTTCATTTACCACATACTTGCCGTTTGGTGTCATTACTAAATTATAAACGAGTTCACCTGGATCTATCTCATGCAATAATTCACCGTTTTCTGTATCCCACACTTGTATGGTTCGCTGATCTTTTACATTCACAAACTTTTTACCATCTGGTGTAACAAAGCCATCAAAATAAACGTCTTTGTTTGTTCCATTACAATCAGCTATCAATTTGCCAGAAGCAGCATTCCATATACGTACATAATGAAATACGGCAGTGAACATTCTACCACCGTCAGGTGTGAAGAAGACTTTATCATAGCTACCATTAGCTGTGTCTTTTTCTAACTGGTACAAAAACTTCCCGGTTTTGCCATCCCAGGCTTTTACAACTGAACCTATAGTTATGATCAACTGATCATGGGGACTAAATAATGCCTGAGTTGCATCACGAAAATTTGCCAATAGGTGACCTGTTTCTGCATTCCAAAGTTTTGCGGTCCCATCCTCAGAAGCAGTAAGCACCCGTTTACCATTTTCACTAAAAACAGCTGTCTTAATGGTTGATGTATGCCCTACCGGCATAGTGAGTTTTGGTAACTGGCCAAAAGCTAGTAAATGTAAGAGGGAAATAAATAGAACCAGTAAAATGCCTTTCATAGAAAGTAATGTAACAGAAATATTGGTCTATTTTACAAAAGGCATAAAAACATTAAGCCTTACGATAACGAAGTTGCTATTCTTATTTGTTTACAAATATTTGGTTACAATTGTGGGGGCTAATCTAAAGGTGGTTATTAAAGCCATGAATTAAGTACCTTGTTACTACATGAGGCAGCTTGATTAATGACTATTAGTATCATTAATAAAAAACACAAACGGCTCACTCCTACTTTCTCCATTGCCATTCGTTTGAATATAAGGCTGGCGATTTGCGTTAAGTGTTTGAATAGTCCAGATAAATTTCCTTCTTGTAGTATCGGTTGAAAAAGAGATTTGCGGACGCCAGATATATTGTGTTTGACCTTTCACTACTTGGTCAAGCAAAGGCTGATTCCCTCTTAAAGCCTGCAATGGTTGCTGATACGATAGTATTTCAAAAACTTGTAAACGATAATAAGGCTGCTCCTGTGTTCTTGGTGCAAGGGGTGTCCAACGAAAGATGATCGCTGTTTCTGCTTGCTTAATATTTAATGAATCGTTATTAACTGGCGTTATAAGATAAGGTAATTGTGGTGCAGCCAAATTAAACACTCTTGTTAATACAGGAGTTATTGGAAAAAAAGTGCTTGGCTCTACTAATTGTACGCTTAATTGGTAAGTTCCTGATGGCAATTGTCCGGTTTTCTCCAACGTATTTTTATAACTGCCTACAAAGTTCATAATGTCCATTGGAATCACATTCTTTGCATAGAAAATTCTTGTTCCGGCTGTAAGTGTATACACCTGGGCTTTAGAAAGATCCTTTGTGGCTACCACTGTTCCATCAGTGGTTTTTATGTCAGCTTTGATCAATACTTTTTGCGATCCTCCTGTCGTAGGTGGCTTATCAACCACATAGATCACAGTTGTATTATTATTTGCCCATTCACTTAATGTAGATGAAGGCTGATTAACCGTTAATGTAGTTGACTGAGAAGAAGTTAGTGTTGAAACACATACTACTAGTGCTATCGTTAAGATCAGTTTCATCATTTCAGAATTTATAGAGTATGCCAGTACGATAATTAGATTCCAGGTAATTAGCTCCGTCTAATGCTATTGGTGGAGCTAATTCATTTCCGTACTTAAAGTAATTGGTGCCCAAAAATACATTCCAGGTCAACTTCTTTGTAAGACGGTAATCCAAATTAACAGATGCTACCAGGTTTTTATTAGAAGTATAACTACTCAGCTTACCAAGCGTGTATTGCAATTGAGCCCTAATATCTCCTTTCTTTTTAAGAACAGGCGTTGAAAGTGAGGAACTAAGCGTTACTAATGATGTTTTCACAAGTGGCATAGCATTATTAAAGTACATAACGCTGAAATCAGGAGCAAGGGATGAATTAAAGTATGTAGGAATATAACTAAGCAAAAAGGTGTGCGTATTGTTTGATGTAGTAACTCCTGTAGTAACATCTCTTTCATCATACTTGCTATAGCTGTAGTTGAAAGTAATCATGTTCATCCTTTTCGTATTTCGCCAGTTATAACTAGTAGTTAGTCCCAAATCATTGCTTACATTTTTTAATCCATAGGGATTGGTACCACTTGCAGATGTAAACCCAAAGTTATTGTAAGATATATTGGTGTTGAACTGATCGGAGAACTGGATGAACCAGTTTACATTACCGATAAACTGTTTTGCTGTAAGCGTTGTGTTGCTAAGGTTGTTTACTCTTTGACCAATACTAGCTACAACATTCATCTTGTTTTTCCACGCATTAAATCGTGTATTGATTGTATTCTCCCAACGATCGGGCTGTAAGTAAGGATAGCCCGTAGTCTGAAATCCTGCACCGACATACTTAGTTGTGTAAGCGATATCAAAGTTGGTTGACTTCCGTCCAATTGAAGCATTTCCAGCCCAATCCCTTCCTGTAGAAGTTCTCCCATCTATAAATGGTTTAAATGAATTGTTTAAGCTGGGTGATTTAGGTTGCAAAGCATCTTTCGTAAAGTACGACTGTGCAGCTTCTGATCTTAGATACCATCCCTTTTTAAAAAACACATCTGCTACAATACTTGCAGCGAATCCTTCTTGTGGCATTACGGTTAACGGAGGTGAGGTAACAGAATTAATCTTATCCCTTCCTTTAGAGAAATTCAATGCTATTGAATATTTTCCTTCTTGTTCACGACCAACCTGGAACATCCAGTGATTTCGTTTATAAGCACCAGTGACACCCGGTAAAGGAAGTGCGGCATAGTTCACACCTTGTTGTGATGTGCCAGTAAAAAATTTAAGTCGCCAATTCTTAGGTTTCAAATTGAACCCTACACCAAAAATTCCCACATCACCCGTAGTAAACTCTGAATAGTTGAGGTACTGAGTTCCTAATTGGAATTCAGCCCATTTATAAGTAGGATTTAATCCAAAATTGTTCGCAGGATTGGTAAAGAATTGTCCAACGGTTTGATGTTCCAAACCTGCATACGGACCTGCTGCATTTCGTGCCATTGCAGCAAAATTGAAATTAATAGGAATGCTAAACTTCTTATACTGAAGTGTTGGCGTAAAAACAAATCGAACCTGGTTATAAGGACGCCTTGCATTATAAAAGCCTCCACCAGCTGGATTTATATTTAACCCATA
>JANPIB010000095.1:0-4647 GCA_031424775.1 Chitinophagales bacterium | reverse complement strand
TTTCAAATTTTGCTTCGATCTCTTTGCCATAACATAAAGACAAAAAAGTTGAGGTAAACGCTTACTTAAAATAGTTACTATTTATCCGCATCTGGGGAAAACCGGAAATAAAAATAGGCTGCCCTTTTGAGACAGCCTCTTTATCCAGTTATGTGCCCAGGAATGGATTCGAACCATCACATCCTTGCGGACGCTGCGACCTGAACACAGTGCGTCTACCAATTTCGCCACCTGGGCTTAAGAATTTGATATTTAAAATTTCTGATTTGAAATTGATCGTTCAGGAATATCAGATTTCAAATTTCAGATGTCAAATTTCTTGGGTTGCAAATATAACTGCCAATCTAACAAGTCGCAAAAGCTACTCGATATTCTTTTTCAACTGCTGAAGCAGGTCTTTATTCCTGAGAAAACGCCTCTCGATCTCGGCATTTGCTTTCACTTTTTTCTTAAAACCATCCTGTAGCAATTTGTAACCTTGCTCAGCCTGTTCGGCATTGTAAAAGCAATCTTCCCAATCCGCTTTAATCAATTCATATCGCTGTAAAGCCATTCCATTTCCGGCTACGACCAAAGGAGAACAGAACCAATTGTATAGCACCACATCTTTTTTTCTATCCCAGGCATCTTCAAACATCAGGATATGGAAATCAAGCAATGCCAGCACTCTTTTCTTAACCTGTTCATCCTTCTCCGATTCTAAAGGTTTGATCCTCCACCAATTATTGTTTTTGCTGTAGGGGTCATCACCTTCGTCAGGGTAACGTTCTTTATCCAGCTTGAAAGCAAACCTGATCTCATCGGTATCCAAATCTGCAAATAATCCCGGTTGATCGTAAGGCGTAACCATTCTGCCCAGCCTTTTGTAATTCAAACTGTCTATCCTCAGGATCATAGAACTGTAGCCTACCGTATCAATTCCAAACACAACGGAATCTTCTTCAGGTTCAGTCCACAATACCAAAAAATTGTCTCGGTGTTCCCACTTTCCATGGCGATAATTCTGAAAAAATACCAGGTCAAACGTATTATCCGGACGAAGAATGAATTTACTGGCAGCGAAAATCTGGTTGAAACCATTCCTGCCATATTGATATTCGAAGCTGTCAGCGGCATCTTTGATAGCTATAGCATCTGTTTCAGAAAAAACCCACCGTGCACTTACAAAATCGTTGGTCTTTTTGAGATTGCAGGCCGTAAAAGCAATAAGAAGCAGTAGCAGAGGAAACCTCATCACAAGCAGTTTTGGTGTTCAAATGTAGGCAACAGGCTTTTATTAGGATAAGCAGTTTAAGTTTTCACAGGCTTTCCCCAAACGAGTTGGTAGAAAGAGACGGTTAGCTGCGAATGGCTAAATTGCAGCCATGCAGCAATACCATCAATTACTTCAGCATATTTTGGATAATGGAGTTGAGAAAACTGACAGAACCGGAACCGGAACGATCAGTTGTTTTGGTTACCAGATGAGGTTCGATCTCAACCAGGGATTTCCACTTGTCACCACCAAAAAGCTTCATCTGAAGAGTATTGTTCATGAGCTACTTTGGTTTTTGAAAGGTGAAACCAACGTTGCCTATCTGAAAGAGAATGGTGTGAGTATTTGGAACGAGTGGGCTGATGAAAATGGTGAATTAGGTCCGGTGTATGGAAAGCAATGGAGAAGTTGGGAAGGTGCAGATGGGAAAGTGATCGACCAGATATCTGATGTGATAGCACAGATCAAAAAGAATCCCGATTCTCGTCGTTTGATCGTTAGTGCCTGGAATGTTGCCGATCTGCCAAACATGGCTTTGATGCCTTGCCATGCTTTGTTCCAGTTTTATGTAGCTGATGGAAAGCTGAGTTGCCTGTTGTATCAAAGAAGTGCAGATGTGTTCTTAGGTGTGCCGTTCAACATTGCATCTTATGCCTTGTTAACGATGATGGTAGCCCAGGTTTGTGATCTTGAACTAGGAGATTTTGTTCATGCCTTTGGCGATGTGCATTTATACAGCAACCATATTGAACAGGCAAAACTTCAACTTTCCAGAACGCCGTTTGCCTTACCGCAGATAAAGATCAATCCTGAAGTGAAAGATATCTTCAGCTTTAAGTTTGAAGATTTTGAATTGGTGAATTATGAGTTTCATCCTCATATCAAAGCACCAGTGGCTGTGTAAGTACGAAGTACGAAATCGGAAGTACGAAGTAAGACCTGTTAATTTTGTAAAGTGTTGCACAATCTCGTACTTCGTACTTCTGACCTCGTAATTATGATCATTTCTTTAATCGTTGCAGCTTCTACAAACAACATCATCGGTGTAAACAACCAGCTTCCGTGGCATTTACCGAATGATCTGAAGTATTTCAAAAACCTCACCTGGGCTATGCCTGTTGTAATGGGTAGAAGAACTTTTGAATCTATGGGTAAGGCTTTGAATGGAAGGGTGAATATTGTGATCACCAGCCAGAAAGATGCAAAGTTTGAGAATGCCGTTACCGTGAATTCGATCAAAGATGCCTTGTTTGTTGCTGAGGGTGGAGATTACAAAGAAGTGTTCATTATCGGTGGTGGACAGATATTCAACGAGATTCTGCCAAAAGCAGATAAAGTTTATCTCACAAGAGTTCATACAAATATCGAGGGGGATATTTCCTTTCCTCAATTAGATAAAAAATGGAAACTGGCTTGGAATGAAGATCATCAGAAAGATGAAAAACACCAGTTTGATTACAGCTTTCAAAGGTGGGAGAAGGGTTAGTTTGTAGTTTTTAGTACAGTTTGGGAACCTTTACTTTCGTGCTCTTATCAACTAAAAACCAGAAACTAAAAACTCTTCATGTATTCTCCAGTTCAACTTGCTTTCAAATACATTAATTACTGGCGAAAAGCTTCAAATGGTAAAGGTCATGGAGTTCATTCGCCTTTTGTTTTTGAGTTTATTACTAAGGTGTTGAATGGTAGCAAAGATGAATCGGTTTATTCAGCTGTTGAATCTGTTCGTAAGCAGCTACTGAATGATGATACTGTTATTGAAGTGGAGGATTTTGGTGCAGGATCAAGAGTTATCGGAACAAAACAAAGAGTGGTGAAGCAGATCGCAAAAACCTCTCTCAAACCAAGGAAATACAGTCAGCTGTTGAATAGGATGGTGAAGCATTACCAGCCAAAAAGTATTTTGGAGATTGGCACTTCATTAGGTATCACCACTTCTTACATGGCGAAAGCCAAAGCTGATTCTGCGGTCATTACCATGGAAGGGGCTAAAGAAATTGCTGCTATTGCTCAAAAGAACTTTCAAAAGCTTAACCTCCACAATATTCAACAGGTATTGGGCAATTTTGATGAAACACTTCCAACCACTTTAGCCCAACTTGAAACAGTTGACCTGGCTTTTATCGACGGAAATCATCGGTATGAGCCCACCATCAACTACTTTCAACAGATACTCACCAAATCCAACAATAATACACTCATCATCCTCGATGATATCTATTGGAGCCAGGAAATGGAGCAAGCCTGGCAATTTGTAAAAGCCCATCCACAAACCAAACTAACCATTGATCTTTTTGCCATCGGCATAGTCGTATTACGACCAGATATCCTGCACAAGCAACATTTCTCCATACGTTACTAACAGCCTTTGCTTTCTGACCTTCATCAGTGTAAGTCAACTTGTAAAACCCCTATATTCGCCACATCCAAGTTTACAATATGACTGTAGGAATACTCAAAGAACCCCCAGGCGAAAAAAGGGTTTCTCTTTTACCGGAACAAGCCGAAGCATTGATCAAAAAGAATGTACAGGTGGTAGTTGAATCTGGTGCAGGGGATAATGCTTTTGCAGCAGATAGTACTTACACTGCAAAATCAGCAACTGTCGCATCTCGTCAGCAAGTTTTAGGAAGTGATATTGTGCTGTCCATCCAACCTTTAACTGATGATGATCTTCAGCACCTGAAACCATCTTCAGTGGTTATTGGTGTGTATCAACCACTGTTCAAGTTTCAGCAAATGAAACAATGGAGCGAAAAAGGAATTACAACTTTCAGTCTTGATATGGTTCCTCGTACCACAAGAGCTCAAAGCATGGATGTACTCAGTAGCCAGGCAAATATTTCCGGTTATCGTGCAGTGTTGCTGGCTGCTGCTCAGTATTCAAGGTACTTTCCAATGTTTATGACTGCTGCTGGTAGTATCGCACCTGCAAAAGTGTTGATACTCGGTGCAGGTGTTGCAGGTTTACAAGCCATTGCAACAGCAAAACGTTTGGGTGCTGTTGTTGAAGTATTCGATACTCGTCCGGCGGTTAAAGAAGAGGTGATGAGCCTCGGTGCTAAATTCGTAGAAGTAGAAGGTGCTGCCGATGCAAGTAAAGCTGGTGGCTATGCAGTTGAGCAAACGGAAGAGTACAAACAAAAGCAACAACAGAAGATACACGATTCAATAGCGAAAGCAGACATTGTAATTACTACAGCACAGATCCCTGGAAAGAAAGCTCCAATTCTTATTACTGAAGCAATGATGGATGCCATGAAACCAGGTTCTATCGTTGTAGATCTGGCTTCAGCAACTGGTGGTAATACACCTTTCACGAAAGACAATGAAACGGTTGTTCGTAAAGGAGTAAGCATTCTCGGTAACAGCAATCTTGCTGGCGGAATGCC
>JANPIB010000094.1:0-2603 GCA_031424775.1 Chitinophagales bacterium | reverse complement strand
CAAGAATCTCAGCGTAAGCATTTGCTTGATTTCATCAATGCACAGGATTTAAAATCTTTTGGATTGATACCGGAGTTGCTTGGACGTTTACCGGTGGTAACACACTTAAATCCTTTGGATGCGGAAACATTGAGAAGCATTCTTACAGAGCCGAAGAACTCTCTATTGAAGCAATGCACAAAGTTGTTTGAAATAGAAGGAATTCAGTTAACCATAGATGGGGAAGTACTTGACTTTATGACTTCTAAAGCACTTGAGTATAAACTCGGTGCCAGAGGGTTAAGAAGTATTTGTGAAAGCATTTTGACTGATGCAATGTTTGAATTACCAGGCACTGGTCAGAAGAGCTTACATGTAACAATGGATTATGCTGCAGGCATGTTCGACAAGAGCAAACTAAGTCACTTGAAAGTTGCCTAGCACTTTTAAAATATAAACTCAAAAGCGATCATTACTGGTCGCTTTTTTGTTGGAAGAAGGAGCTTTGTTCGCTGAATAGAGATACTAATGTACAAGAGTCCCGTACGTACGGGAAGTAAAGCTAAATAGTAACTTTGCAGCTGGCTAAAAAATAAAAATCATAAAACAGACAACATGCAAGATTTGATTAATCGTTTAACATCACAAGTTGGATTAACGCCAGAGCAATCTAAACAGGCAATTGAAACAATCGCTGGATTTGTAAAAGAAAAATTCCCAATGATGGCTGGTGCTGTTGACCAGTTATTCTCAGCTGGAGGAGAGGAGGACACCTAGAACGATATCCTGGGTGGCTTAGCTAAGTTCTAATAAAAAGCCCCGAAAATTATTTCGGGGCTTTTTTAAGTAAGCTTATCGAGTTTTAAACTTTTCCAAAGTTCTAAACTTTGGAAAAGTTGCGAGTTACTGCAATACATCTCTTGCGATAACAAGTTTTTGAATTTCTGATGTACCCTCACCTATGGTACAAAGCTTAGCATCACGATAAAATTTTTCTACGGGAAAATCTTTGGTGTAACCATAACCACCAAATATCTGTACTGCATCGTTGGCAACTTTCACAGCCACTTCACTTGCATAATACTTAGCCATTGCAGATTCTTTGGTCATCTTCATGCCTTTCATTTTCAGATCACAGGCTTGCCAGATCAAAAGATCAGAAGCCATGATCTCAGTTGCCATATCTGCCAGTTTGAAACTAATTGCCTGGAAGTTTGAAATCGGCTGATCAAACTGATGACGCTCTTTCGAATATTGCAAAGCAGCCTCATAAGCACCTTTGGCAATTCCCACAGAAAGTGCAGCGATAGAAATTCTTCCACCATCCAAAACTTTCAAGGCTTGTCTGAAACCATCACCAACTTCACCCAAACGATTCGCATCTGGAATTCTACAGTTCTCAAAGATCATCTCAGCAGTTTCGCTGGCTCTCATTCCGAGTTTGTTTTCTTTTTTGCCACCACTGAAACCCGGAGTTCCTCTTTCAACAATAAAGGCAGTTGAGTTACCACTGGTTCTTGGTTCACCGGTACGGCAGATAACCACTGCAACATCTCCACTTTTACCGTGGGTGATCCAGCTTTTTGTACCGTTTAAAACCCATTCGTCACCTTCTTTAACTGCAACCGTTTTCATATTGCCTGCATCGCTTCCGGTGTTGGGTTCTGTTAAACCCCATGCACCAATAAATTCTGCTGTAGCAAGCTTTGGAAGATATTTACGCTTCTGTTCTTCGTTGCCAAACTGGTAAATATGACCTGTGCAAAGTGAATTATGAGCAGCAAGGCTAAGTCCGATTGAACCACAAACCTTAGAAATTTCCTGGATCACAGCGTTATACTCGAAGTACGAAAGTCCTGATCCGCCATATTCTTCAGGAACAAGAACTCCCATCAAACCAAGTTTACCTAACTCTTTAAAAATCTCCACGGGAAATTCCTGGGTTTCATCCCATTCCATAACTCGAGGTTTGATGTATTGATTGGCAAAGTCTCTGGCTGTTTGTACTACCTGGTTGGTCAGTTCCGATTGTTGAAAATCCATAAAAGCGAACAGTTGTTAGTTTGCAAATGTAGGAGTTGAAGCAACATTGCAAAAGGAAATTTTTAATCAATCCACTTTTATACAGGGCGCCATTTTCTGGAGCATTTCATCGGTGATGAAAACGATCTTCTTTAACTCATCAACAGATTGGAAATTACCGTGTTTTTTACGGTAAATGACAATAGCCTGGGCTACATCTTTAGAGATAGCAGAGCATTCTGTTAACTCATTTTCAAATGCAGTGTTGATATTGATCCGGTTAACTGCAGGAGCTGACAGCTTAAGATATGGTTTGATAAGCTGGAAGGTGGAATCTTTCAAGCCATAGGTTTTTGCTACCTGATCGATAGAGGCAAATCCACCCAATTTCTCCCGAAACTTCACGATTCGGCTGCTCAGCACTTCTCCGATTGCAGGTAAAGCTTTCCAATCTTCTACTGTAGACGTGTTGATGTCTATCGAGTTAATGGTGTTTGGTGTGTATTCATGCTTCTGATAAGAAGGATAGTTGTTTGAATAAGTTGATCCTGTAGATGCATTTCTCGCATACGGAACAATCCTGTCAGCATCTTCTTTCTTTA
>JANPIB010000093.1:0-5437 GCA_031424775.1 Chitinophagales bacterium | reverse complement strand
ATAAAGAACATGGAGACTGTTACACTTGCCGGTGGAATTATTTGTCCGTGCACACCCTCTTTTTACAGCAGACCGCAAACCATTGAAGAAGCTGCCGCCACGGTAGTCGACAGGGCTTTGGATCTTGCCGGGTTAGATATTTCTACTTACCGTTGGGGGAAGTAATTTTATTTACTTAGCTGAGGTGCTACTATCATCGTTCCTTGTGTCACTCACTTTTACTCCTGTACTTGCATGAACTCTAATCACCCATCAATGGGTCTAATATCATAAATTAGCGTGTTGGCTGTAATTCAATTGCGACACTCTACGATTACATATTACCTCATCTTCTTTTTGACATCACTCAATTCTTGCAATCTTGGTTTGACAGAATGCAAGGATGTTCAGGAATGGAAAATTAACAAATACCGTTTTGTAAAATCGGATTGTATAGGACCTGTAGGACCACGTTATTACCCTATTTCAGTTTTCATTGGTGACAAAAGACAACTTGGAAATGCTTCGCATCCTGACAGTTGTATTTTTACTTGGCAAGCTGACAATGAAAATTATTTGACATTTAATCTGTGCGACAACTCAATTAAAGTACAAAAACCCAACAAGCTTCTGTTAGACACAAAAAACATTGACTCAATAACAATATTTTCAAATGATTATAAACAGAGACAAAAGCTCACAAATACAGACATTGAAAAATTTGTAACAGACTGGAACAAAAGTAAGACCCGTGGCTATTATCCAGAGGAGCCGTTTGATTCTGCATTTTATGTTTTTCCCGCATTTCAATATAGGGTGACAGTTTTCTCAAAGGGACAAGAACGACCGTTTTATGCTTATAACTATGTTATACTTGACAGCTCAAACTGGAAATATGAGATGAGCAAAACTGGAGACCTAAAGTATATTCATAACTATTGGAAGAAATGAACTACAGCCTTGTATCGTGTTTCACGAAACATTCCTAATTTAAAAATTTACTAAACAGTCTGCTCAGCAAAGTTCTGTCAGTACAAGTGAGTGCCACAACAAGGCTGAATTGGAGTTACTAGCTTCTGCCCCATAATTGTATTTTCCCTATCTTGAGCCTCCTTTGGAAGCTGTACGAAAAATATCAACTGCACAGAGATCGGACGAAGAATTATTAGCAGCATATAAGCTGCATCGCCAGCAGGAAGTTCTGGCTGAACTCTTCATGCGTTACCACGACCTGCTTTATGGTGTGTGTGTGAAATACCTGAAAGACCAGGATGCTGCACAGGATGCTGTGATGAATATCTACGAAGAACTTGTTAAAAAACTCCACAACCACGAAGTAGAGAATTTTAAAAGCTGGGTGTACGTACTGGCTAAAAATCACTGCTTAATGGACCTGAGGAAGCAGAAAAAGATGCCTACCACAGAATTTCAGGCTGAGTTTATGCAATCCGGAGACTTTTCACATCTGGATAATGCATTCACCGAGAAAGAAGAAAAACTAAACAGCCTCGAGAACTGTATTGAACAGTTAAACGAGGACCAGAAGCTTACGATCAAGCTATTCTACTTAGATTCTAAGTGTTATAACGAGATAGTTGAGCAAACGGGTTTAGATTGGAACAAAGTAAGAAGCCTTATTCAAAATGGACGCAGAAACTTAAAAATTTGCATGGAAACCTAAAATGGAAAACAGTAACTCCATATCGTACAGTTTAAAAGACATCAAACGCTACAGGCAAGGACTGATGAGCAGAGAAGAAATGCATGCTTTTGAAAAAGCAAGTATGGAAGATCCTTTCTTAGCTGATGCTCTTGAAGGTTACATGGAAGCCGACATGGATTTAGCTGATGAGCATTTAAGCAACATCAGGGACCATGTTCAGCAAAAAGAAGAAAAAAGAGAGCAAGCTGTAGTGGTTAATATGCCAAAAAGGGGATTTGCTTTATGGAAAGTAGCTGCAATGGTAGTTTTAATTGCAGGTGCTGGATTGATTACCTACAAAGTACTAGATAAGGATAAAATAGAACCTGGAACAACCGGAACTGTGGCTCAAGTTGAAACTCCTGAAACAAAGCCAACTGAAGTTCCACAAACTGGAAGTGTAGCTACTGATAGTGCTTCTTTAGCTAACACTGATAAGACTGTAGCAAATTCTAAGAACAAGAGTGGTATAGTTACCTGGTCTGGAACGGACGTACCTAAAACTGAAACAAAGCAAATTGCTACACTTAAGGCAGATCAAAAAGATAAAAAAGAAGTAAGCACCAAAGAGGATGTAGCTTACAATAACAATGGTAACAATGCCAAGTTAGAAGAAGTTCGTGCCACTGCACCTGCAACACAAGTTGATCCGACAGATGTAGGCAGAAAATTAGAAGCCAACACCAATGCCAACGAGTTCAGAGGAACAATTGTAACTCCAAATAATGCTCCGCTGGCGAACACAAAATTCAAAGTAGATAATCAGAAAAGAGCATTTGAAACAGATAGAAACGGAAACTTTGTAGTTGTTGCTCCTGATTCTGTTGTGAATGCAACAATTACTTCTGGCTCTTATGCAAATACAAGGGTTCAGTTCAGAGCCAATACCAATAACACTATCAATCTTGGAACGGTTACGATGCAACCTGATGCAGAGTTCGAAAAAACGGTAACTGTAGTTGGCATCGGAGCAAAAAAAGTAAAGCTGGCAGATACCACATCTAACAAACCTGTAGGTGGATGGGAGTCTTTCCAGGATTATGTTGCTAAGAAGATGGGCATTTCAAAAGAAGCTGCTGACAGCATTGAATTTGATAACAGCACCACAGTAGAATTTTCGGTAGATGCGAAAGGTGTTGCTAAGAATATAATCGTGATCAATACCACTAATGCAGCTAAATCTAAAGAGATCATCGAAGCAATAAAGAAAGGTCCGAAATGGGCTACAAAAAATACGACCACACGGATACTGATAAAGTACTAAATACAAAAGGGGCTGAAAAGCTCCTTTTTTTATGCCCGGCAAAGTAAATTGCAGCCCTAATTGCAATACATGAACAAGATCATACTTATTACAGGAGCTACTTCAGGATTTGGAAAAGCCATAGCAGAAAAATTTGCCTCAGAAAAATGGAACTGCATCATTACTGGCAGAAGAACTGAAAAACTACATGAGATAGCTGATGAACTTAGAAGTAAGTATGATGTGAGGGTACTATCGTTAGTGTTTGATGTGCAACATAAAGATGAGGTGTTTAATCAACTTTCTAACCTACCTGATGAATGGAAGAACATAGACATCCTGGTAAACAATGCCGGATTAGCTTTAGGTAGAGACAGTTTTGAAAATGCCAACTTAGATGATTGGGATACTATGATAGACACGAACGTTAAAGGCATGTATTACGTTACGAAAGCGGTGTTGCCTGTTATGACAGAACGTAAGCAAGGTCATATCATTAACATAGGATCAACTGCTGCGAAAGAAGTTTATGCCAACGGTAATGGATATTGTGCCAGCAAGTTTGCAGTTAATGCTTTTAGCCAGTCTATGCGAATTGACCTATTACCCTACAAGATCAAAGTGACCTGCGTTAATCCCGGAGCTGCCGAGACAGAATTCTCTGTTGTTCGATTTAAAGGAGATGAAGACAAAGCAAAGAACATTTATAATGGCTACACTCCTTTATATGCTGAAGATGTAGCTGATACCGTTTTCTATTGTGCTAACCTTCCTGCACATGTTTGTATAAACGACCTGGTGATGACCTGTACCGCACAGGCAACTAATATTTACTTTCATAAAGAGGGTTAAGTACTTAAAACAAAAAAGCCGTCTCTGGAAAGAGTCGGCCGTTGCTAACCTATGAAAAACACCTATTTTGAAATAAATTCTTCTCTGATTTGTTTCACAAAAATAAGGCGATAGCATGCCCTAAAAGCATAACTTATTCAGCAGTAAGTTGTTCAAAATAAGCAGATAGTTAGAAAATGTAAATGATTCAACGCTCACATCAAAGGGATGCTATTATCTGAGTCCTCATATAGTACATTCGGATTGTTTCATATTCCACGTCCCATTCTCAATCTTAATCTCAACCAGAAAGCTAATTACTTTAACAGTTAAGCTGCGTTAACGTAGTCCACTAATTTCTTTCTTTTTTCATGGGCGTGATTTTTAAAATACAAGAAGACACTTGCTTCCAAAATGCTATAAAATTTATTATGCCATACTTTATAGCTTACTTTTTCTCTCTCTAACCAAAAAAAATTCTGTTAAAGGAAATATTTATTAAAATAAATTCCTAGTACTTCCATTGTTGCTTCATTACAAATACATGACACAATTAATAAAAAATCAGATTCTAAAGCTGCTTAACTCAAAAAAAATAAAATAATCCTTAATACAGCTGCTTAATTATAATGAGTATATAATATTAATTTTTATACATGGCATAAGTCTTGCCTATTGAGGAAATCCTCCGCAAAATGTAGAACAGAATGTAGAAGATTCTCACTATTTTGCTGAAGCAACACAACAATATCTATCCTATTTAAAACTTATCCCGATGCTAAAATTCCAAATGAAAAATCTCACTACTATCGCCTGCTTGTTTTTAACAACTGTGTTAATGGTTAGCTGCTCAAAGTCTGTAGATAAGCGGATCGCTACGAGTTTTGTAGATATCACTGCAACTACCACTACAATAAAAACAACTACTTCAACTCCCACTACTACTGCACCTCTTTATACTAAGAGTGTAAATTTTGATAATCGTGCTGATGGTGCTTATGGATATACATTAGCCAACCAGGATTTTTCAAATGTTTTCTTCTGGGGAGATCAATCTCGTAGCATCATCGCTGGCGGCAAATTAAAGACTGTGTTGAAAGCAAATTTACTTGGTGGTGATGGTGGTAACATTTCTCGTATTGATGTACCAGATGCAAGTGAGTATCAACTGAACTACGATATGATGTTCGATCAGAACTTCGACTTTAGCTGGGGCGGTAAAGTTGGTTTCGGCTTCTTACTTGGTAATGGATATACTGGTGGCACTCCAGGATGGGATGGCAACGGTGGAAGCGTTCGTTTGATGTGGTATAAGAATACATCTACCAGCCCAGTAATTCTTAAGCCTTATGTTTATTACAAAGATCAACCAGGAACTTATGGTAACGACTTTGCTAAGTCATTCCCGGCAACAGGAAGTATTTCAAAAGGGGTTTGGTACAATGTAAAAATGTATGCTAAAGCAAACACAGGTAGCAATACAGATGGGAGAGTTCAACTTGTGATCAACGGTGTTACTATATTAGATCAGGCTATCCGTTGGACAACAAACGACATCAACAGAATGATCAAGAATATAAGTTTCGAAACTTTCCGTGGTGGTGCTGAAACTTACTGGCAGTCTACTGCTGATGGTGATATCTACTTTGATAATGTAAGCTATACAGCGATTCAATAATATT
>JANPIB010000092.1:0-7529 GCA_031424775.1 Chitinophagales bacterium | reverse complement strand
AGAGAACCGTTAATAAAAAGTCATTAGAGAGTTTAGCTTACTCCGGTGCTTTTGATTGTTTTCCTGAGTTGCACAGAGCTCAGTACTTTTTTACGATGCCGGGTGATACAAAATCAGGTTTGGAAAGAATCATCCAATTTGGAAATCAATACCAGGCAAATAAAGTGCAAAGCACAGCCAGCTTGTTTGGAGCTGATGCGATGCCGGAAATCCCAACTCCCAAACTTCCAATGTGTGAGCAATGGAGTTTGACTGAAAGGCTGGATCATGAAAAAGAGGTAACCGGAATCTTCATGAGTGGCCATCCATTAGATCATTTCAAATTCGAGTTGAGATATTATGGCATTATGCCTTTGGCAGATTTTAATGACGTGAAGGAATCAAACACATTGGTTTCTGCCAACCTGAACAAACCTTTCCGAATTGCAGGTTTGGTGACTGATGCTCAGCATCGTGTTACTAAAACTGGAAGAAACTTCGGCTCCCTTACTATTGAAGATTTTACCGGCAAAACGGAACTGATGCTTTGGAGTGATGATTATGTAAAGTTCCAGAACTACTTAGAAAAAGGAAAGAACCTGCTTGTACATGGCAACTTCAAACAACGATACAATGCTGACCAATACGAATTTAAAGTAACAGGAATTTGTTTGCTGGAAACTGCAAAGCAAATGCTGACGAAGAATATTGATATTAAAGTTGAGCCAGCTTCTCTCACTACTGAGTTTGTCCAATTCTTTGAAAAGAACATCAAAGCAAATCCCGGCAAATCTTCTATCAAGTTCAACATCTTTGAACCAACAGAGAACCTGGAAGTAAAAATGTATTCACTGGAGAAAGGTTTTACCATGAATGAGGAAATGGCTGAGTTTCTCTTAGATAATCCTGATGTTGAAGTGAGTGTTGGGCTGGTAGGTTAATTTTACTTCTCAACAAATCATTTAATGGATCATAAGCTGATCAATAACTATATCCAAGCTATTTTTTTCGGCAACTACTTCTACGGATTGTGTGTTGTTGCACTTTCTGTTGAAGCTTGTTTGCAACAGTCGCATCCACTGAACAGTTTAACTTTTTACTTGCTGGTTTTTATTGCTACAATTCTTTATTACACTAAGGCTTACATTCCTTCCAAAGCAGTAAACAGTCCAAATCCAAGAACAAGATGGTATGCAAGGAACAAGCAAGGAATTTTGAAAAGCCAGTTAATTCTCACCATTCTTTTTTTTTCTATTTCTGCGGTTTATGTTTATCTGCATTTTGATGGTATTCTTAAAATTCCATTACTGAATTGGTTTCTACTGATCATCTTTCCACTGATTGCTGTTTTATATTATGGAATAGATCACCAGTTCTTAGGACGATATAGTTTAAGAACCATTGGTTGGATGAAACCATTTATAATTGGAATGATATGGGCTGCTGTAGCTACCATTTACCCCATCATTTTTAGTGGTGTTGAACATCTTGAAGGTTATTATCAACTGAATCTTGTTGGCTTCTTTTTGTTTGTCAAGAACTTTATGTTCGTAACGGTGCTCTGCATTATGTTTGATATTAAAGATTATGCTGATGATAGTAACAGACAGATCAAAACTTTCGTAGTGAATGTCGGTCTAAGAAAAACGATCTTTTACATCATCCTTCCACTTGCAGCCTTAGGCTTGGGTTCTTTTCTTTCGTATGCCATGATCAGGGACTTCAGCAGCATGAAGATCTTCATGAATGTTATTCCTTTTGTTTCATTGCTAGTTGTTGCTTATGGCTTACACAAAAGGCAATCTATCTTTTATTACCTTATTGTAATTGACGGATTGATGCTGCTGAAGGGACTTTGTGGAAGTATTGCCATGATGTTTTTCTAAATTTACTTTTAATGGAACAAGACAATATTCTTGAAATAGGAATCGATGATCAAGACAAGCTTTATATAAAGCCAGAAACATATAGTTTTCCATTTATTTATCGAGAAGCTGCGGAGGTTCATTGGAATGCGGAAAGAGAAGTACTTTACTCACCTAAGCCAAGAGAATGGTCTTATCTTATGTGGTATAACCACATAATTGATATCGCAAAAAATAGTGACGGTGGTGGATGTAAGCTTTTGTTAACGAACAAAACACAATTCATAAATATTTCGGAGCATCTAAAAGAACAAATACTCTCAACTCAACTTTAATGAAAATTCGTCATGTACAAATAGTAGATGTAGAATCACTATTGAACATATACAAACCGTTCATTGAAACAACTGCATTTACTTTTGAAACAACTGTTCCTTCTGTGGAAGAATTTGCAGCAAGAATTCAATCTTACACTGAAAAATATCCCTGGCTGGTAGCTGAAGATGAAGGAAAAGTGATTGGCTATGCTTATGCATCAAAACATCGTGACAGGGAAGCTTACCAATGGTGTGTGGAAAGCTCAGTTTATGTGATGGAGGAATATCACCACTCCGGTATTGCGTCAAAACTATACACTCAACTTTTCAACCTTCTGAAAACTTGTGGCTATATAAATGTGTATGCAGGAATAACACTCCCTAATCCAAAAAGTCAGTCGTTTCATCTTAGAATGGGCTTTGAAGAAATAGGCATTTACAAGAACATCGGCTATAAATTGGGCAAATGGCATGATGTGATCTGGATGGCAAAAGTGATCAATGATCACTCACAGAATCCGGAAGCTCCTGAAAAGTTCAACAAAGAACAGAACGTTGAAGAGAGTGACACAACGAAAGCTAAATAGAATTCACACCGCTGGTCAAAAAAGAATCACAAAAAGGCTTTCCTTAAGTACAATTATTGTTGGGTTTACCCAAATTTGTAAGTATTCATACGTTACCACATGAAATTTAGAGGTTTAGGAATTCTTGCAGCGATATTTTTTACAACTGTTACTTATTCCCAGGATTATAAAGGTTGGCATTTGAAAGATGCTGCTACAGATACTTTACACGGCATTAGCTTGAACAAGGCTTATGATTTTCTGAAGGGAAAGAAATCAAAACCGGTTATTGTAGCTGTTCTGGATTCAGGTATCGATACTTTACATGAAGACCTGAAGCCAGTGCTTTGGAGAAACCCCAAAGAAATTCCGGGTAATAGCAAAGACGATGATGGAAATGGATATGTAGATGATGTTTATGGCTGGAATTTTCTTGGCAACAAGAACGGTGAAATGGTTGGGAAAGCTTCATCAGAAGCTGCAAGGATCTATCATAAATATAAAGAGAAGTACGATGGCAAAACGATAGATGTTGCTTCTTTGTCTGCTGATGAAAAAGCAGAATACCAACTATGGAAAAAAACGGCAGAGAAGATCACTCCAAAACCAGAAGATCAAATGAATGCTGCATTTATTGAGATAGCCCTCAGCAGTATCAAAAAATATGATAAGGTACTCAGAGCTGACTGGCAAAAAGAGGAATACAGCATTGATGAATTGCAGGCATACGCACCAACAACTTTACAGGCTAAACAAGCAAGAGGAGGACTGTTAGGTTACTTACGATTGCTGACTTTTGAAGGAAGTTCTACTAATATAAAGATCATTAGTGAGATGGAGGAATACACAGAAAGTAAACGAACAGCTTTCTCAGCAAAAGATACTCCACCCATTGATGTTAGAAAAGTAATCGGAGATAATTACAACGACTTCAACGACAAATACTATGGCAACAGCAACGTAATGGGTGGTGGACCTGTACATGGAACTCACGTTAGCGGAATTATTGCTGCCGTTCGAAACAACGGTGTTGGAATAGATGGTGTTGCCGATAACGTAAAAATCATGATGGTGAGAACTGTCCCGAATGGTGATGAGTACGATAAAGACGTTGCTCTTGCAATTCGTTACGCTGTAGACAATGGAGCCAGGATAATTAATATGAGTTTCGGCAAAGGATTTTCACCAGAGAAGAAATGGGTGGATGATGCAATAAAGTATGCAGAAGTACATAACGTTTTGTTAGTACAAGCTGCAGGTAATGATGGTGAAGATGTAGAAGAACATCCATTCTATCCTCAACCTTATTACACTAACTCAACTGTTAGAGCATCAAATTATTTAGTTGTTGGTGCCAGTACTGACCCAAGATTCAAAGGTGAGTGGGTAGCTGATTTTAGCAACTACGGTAAAAAAACAGTTGATGTTTTTGCTCCTGGCGAAAGGATCTACTCTACCCTACCTGGTGGTAATAAATATGGTAGTCAACAAGGAACCAGTATGGCTGCTCCTGTAGTTTCTGGACTAGCAGCGTTGATCTTGTCTTACTATCCCACCCTTTCTGCACAGCAGGTAAAAGAAGCAATTGAAAAAACAACAATTAAGATTGATGTTCCTGTAAATCTTCCGGGCAGCGAAAAAGATACTAAGATGTCTGATATTTCTACTAGTGGTGGTATAATTAATGCCTACGAAGCTGTTAAGTATGCAGAAACATTTTCAAAGAAGGGGAAGAAATAAGTTCGGCTGCTATCTTTGGTAAAAATCCTGCAATGGCAAGACCTCAACCAAACGACTACGCTGCTTACTATCAAACTTATGTGGGTAAAGCAGAAGGTGAAACTATAGCTGACCTTATGAGCAGGTACAACGAGCCACTGCTTAAGTTCTACACATCGTTACCAGAAGAAAAGGGTGATTATAAGTATGCTGATGGTAAGTGGACGGTGAAAGAGTTACTGCAACACATTATGGATGCAGAAAGAATTTTCGGCTATCGTGCTTTACGAATTTCCCGGAAAGATGAAACACCTTTGCCTGGCTTTGATGAGAACGATTACACTCCAGCTTCTAATGCTTCTGCACGAACTTTCCAATCTTTGAAAGACGAGTTTGTTGCGGTAAGAAAAGCAACCGATATGCTTCTCAGCACTTTCAACGATGAGCAACTTGCTCAAAGAGGTACAGCAAGTAATCAACCAGTAACAGCAAATGCCATCGCTTTTATCATTTACGGTCACATGATACACCATATGCAAATATTACAGGAAAGATATCTGTAGTTGGCTGCAACATCTTCACCACCTATCTTTAACCTGATGATCAGGTTGCTGCAGATAATATATTCCGTTTATGCTTTTTTGTTGTTCGTCGTTTGTGTAGTGGTAGCATTTCCTATCACACTCATCTGCACCTCATTCGGAAAAGTACATGGCGGAAACATGATGTACAGCAGCTATGCTTTCCTACTTCGAGTTTGGTATATATTCATTGGCGTTATTCACAAAGACATTTACGAAGCTCCTGAGAACAAAGAGCAACAGTACATTTTTGTAGCGAATCATATTTCGTATATGGACATTCCGCCTGTTCTTTTGGCGATTCAACAGCCAGTTAGAATTCTTGGCAAGTACGAAATGGTGAAGGTTCCAATTTTCGGTTGGATCTATCGCATTGCAGTCGTACTTGTTGACAGAAGCAGCCCTGAAGCCAGGTCAAGAAGTGTAAGGGCATTAAAGTCGGCACTTAAAAAGAATGTCTCCATATTTATCTTCCCTGAAGGCACCTTCAATGAAACCGAAGCACCGCTGAAAGATTTTTACGATGGTGCCTTTCGTCTTGCTATTGAAATGCAAACACCAATTAAACCGCTTCTATTCGTTGATACTTTAGATCGGCTTTACTACAAAAAAAAGCTAAACCTCACACCTGGGAAAAATCGTGTGGTGCATTTACCGGAGATTGCAGTTGAAGGATTTACTATGGCTGATCTGAAGATCCTGAAGCAAAAAGTTTACGATAGTATGGATGCAGGGCTTAGAAGGTATCGAAATTATGATACCAGCCCCAGCCACACTATTTAGCTTTTCTTGCTACGCTCAGTTCACAGTTCCTTTTTCATGGCATCAGTTGAAAGCGTAGCAGCCTGTCCTGAGCTTGTCGAAGATCGCAATCCTTTCATCTTTCCATTCCTTGTGCATCTTAGTGACTTCGTGCCTTTGTAGCTCAAAACCAATTCAGTTATCTTCGTTCTGAACATGAGCACTTTGGATAATAACGACCTTTTCACCACAACTCCTGCCAATCGGCTCTATGCTGAAGTGATCATTCCATTAGCCCTGCCTAAAAATTACACCTGGGAAATTCCAGAACAGTTTCAGTCTGCCGCACAACCGGGAATAAGGGTTGAAGTAGTGCTGGGCAAAAACAAAAAGTATTCAGGAATTATAAAATCAATTTCACGAAATAAGCCTGAATTTTTCAAGCCTAAAGAAGTGTTGAATGTTCTAGATACTGAACCACAGGTGTACAAAGAACAATTAGCACTTTGGCAGTGGATGGCTCATTATTATATGTGCAGCGAAGGAGAAGCAATGCAAGCCGCTGTGCCTGCAAATCTCAAACTCTCCAGTGAAACCATTCTAATATGGAATGAGGCTTATGGTGACGATTACACAACCCTTGGTGATGAAGAGTATCTTGTTGCAGAAGCACTGGAGCTGAAAAAAGAACTTCGTTTAAGTGAAGTCCAGCAGTTGCTAGATGCATCTCATGTTTATCCTGTGATAAAAAAGCTGATAGAAAAAGATGTTTGTTTTGTCTGGGAGAATCTGCAGGAAAAATATAAAGAGAAGAAAGAAACCTACATTCTGCTTCATCCAAAATACAACACAGAAGAACAACTACAAGAGTTACTAAACAATTGGGGCAAAGCACCAAAACAAATGGAGTTGCTACTATCCTATCTGCATTTAATAAAGACTGTAGGAGAAGTTACACAATCAGAGCTGCTTAAAAAATCAAACGCCACAGCAGCTCAGTTAAAAGGTTTGGTTGAAAAGGGAATTCTTATTGCTGAAAAACGTGCAACAGATAGAATAAAAAGTTTGCCCAAAGATCTGAATATTGATTTTGAACTATCTGCAGCACAACAAACTGCATTTACTGAAGTTGAACAGATATTTAATGATAAACAAGTGTGTTTACTGCATGGCGTAACATCAAGTGGTAAAACACAGATTTACATCAGGCTGATTGAACAAATAATCAAACAAGGTAAGCAGGTGTTGTACATGCTACCTGAGATCGCTTTAACAGCACAAGTGATCAGGAGACTGCAAAAGCATTTCGGAGGTCACATTGCAATCTATCACTCGAAGTTCAATCCAAATGAACGTGTGGAAATATGGAATAAAGTAAAAAACGGTGAGATCAAAGCGGTATTAGGAGCCAGATCAAGTTTATTTCTTCCGTTTAGAGCACTTGGATTGATCATAGTTGATGAAGAACACGATCCATCATTCAAACAACAGGATCCTGCACCACGATACAATGGCAGAGATGCAGCTATTTATTATGCTTCTCTATTCAAAGCAAAAGTGCTGTTGGGTAGTGCAACTCCATCAATCGAAAGTTATTTCAACTGTATGCAAAACAAGTATGGGCTTGTTCGTTTGTCTGAACGTTACGGACAAGTTGAAATGCCTGTAATTGAGCTGGTAGATGTAAAAACAAATGCCTCCACTCAGAAAGGAAAAATTGCTATAACAACACAACTTACTGAAGCCATACAAAAAAGCCTG
>JANPIB010000091.1:0-29010 GCA_031424775.1 Chitinophagales bacterium | reverse complement strand
GTACGGAATGGAAATGCCTAATCAGCACGGGCCAGGATGTGCAGGTTTTTTATTTACCTTATTTCATTTATTTTAGGGCTGAATTTAAACCCTTCTGCGACTGATGCCGAATACATTGAAGAAGTCGTCCCAGAAAGATTTTGCTTCTGCATCTTCACTGGTTTCGGTTTCCCATTCTTTACTAAAGGCAGCAGCTCGGGTTTTAATTTCGTTCCAGCTTAGGGGCATAAGGGTGTAAATTCAGCCCTAAAATAAATGAAATAAGGTAAATAAAAAACCTGCACATCCTGGCCCGTGCTGATTAGGCATTTCCATTCCGTACAGGTAACACAGTGGCTCTGTTTCTAATGTGGCATGCCTCTATAATTTAAAACTAATAAAAAACTGCACATCTTAGCCACATACTATTCAGGCATTGCCTTGTGCTAGAAGTTTCAACCAATATAAACTGGCGTAAACAGAACATTTCCTTTATCGCAGCTGTTTACATAACAACTATCTTTACAACCCAATGAAGAAAGTACTTACCTCCGGATTGATTGCAGGTGTGATCTTATTTATCTTAAGCTACGGAGGATTGTATCTTTCTATTCAATTTTTCCCTGAACTATTCCTGGAATACAACTATCCTTTATTTAACAGCGATGGTGGCAGGGATGTTTTCTTTTACACACATGCTTTTGTTCTTAGCCTGGCTTTATCAGTACTATGGCAAAGATTTAAGGAAGTATTTAAAGGAAAAATTGTTTTACGAGGACTTGAGTTCGGACTTACTTATGCATTTCTTGCGTTATTCCCTATCATGTGGATCTGTTATAGTGCATTAGACATAACGCTAATTACAGTGACTACATGGTTCCTGTATGGATTGTTCCAGGCTACAATAGCAGGTATCGTTTTCGCAAAGACCAATCCTTAGTTCAGCACCTGGAGATTAAGGTTAAAAACCACTGCAAGCTCATTATTGGTTTTGATCATTCCACCTAACTTTCTTGGAGGCATGAGGTTGAAGTCAGAAAAATTGACTTGTTGTGAACCCACTAAATAAATATGATTCTTACTGGCAGTAGCTGCACGATAATTTACTTCGTAATGCTTGGTTACACCAGCAAGTTGAATGCTAACAAGCCCTTTGGTAACTTCTTGTGCCACCTCAGGGTATTTATTAATAGAGATGAAGCGGATCACCATGTAAGGAAATTCCTTTGACTTAAGTGTCTTTCTCAGATCAGCAGTCATAATTCCGTTATGACAATCAAAGTTCTGCACACTCAGCACAATATCACCCCTTAATTGAACAGCCTGAGAGCCTGATCTGCTAACGAAAATAGTATCAGGATGTCCGTAACTATCTATATCACAGTTGAACTTATTGATATTGGTACTGCCACTCACTTTTAGAGAGCATCCATTTGTTACCACCCATTTTGATACAACAACTTTTGGATGCTGGAAAGAACAAACCAGGCAAAAGATCAATAAATATTGTATCCATTTCTTCATGTGATAAACTCGTCCGTAAATTAAGGATACTGAATAATATATTACCTGATACTTATTGAGCAAATAAAACTTAGCCGTTTGTTAAGTAAACTGATTAAGGTCATACCGAAGAAGAAAAAAGAATTCACTTACCACTTAGCTGAAAATAAAATAAGCTCTTTCGCTTACCTTCAATTTATGATTGAGGTTGGCAGATACAACATTCTGAAAGTTTTACGCAAAACAGAGATCGGTGTTTATGTGGATGATGGTGCAGAAGGAATATTGCTGCCCAAAAGATTTGTACCAGACGGTATTCGTGTAGGAGAAGAGATCCAGGTGTTTCTTTACCACGACTCCGAGAACAGGATGATTGCTACCACACAAAAGCCTTATGGCATTGTTGGTGAAATCGTGTTACTGCGTTGTGTAAGCACTACTTCGGCTGGGGCATTTTTAGATTGGGGATTGATGAAAGACCTGTTCGTTGCCAGAAGTCAGCAGTTAAGCCTCATGCGTAAAGAGGGTGAATACCTGGTTAAGATCTATATAGATGAGCAGACTGGTCGAGTAGCTGCAACAGAGAAGATAGAGTTCCAGCTGAGCAATGAAGACCTTGAGTTAAAAGAAATGGAAGAAGTTGAGTTACTGGCGTATCGCAAAAGTGATCTTGGTTGGGTGATGATCATCAATAACACACATACAGGGCTGTTGCATGATAGCCAGGTGTTCCGAGATATTGAAATTGGTGATAAGATGACAGGTTTTATCAAGACCATCCGTCCGGATAATAAAATAGATGTTGTTTTAGGTAAGGCAGGTTATAAGAAAGTAGAAGATGAAACAGAAAAGATACTCAGGCTATTGGATGAAAACAAAGGCTCGTTACCGTTTAATGATAAGTCAGCCCCTGAAGATATTTACCGTGTTTTTGGTATGAGTAAGAAAACTTTCAAGATGACGATTGGAGCTTTGTATAAGCAAAAGAAAATCACCATCGAGGAGAAAGGGATCAGGCTTTTATGATGTAACTGGATGCCTGGAATCCACATTCAGGTTTGCACATTTCCAAGCCCACCATATCAGTATAAATTGTAACGGAAGCCTTAAAATAGCAATCCAGAGATATGGATTCCCAGAGCGATAATAATCAAGCATCATCTGAATATTGGCAGGATAAATAGCTATCAACAAAAGGATGATACTGTAACCCGAAAGCTTTCTTGTAGCCTGTGAAAGCAACAATACTCCCAGAATAAATTCTGCAACCCCGGAAATATAAACCAAAGGCAGATGGTATGGAACATATGTAGGCATAATCTTCAAGTACCACTCTGGATTACTAAAATGATTGACTCCTGCTAAGATGTATAACAAAGACATCAGCAACACAGAAAGGGGAATGTTGAGTATTGTTGTGGGCTGCTTTTTCTCCATTTGCAACTAAAGCTAATAAACTACGCTGTCTTATACTTCATTCTTATCTTTATTTGTATCTAAAATGAAGCCTACCACAGCAAGGGCATTGCCCCTTATCATTATAGCACAGTTCTTCTGTACATCTTTATGGTTCGGAGGTAATGCAGTGCTAGCTGATCTTGGTTCAGACTTACAATTACCTTCTTCTGCACTGGTATCTATTACTTCGTTTGTTCAGGTTGGCTTTATTGCAGGAACATTTTTATATGCCTTACTCACGATTGCTGATCGGTTCGCACCATCAAAAGTTTTTCTATGCAGTGCTATTGCAGCCTCTATAGCAAATGCTTTAATTGTATTCAGTTCAGAATACGCTACCATCTTACTATGTCGTTTTTGTACAGGTTTCTTTCTTGCGGGCATTTATCCTGTTGGAATGAAGATAGCAGCAGATCATTATGAAAAAGGATTGAGTAAAGCCCTTGGATTACTTGTAGGTGCATTAGTATTAGGAACAGCGTTCCCCCACCTGCTGAAGAGTTTATCGCTTTCACTTTCGTGGAAAACAGTGTTGCTCACGATATCTGCTATGGCAATGATTGGTGGATTGATGATAGGCTTTCTTGTTCCGGAAGGACCATATCGCAAGAAAATGCAACGACCTAATTTCAATGCTATAATAAAAGTGTTCAGACCCAAACTATTTAGATCCGCTGCATTTGGATATTTTGGTCACATGTGGGAGTTGTACACCTTCTGGGCTTTCCTGCCGCTGATTCTTACTACCTATAATAAGTTGAACGATGCTACGCTACCAGTTTCATTCTGGTGTTTTGTAGTAGTTGGTATTGGCAGCTTGTCCTGTGCCTTAGCAGGATTTATCTCAATAAAATTTCCTGCAAGAACTATTGCATTGGTTGCTTTAGCAGCATCAGGTATATGTTGTATTATCTCACCGCTGGCATTTGACTTTAGCGAAACCATCTTCATTATTTTCTTGCTGCTTTGGGGATTTATGGTAGTGGCAGACTCACCTATGCTTTCGAGTGTAATGGCAGAGAATGCTAACCAGGAAGAAAAAGGCACAGCACTAACTATCAGTACATGCATTGGCTTCTTTATTACAATCATCAGCATTGCTCTGCTCCATATGCTCGAAGCAGCTTTAACAGGAAAATGGTTGTATATTTTTCTTTCACCAGGACCTCTGCTAGGTTTTCTTTCCTTATCACTGTACAAGAAGAAAGAACCATCAGCTTCACACACACTATAACAGCTACGGCCAATTTATATAAATGTAGTATGCTTGTCCTCATTATTTACAGTTCAAAAAGTCACACATCAGGAAAAATAATCATCAAGAACAATAATTATTGATGATTGTGATTTGTATTTTCCTTGTTTTTGTTGAAGGAAAGCTTATTATATTAACTATCTTTTATACAATTTCTTTTTTTTCCTTTTTGTATGCTTCAGCGAAAACATCGGTATGATAGGTGATTGATACAGCTAAATAAATTCCTTAAATCAAATCCAACAGAAAGATTTCATCGTATCTAAGTCGATACTACCTACTGTTTCCTTTTTTACACCTCCCCTTCTGAAAGAATTGTCTTTAATCATTAAACCTATACGTATGGATCAAACACTTGTTCAAGACACTCCAAATCAAGAGAGTAGTCCTTTTAACATGCAACGCAGGAAATTTCTTTCAGTTCTCGGACTTTCAGCAGCGGCAGCGGCAGTAGTTACATCTACAGGCTGTAAAAAAGACTCTAATAATGATGGCGTTAACTTAGGTAGCGGTGACATCGGTGTGCTAAACTATGCTTATGCATTAGAACAACTCGAAGCCGCTTTTTACACTCAGGTAATCAATTCATTGTACAGTGGTATTACTGCAACAGAGCAGGCTTATTTAACTGACATTAGAGACCATGAAGTAGCTCACCGTGAGTTTTTTAAAGCAGCGTTAGGTACTAATGCTATTCCGGGCTTAGAAGTAGATTTCAGCTCAATCAACTTTGGTAGCAGAGATAGTGTACTAGGTACAGCTAAGGCATTTGAAGATCTTGGTGTTTCTGCCTACAACGGAGCAGGCAAATTATTAGCTGACGCTAATTATTTATTATTAGCAGGCAAGATCGTTTCTGTTGAAGCAAGACATGCTGCATTAATAAGAGACCTCATAAGCAATGGATCTTTTGCAGATTCAACTGTAATCAATCCACAAGGATTGGATGTTGTAAGAACTCCATCTGAAGTATTGTCTATAGCCGGTACTTATGTGAAAACAAAACTTAACGCAAGCAACTTACCTACATCATAATCAAAACATCTATTTCTATGAACTTACAGAATATATTTAACGAGATTGAAAAGGTGGATCCTGAAGTATATGATAAGATGGATACACGCCGCAAGACGATGCAACAATTTGCAAAAGCAAGCGGAAGAATTGCTCTGGCTGCTATTCCTTTTGCTTTGGGATCAATGTTTAAAAAAGCATATGGACAAGTAAGCAGTTCAATAACCGATACACTTCAGTTTGCTTTAACGCTGGAATATCTTGAAGCTGAATTTTATACAATAGGTGTAGCTTCTCCTGGATTAATCCCAGCGGGACCTGCTGTTGGTGCTCTTACAACGATTCGTGATCATGAGAATGCACACGTAAATTTTCTTAAGGCAGCACTTACCAGCTTAGGAACAACACCGGTTTCAAAACCAACGTTCGATTTTACAGCAGGTAATGGAAGTAATAACGGTCCTTTTGTTGGCGTTTTCAGCAACTATGGATTATTCCTTGCTGTTGCTCAAACCTTCGAGGATACGGGTGTTAGGGCATATAAAGGACAAGCAGGTAACCTAATATCTAATAATGACATACTTACTGCCGCTTTGCAAATACACTCTGTTGAAGCAAGACATGCTGCTCACGTTAGATATATGAGAAGAGCTAACGGAAGCCTTGTTCCAGCTGGCGTAACAGTTAAGCCTTGGATCACTTTAAACCAAAGTGGTATCGGATCTCCAGCAGTTCAAGCAAGTTATAATGGCGAAGAAAACACAATGCAGGCTGGTGTACAGATAACAGGCATTGGCGGATTCCCTATAAATGCTGCTGCAGCAAGCGAAAGCTTTGATGAGCCACTTACAAAAGCAGAAGTGCTGGTTATCGTTGATCCGTTTATTGTATAGTTTCAATTTATAATTAAGAACACCGGCTAAGCCGGTGTTCTTTTAAATTTATTTTTATGGGCGGAATAGGATTTACAGAAATATTGATCATTGCACTTCTGATCTTTCTTTTATTCGGTGCGAAAAGAATTCCTGAATTAATGAAAGGTGTTGGCAAAGGCATTAGGGGATTTAAGGAAGAGAAGGATGGCACTGACGCTGCAAAAGAATAGTAATACGCTATTACTAAAATCTGAAAAGCAACTGCCGCCTCAATGTATATTTTATATATCATAAGATGCTCGTTTTTGCAGAATAAAAGATTAGGAGGTTGGGTTTTCCAGCCTCTTTTTATTGCCTATCCAAGCTCATTTTTAAGGAATTAACAATCAGTTATGTCGATTTCAATTCAAATAAAAGTCTATTAGCTTAAATGTACCAATCAATATTTCTGAACTAGTGATTGTCACAACCGAAGTCACATCCATGTCATAAACATGCGAGATAACGATTTACTTACCCACAAACTGTGAGTAATAATGAGTTGGAACTGTGATGCATCATGAGTTAAATTTGGAATAGATGTTGGTTAGATAAGTACAAAAGACTCAAAACCAGATTGTTCATTTAAATCGGACCGAATTGACAGACACAATCATTAACCTGGACACCGTAAATCCTATCGAGTTCTTTGGAGTAAATAACGGCAAACTTGATTTACTCAAAAAGAAATTCCCACTCTTAAAGATTCTTTCCAGAGGTACTCAGCTCAAACTCTCCGGAGCTCCAGAGCAAATAGATTCAGCAAAAGAAAAGATCGTTTTAATTATTCAGTACCTCGAAAGGAATGGTCATCTTAGTGAAAACTATTTTGAGCAGATACTTGGTGGTGATGATGCTGAAACCGTTGATGCTTTTGTAGATAAGAACCCGAACGATATTCTTGTTTTTGGACCGAACGGCAAAACTGTTCGTGCCCGAACCAATAACCAGAAGAAAATGGTAACAGCGGTTGACAAGAACGATATCGTTTTTGCAGTTGGACCTGCAGGTACTGGTAAAACCTATACCGCAGTGGCACTTGCTGTTAGAGCATTGAAAAATAAGGTTGTGAAGAAGATCATTCTAACTCGTCCTGCGGTAGAAGCTGGTGAAAGCCTGGGTTTCTTACCTGGTGACCTGAAAGAGAAGATTGATCCATACCTGAGACCATTATACGATGCTTTGGACGATATGATCCCTGCTGATAAGCTTGGATATTATATGAGTACCAGGACAATTGAGATTGCTCCATTGGCTTATATGAGAGGTAGAACTTTGGATAATGCTTTCATCATACTTGATGAGGCTCAGAATGCCAATGATCTGCAGATCAAGATGTTTTTAACACGTATTGGTTCAAATGCCAAAGCAATTATAACAGGTGACCCTACACAGGTTGACCTTCCAAAGAATCAACGAAGTGGTTTATGGACTGCAACGAAAATTTTACGGAACATTGAAGGCATTGCTCATATTGAGTTAGATGAAGAAGATGTGGTAAGGCATAGATTGGTTAAAGCCATTATCAGAGCTTATGACCGTGAAAAGAAAGAGCAGGACCAGCAAAGACCGGATCAAAAGAACGTGGAAAACCGACCATAGATATTCCAAACGTAAGAATCATGGAGGTTTGCTGCAAAGCGAGCCTCTTTTTTTATTCAGCAGTTGAAAAGTTATCTTCGCAGCCATGAAGAGGCTATTATTTCTGTTTTCACTTGTGGTTTTATTTTCTTGTAAAAGCAATTCCAGTTATCCTAAAGCTGAAAATGCCCTAGATGCCGGTAGAGAGTTTATTGATGGATTTATGAAAGGCGACACGAAGAAAGCAGAAGCTTATATGCTCATAGACGATAAGAACAAAGCTTTGCTTGGTAAACTACATCGTCAGCTAAGAACAAGCAGTACAGAAACACAGGAAGGCTATAGAAGTTCATCAATTGTTATCGGCGAAATAGATGAGGTTACTGAAAATGAAGTGATCATACAATATAAAAGCTCCTTCGATATGACACCTAAAAAGGTGAAAGTGATTAAAAGCGAAGGAAAGTGGGTTGTTGATCTGAAATACACCCTAAACCCAAATATGTAAATGTTCAAAAGCTTTCTGTTAGTCGGAATTGGAGGTATGATCGGCTCTATGCTGAGGTATCTTTTCTCTGTGCTGATAAAACCACAAAGCTTTCCTTATGCTACTTTATCGGTGAACATTCTTGGATCATTCCTTATTGGATTGATCATGGGTTTTGTTTTAAAGAATGAAGCCGTGAGCCAGAACTGGAAACTGTTTTTAGCCACTGGAATCTGCGGAGGTTTTACAACCTTTTCGGCTTTTTCACTTGAATGTATTCAATTGCTGGATCAACAGCGTTATGCTGCAACGATTGGCTATATAGGTTTAAGTATCATTTTAGGATTAGCTGCTACATTTGCAGGAATACAATTGACGAGATTATGATGCAGAACGTTTTACACCCATGGCATGGAGTTGATCCTGGTGAACAGGCACCGAGAATAGTAAATGCAGTAATTGAAATATCACAGGGATCGAGAGCGAAATATGAAATAGATAAGCCCAGTGGCTTGCTAAGGTTGGATAGGGTTATCTATTCTTCTTTTTACTACCCCATGAACTACGGTTTTATTCCAAGAACTTATGGAGATGATAAAGATCCGTTAGACATATTGGTGATCACTTCACTACCTGTTCAGCCACTAACCATTATGGAAGCCAAGATAATTGGGGTAATGCAGATGGTTGACAGTGGTGATGCAGATGATAAGATCATTGCTGTAGCTGATAAAGATCCTAGTGTAAATCACTACAACAACATCGAGGAACTTCCAAAGCACTTCTTTGACGAGTTGAGGCATTTCTTCGAAGAATACAAGAAGCTGGAAAACAAAACCGTTATAGTTGAGGAGTTTGGCGACAAAGCAACAGCGCTGAAGATTGTTACAGATGCTATTGAGCTATATAAACAAACCTTTCTAAAATGAAAACTATGTCAGCCTACATTATTATCATGCTTATTGTAATCGGCATCGCTGCCGGAATGTTAAGTGGTTTGGTAGGTGTGGGTGGAGGTATTATCATTGTTCCTGCATTGGTGTACCTGCTGGCATTTTCTCAAAAGCAGGCTCAGGGAACTTCATTGGCTATTCTGTTGTTGCCAATAGGAATCCTGGCAGTATTGAACTACTATAAAAACCCAGAAGTAAATCTTGATGTAAAGGTTGTAGCCCTGATAGCTATTGGATTTATCCTCGGCAGCTATTTTGGCAGTAAGCTGGCTCTCTCTATACCCGATGTTACCGTAAAGAAGGTTTTTGCCATTTTCATGTTGCTGGTAGCCATTAAAATGCTGTTTATTGACAAGCCGAAAGGTGCTGTACAGGAGAAAAAAATCGTAGCTGAAAAGTTTAGCCAGAATAAGTTGTAACCTTATCTTTGCCGCAAATTCTTACCTCATGGAGATGGATAAAAAATCAACTGCGAAATACTGGCTCTGGTGCTTTGTTTGGCTGGCTATAATGATCGTAATGCTGATAATGCCTGGATTAAGACCATTCTTTTGGTTGGCTTTACCTGGTGTAGTTACTTATTTCTCTCTTGCATTAGACCTAATATAACTAAGATCATATATTTTACACCGAACCTTGAGTAGAAACGCTCAAGGTTTTTTGTATCGTTTAATAATACGGAGTTTGTGTGTTCTGGCTCCCGTTTCTGCGTTGATGATACCCTGGTTGTCAATTTTATCGATCCTCACTTTACCTGAGGCATGAATAATCTCTTCGCTGCTCAGCATAATTCCAACATGAGTGATCCTTCCTTCTTCATTATCGAAAAAAGCCAAGTCACCACATTTGGCTTCCTGTAAAAAGCCTACCACCTCTCCTATTTCTGCTTGCTGGTAAGAATCTCTTGGTAACTGAATGCCGAATTCTTTATAAACCTGCTGGCTAAACCCGCTGCAATCAATTCCTAACTTGCTTTTTGCACCCCAGAGGTAAGGAACGTCTAAATAAGTAAAGGCAACTTTGCGAATAGCCCTAGATTCAAAAGGCTGGCTTTGTTGCTCTGCAACCGAAATTTCTTCAGCTGAACTTACCTGGTTATTTGCTACCCAACCTTCGTAGCCATCATACAAACACCGAACTTTTGTAAACTGCTTCTCAGCTTCTAATACTTCGGCAGCTTCGTTCATCAGCAATTGGCTGGTCATTTCACTTCGGTGAGATGGTTCTTTTCGTAATGGCGCAACAGCTACTGAGCAGATAACGTATTTCATGCTGGCTAAATTAGCCGAATAATGTGATTAAGTAAAAGTGAGAAAGTATGATTTATTGCACAATGCAGATATGGAAGTCAAAGAGTGCGATCCTTCGATAAACTCAGGATCCCGAAAGTTCGGGACTACGCTTGATCTGATGACACAAAGGAGGAACTGTGAACTGAGCGTAGCAACGAACGTTCAATAGTAAGATGAGAGCTGGTTACCTAACTAAACTTTTGCTTGAGTTTGGGGTGAGAGCTGTTGTTTGTAGTAAAGTAAGTTCTTTGAAAGTTCACGGGTGAACTCATCCAACAAAATGGTGCAGTCTTTCATGTATTGAAGCACCTTCCTACGATCATCAATCGATAGGTTTTCATCTTCCAGCATTGGCAACAAGCCCTGTATGTTTACCAATGGATGGCGAACTTTATGAGATGTTGTGAAAGCTATATCCTCTAACTGCTTAATGTATTCATCTTTTTGAGCATCGGCTTTCTTAATACTGGTAACATCAATTCCATAACCGATCACGTACTTGATCTTATCGTCTTCTTTATAGGGATAGAATTTCCTAAGTATATATTTTTTATCTCCGGCTCGTGTTACATGTTCATCTACCCATTCTATCTGCTCACCAGTTGTCATTGCCTTGGTAAAATACTCTCTACGTTTTGTTGCCTGGCTCTGATCAAGATTTTTTAACTCGCAGTAATCAAAATCTGTTTTTCCGATCAACCAATTTCTCATGCCTTCGTTGGTAAGACCTTTTTGGTTTACGAACACATAACGGTGTTGATCATCAAACACGGCAATATCTGCCGGAATATTGTTAAGAATACCTTCAGTAAAACGCTTTTGACTGTCGATCTCTTCCTGGGCTTCCTTCATCCTTGTAACATCCTTTCCAAGTGAAAGGATCTCTGTAAGATTGCCTTTATCGTCAAAAATGCCAGTCTCAGTCCATAGTATCCATCGCTTTTCACCATGTGCATTTTCCAAGAGATGCAGATTGGTAACATTTGGGTTACGTTTAGACAAGCTTTTCAACTGTTCGATATAATCCTGAATACCTTGTTCATCTGCAAACTTGTAATTCCTGTCCTTCAGCTCTTCGGTTGTTTTGCCAAAAAACTCGCAGAAGATATTGTTCACATAAGAACGTTTTCCCTCCGGTGTTGAAAGAGAGATCATCTCCGGAATGGCGTTAAAAAGAGCATCGCTTCTTTCCTTGCTTTTGAGTAAAGCAAGCTCTACATCTTTTTTATCGTTGATAAGGGTAGAAATAGAAAGAAGTTCAGCAATTGCACCCTTATCATCCCTGATCGGAACAATGATCTTATCTACCCAATAAAAAGAACCGTCTTTAGCCTTGTGACGTACTTCACCTCTCCAGCCACCTTTTGTGTCTATGGCTTCGTTCATCATCCGGAAGAAATGATCGGCATTACCTGACTGAAGAATTTTAAAGCTGTTCCCAAGCAATTCTGCTTCGGTATACTGAGAAACTTCGCAAAAATTCTTGTTCACACTTTTGAAGAAACCGTTCTCATCAGTAACCGATACAAGAAGGTTCGTATCAACAGCTTGTTGAAACGCAAGGAGGTTATGAGCCTGATCTCCTATGATGTTGTCAGTCATTCTGTGGGCAAAAGTGTTAATAAAGTTCCTACTTTTTTAAAACAATACAAAAGAAACCTTTCGTTGCACTTGATTTACAACAAAAAACCGAATACTTAAGTGCATAGATACAAATTGCATGGTTTCCTCAGGGTATAATTGTTGAGATTTGTATGGAAATATGTGGTTCATGCAGAATATAGATGAGCAAACAGTAAATGTTTCAAAACTTGAGACTTGGTTTACTGGGCAAAACTGTTGAGGGTTAAGCCATTACATCTTATTCGGGCTGCAAAGATCACAGGAAGCAGCTTCGTAAACAGGATAATCTATTTTCTAAAAGCTAAAGGTTTGGTCCCATTTCATTTCGATATTTTAAAAGCGTTAAGTTACAGTCCATAGTTTAGCTCCATTGCTTTAACAGAACTGATATATTCGCAGCTGTATTATGGTAAGAGAGCAGAAATTTATTCTTGAAGCAATTGAATTATCCCGTCAGGGCATGTTGAATAACCAGGGTGGACCATTTGGTTGCATTGTGGTAAAAGGTGACGAGATCGTTGGAAAAGGCAATAATCGTGTAACATCAACCAACGACCCTACTGCACATGCTGAAGTTGTTGCCATTCGTGATGCTTGCAAAAACCTGGGAACTTTTCAACTGAGTGATTGTGAGATCTACACTTCTTGTGAACCTTGCCCAATGTGTATGGGAGCAATTTACTGGGCAAGACCAGAAAAAGTTTATTACGCAAACACACGTTCAGACGCTGCAGCTATTGGCTTTGATGATTCACTTATCTATGACGAACTGGTACTTCCTTTAGATCAGCGAAAAATTGCTTTAGAGTGTATTGGAAGAGATGAAGCAAAAAAAGTGTTTGAGGAATGGAACCAGAAAGCTGATAAAGTAGAATACTAATTCTTCTTTTGGTCTGTTTGAATACCAGCTGGCTGAGTAGAGCTTTTCTGTTGATACCTGATAACTGCATAAGTCAAAATACAAAGACCTAAAACCACCACTACAGCAATAACGATCCAGGGCTGATCTTTCAACTTACGCTTTTCATTTCGCTTCTTTTTGGTTGATACCTGCTTTTTAAGATTACGATTCAGCTCTTCAACATAAACATCGATCGATTTCTTATTCCGCACATTTTGCAGCCCTTCCATAGCATCGTTCACAAAGTCTGAGTCAGCCATTTGCCGCTCAACTTTATGGTGATCGTCTTTAGAGATATCGCCCTGCAGATATTTCAACAGGTCATCATCTCTAAGATCGTCTTCTTCGTTCAATATGTTATTAAGGTCTGGCACTGGTTTCTTTCATTTTCTTTTCAACTAAGTTCTTCAGGTTACGTTTACCGTTTTGAATGTAGCTTTTCACCTGTAAAATGGAATACCCTGTTTCATCAACAATTTCCTGATAACTCTTTTTTTGCAGGTAGAACAAAGTTACACAGGTCTTCTGCTCATCATTTAAATATTGCAGGCACTCTTCCATTACACTCAACACCTTGTCTTTATCCAGGTGATCCTGCTTTTGGGTTTCTTCAGCTGATATCTGTACTTTCTCCAGGTCAACATTTACATGCTTATCCCGAAGTTTCATTAAACAATGGTTCTTAGCCACCATGTACAGCCAGCTTTTAAAATAGCTTACACGGTACTTGGAAAGTTCTGTTATTGCTTTCAGGAAAATTTGTTGAACACCGTCTTTCGCTTCGTCTTCGTTTTTCAGGTATTTCATACAAACACCAAAAAGCAAGAGCGTATACCGTTGAAGCAAAATACCCAGCCATTCATTATTGCTGTCGGCATAGAACTTCTCCAGCAGTTCCTGGTCGGTGATATTTGCAAAGCGGTTATTCAATGGTTGTAAAGTAAAGAAAATCCTCCTTTAAGATTACTATTTGATTAGAGTTGGTATTGCTGAATTTTTAAGGCGAAGAACTTACTACAATATTCAATAAATCTTACTTTAGTAAAAAATTACATAAAACGAGAACACCGTTACTTTTAGTTGCTATAGCGACTTCACTAATGTCAATAACTTGTAATCGGGAAAATTACAAGAACTACTCAGGCTATTACGTTACTATTCTTCAAGCTCGGGGAACAGGAGATGGTCGCGAAATGTATTATATGTATTGCGATGGCCCTGGCGAAGATTGCAAAGTTGGTGGACCTGATGATGGCAAGTACATTCCTTCAGTGCCTGCCTGGAATAGAGATGCACCAGAAACTTGCATTATAGACTCTTTAATCGCAAGTGATGAAATAATCAATGAGATTAAAATTGCTTTTGAGCGGAATGAGTTAGCATCTCTAAAGTCTAATCCGAGATATAACATGGTTTTCGATAAAGCAGAAAATAGAGACACATTGCTCAATCGGCTAGAAACCGGTACTTATCAAATTAGGCAAATGCCGACTAAAGATTTTGTTGTTTTCGAACCTCAAGGAGGTGAGCAACAAACCAAGTTTATTTATATCACAATTATGCCCAAATAAAACAGGAAGGTTGGAATATCGCTTTATTCCGTCAGTAGTTATTTTAATAATATTTTGCTGCTGCACGAATTCAAATCCGACAAAGTTGCCTAAGGTGTATACATCCCCTTTGGTAAGGCAAGTCTATAAGGTAAGTCCTTTAAAGATCAAAGATTCTGATTTTCGGTATAGAGAACAAATTCTAAATGTATCAGGCATACTTTACCTGACATACCTGAATAAGAATGGTTATATTATATTCCAAGGTATAATAGATACATCCATTACATATAAATGTGACATGTCGAATCAACTCGATTGGACATCTCATTTATTCCAAATTGTGATAAAAGAAAACTCAATATTTTATTTCAATGACAAAAGAGGAATGATGTTCCACCTTTCTTTAGATTCAAATTTAAGCAGCAATTCAGTTGATAGCTTTGATTTGAAAGAAGTTTTATCTAATCAAAACTTTTTTAAAATAAATCCTACCCAACCATTTGCCGTTATTAACTCAAATATCTATTTACCTATTGGAAATTATAGTAGTAGGAAGAGATTTTTTGATGAATTTATGTATTTGAAATTTTCAACGAAAACCAAAACGTCTTCGAAAGTTATCAGCACACCAAGAGTTTATAAACAAGGGAAACGCAGACCTACAGGGACGTCCTTAATTTCTTTTACTGATGATACAGCTATAGCTTTCTTTGAAACAACAGATGAATTGCAGATTCTTTCCTTGGAACATGACCGAATCATTAGTACAAGTAACTATAACCCTTATTCCTCATACACAGATTTCGATTATGACAAGCGGAAAGATTTAGGGTATTCACGGTTCTACTCGGAAACTTCAGAAATAAATGAAAAAGTATTCATTGCGAAAGACTATTGCGTAATCATCAAGCGAATAGCACGTAAGTCACTACATGAGAAGCCAAAATTTGAATATTTGCTTTTAGATAATAATCAGAATATACTACGGTACAATAAGTTCGAAGATGCAATTATTCCTCAGCTATCTTTTTCTTACAAAAATGGGTTTGCATCAGTATCTAGTGATTTATCTTCAATATATTATTATGAGGTTAAGTAAAATCCTGTTGTTTTTTTCCTTTTTCTCGTCATGTAAACATCTCAAAAAGGATAATGAATTTTATTTTAATAAGGCGTACTTATCTGCAAATTTTAAGGGTAATGAGGGGATCATAATTTCCTGTATAAGGTGCGATTGCATTACAAAATTCATTAACAGCTATTCAACTTATTCAAAAGCAACCGCTATCCTCGCTGATACGAACTGTGTTAAGCTTCCCACATCAAAAATTGCCTTTATTAGTCAAGCTAAAATTGATAGTGTATTTGAAAGGAATTTTAACGCTATACTTTTCAAAAACCTCAACAATTCAAAAAAATTTCATTATCTGATTCTCAAAACGGAAGATTCTGAACGATTTTCAGAAATTGTAAATTCTTTCTTCTATCGGTAAGTGAAGTATAGTTGATACTTGTATAAATAAAACCAGCCTTTATATTGAAACCGGCAGTTGGAGATCAAACCATTACTTAACAAACTATATTCAAAATAAACTTTGATGGAATGTTTTTCAGCCTATCTTTGTGCTGTTAATTTGAGTTTTTTGCATCTGGGTATTGAATGATTTTATCTGCTACGCATTTCTGCTAAAAGTTAGTCTTCGTTCCATTGCGGGTTTCTCAAGATCTTTTTTTAATTAATTGTTAAGGACAAAACATGAACATTTATGTTTCAAACTTAAGCTTCAACGTTCAAGATGAAGACTTAAGAGAATTTTTCGCAGAGTACGGAGAAGTTACATCTGCTAAAGTTATTACAGACAAATTCACTAACCGTAGCCGTGGTTTCGGTTTCGTAGAAATGGCTGATGATGAAGCTGCTAAAAAAGCAATCACTGAATTAAACGGTGGTGTAGTTGAAGGCAGAACAATCAACGTTACTGAAGCTAAGCCTAGAGAAGAAAGACCTGCTGGAAACGGTGGTGGAGCTGGCGGTTTCAAAAAACGTTCTTTCTCTAATGACAGAGGAAACGGTGGTGGTAACAGATGGTAATTTGTTAGCTATCAAAAATATTAAGGGAGCAGTTTTGCTCCCTTTTTTTGCTTATTTGTGTCTCGCAGAAATCGCAGAACACACGGAAAAAATTCGATTCTGCGACCTAAGCGTATTCTGCGAGAAATGAAAGTTAGTTTTGCTGCTGTTTAAACGAACCTAATGCTTGATTTCTCCCAAATAGATAAAACCTGGACCTTATTTCTAGACCGTGACGGAGTGCTAAACCATGAGAAAAAGGAAGATTATATCCTTAATTGGAATGAATTCAGGTTTTATGATGGTGTTTTGGAGGCTTTGAAGCAATTGAACGAGGTTTTTGGAGTGATCGTACTTGTGACGAATCAACGAGGTATTGGAAAAGGCGTAATGACTGTTGCTGATCTGGAAAATATCCATGCAAATATGATGGAAGAGATCAAACTTGCCGGAGGTAGAATTGACCAGATTTATTTTTGTGGCGATTTTGAAATGGATAGTTATTATCGAAAGCCCAATCCTGGGATGGCAGAATGGGCAAAAAGAGATTTTCCTGAAATTGATTTGAGCCGTTCACTGATCGTTGGCAACAAACTCAGCGATATGAAGTTTGGTAGAAATGCAGGAATGCACACAGTATATGTTGCTACTACCAATTCTGAAGTAACAGCTGATGATCCTTTAGTGGATGTGCGTTTTAACAACCTGGCTGAATTTGCCGAGACTGTTACAAGAAAATCATAAAAAACGCTGAACACCTACTCTATTGTTCTTTCTGCTGCGAAGCCACTGTAAATTAGCAGTAATGAAAGCTGTGAAACTCCTACCCATCATTACTTTATTGTTGTTATCACTTGTTTCTACTGCACAGTTGAGCAAAGAAGTGAAGGCATCATTGAAAAAGTCTGAAGACACCTTGAAGGTTCTGGCTAATAAAATGATCCATGAAAGAGAGGCGTCTCAGCGGTTTACTGCAGATAGTATTTTCATTAGAACGTTGGTTCGCAGCTTAAAAACATCCAATTCATTTCACTATGCTTTCGATAGTTTAAAAACTGTTTCCAGGCTTTATGCACCAGACAGTAGTTTTAGAATTATCACCTGGCAATTCATGAGAGATGAGGCTTATTTCAGACAGCGTGGTGCGATACAGATGAAAACAGCAGATGGCTCATTAAAATTGTTCCCTTTGATTGACATGTCTGATTTTACCGCAAATCCTGTAGATTCCGTTCGTAGTAATTTGAATTGGGTTGGAGCTATTTACTACAACATGGTTCTGAAAACCCATAACAACAAAAAATACTATACACTCTTTGGTTATGACGATAATAATTTCCGCAGTACAAAGAAGTGGTTAGAGGTTTTATCGTTTACTGAACAAGGTCAACCACAATTTGGCGGAAGATATTTCAATTACCCAGCTGATGAGATTAAAGCTCCACAGCCGGCTTTTCGTTTTATGCTGGAGTACAAAAAAGATGCTGCGGCTAGGATTAGTTATGATCGGGAAATGGATATGATCATCTTTGATCACCTGGTAAGTGATTCGAAAGACCCAACTAAGAAGTTCACACTTGTTCCTGATGGAGACCAGGAAGGGTTTAAATGGAAAGATGGACAGTGGATATACATTGCAAAAGTGTTTAAAACCAGGTTGCAGGATGGACAATTCCCTATAGAAGTACCTATAAAAGATAATAATACGGGTAAAAGCAATGAAGCGAAACTTCAGGAAATGTCTGAAAAGACGATGAAAAAGGCTGAAGAGCAGAAAAAGAACGATAAGAACAAAGTACCGGTAAAGCCCAATAACGAAAAACCTGACGGAGAATACTAATGCTACTTTCTGTTCTATGGAGAAAAATCGCCTCACCTTTTTACTGCAGTTGAAGAGTGCGACGCAACGGAAGCTTAATAATTGATCTGAACTTCTGGCTAATAAATAAAAATCACATTTCTTTTAGGAGGTACAAAAGTTGCAGACCTATCTTCTCAATACCTTTATGCCATGGGATTAAATGTGCGGAAAAACATACAATTTACAAAGCTGATAAAAGCGCCGGGTAACTTGAAAGAATTCAACTTTAGAAAAGTGCCGGGAGATACAGAGAAGTTTCATGTAGATGTGAACGATGATCGTGGAAACAGGATCATGTTCAACATGAAAGCTGAAAACGGTGGCTGGAAAATAATTGAAGAAACTGTACCGAAGTGGGTAACGGAAGCTGAGGAAAAGATCAATGCGGCTATCGAAGAAGAGCTAAAGCGATAAATGATCGCTAAAAAAAGTGGATGCCGTTATACGACATCCACTTTTCTTTTAAAACGGACTATATTAACCATGTGCTGTTTTGTGTCTGTTGCCCATACTCATTGTTGGTTTGTGATGATGCAATCTTGTATGACCACCAACTGTAGTTGTAGTAAAAAGTGCGGCTCCGATTTCAACAATACCCAGTATTAAGTGTGGCAGATAAACCTGATCTGCAAAACCAAATAACCAAGGTGATGCTGCTAAGAGCATACCTGACATAAAATCTATAACAAGGTGTGTACGCATGCTGATATTATCAGACAATCCAAGTTCATAGTCTGTCATTAAACTATAAATAATAGCCAATAGACCGAGAATGACTGGTGTCCACACTTGCATGCCGTTACTATTTGCAAAGCCAAATATCCAAGGCGATGCAATCAATAATACTCCCATCATGTAGTCCATCATGCCGTGGACTTTTGTTGATATGAATTTCATAGATTATCCATTTATTTTATACAATGTTGTAAAACTGTGCCATCATATTACTGGCATTGTTAAATAGAACTAAAGAACTTTCTAAAAAAGATGCAGTAAGAGAAACCTATCACTCACTGCATCTACCGTATATTAAGACCACATCGTTGTTACGAATCGCCTTAGCCAATTCCATTCTCCACTGTTCCTGTTATATCGTCGTACCTCTGTTTTGTGGTGTTGGATTGATTCAAATTAGAATCTGTGAATTTTTCCGGTTTACCTAATCGGTCATTTGAGTTAGTCGACGATTTGGGTTTCACAGATTCGTTATCTCTCACACTTTGATCTGGCATATTTTGATTTCGAGTTGTCTTCTTCATAAGTTTATTTTTTTGAATTATTCATATTATCATACACATTAGGGCACTTAGCATTTGCCTTTGTTGAATAGAATCCGCTACCGCCACTATACTTGTCCTTATTATGAATTTTTACACCGGCATTCTGCTCAAAAGTTTCATCTATTGCATTTCTCTTGTGAGAAACATTACAGCTGCTCTGTTGATTCTTTAAATTATCCATAGTTCGTCCTTTGATAACATTTAGTTCAACAATCGTTCTAAAGCAATCTCAACACACCACAAAGTATGTCCATATCTAACTAAGTCTTTCCTTTTCAAGAGTCTGGTTAACTTGTTAAAGCTTAGAACGGCGGCTTCAAAGGAGCCAAAAAGTGTGGAAAATAAAAAAGCCTTGGACTTGCACGGCTTTGATACAGTCGCTAAATGATTTACTTCACCGACTCAACAATATCATTTCTAAACACTACCACTCCATCAAACACATCTACCAGTACGGGATGACTTTTATCTACATCTCCTGCCAATAATTTTTTACTGAGCTTATTGACTATCTCTTTTTGAATAAGACGCTTTAATGGTCTTGCACCAAACTGAGGATCGTATCCATTCTCTACAAGATAGTCTAACAGGTAATCACTAAATTTAAGTTGAATACCAGATGGTGATACCATATTCTTTAATTGTCGCAACTGGATGTTGATAATGCCCTTGATCTCATTCTTCATCAGCGGCTGAAACATGATCACATCATCAACCCTGTTTAGAAACTCAGGTCTTATTGTTTGACGAAGCAAGTTCATTACCTCACTCTTAGTCGCTTCTACAACTTCTTCAAGATTGCTTTCCCTCACATCTTCAAACTTTTCCTGAATGATATGGCTACCGATGTTGCTTGTCATTACGATAATGGTGTTCTTGAAGTTTACCACACGACCTTTGTTATCGGTTAGTCTTCCATCGTCAAGAACCTGCAGCAAAACATTCCAGACATCAGGGTGAGCTTTTTCAATTTCATCCAACAATACCACACTGTATGGCTTTCTTCTAACAGCTTCTGTAAGTTGACCACCCTCATCGTAACCAACATATCCTGGAGGAGCACCAACCAATCTTGAAACCGTATGTTTTTCCTGGTACTCACTCATATCTATACGAGTCATCATTGTTTCGTCATCAAACAGGAACTCCGCTAAAGCTTTAGCCAGTTCAGTTTTACCAACACCGGTTGTTCCCAAGAAAATAAAGGAGCCAATCGGTTTTTTTGGATCACTCAGTCCTGCTCTGCTTCTTCTAATTGCATCAGCAACAGCTGTAATCGCTTCATTTTGTCCTACGACTCTTTCATGAAGATGATCTTCCAGGTTCAGCAGTTTTTCCTTTTCACTCTGCAACATTCTGGTTACCGGAATTCCGGTTGCTCTTGCTACATTCTCTGCAATATCTTCTGCATCTACTTCTTCTTTCAGTAAACGTTTCTCACTTATCTGTTCAAGTTCTTTGGCTAAATCAGCTATGATCTTCTCTTGCTCCTGAACTCTTCCATACCTGATCTCTGCAACCTTACCATAATCACCTTCTCGTTCTGACCGTTCAGCAGCAAGTTTCAGATTTTCGATTTCTGCTTTGGCGGTTTGTACTTTCTCCACCAATTCTTTTTCCTGCTGCCACTTGGCTTTATAGGTATCTCTTTCAACCATCAGGTTACTGATGATCGTATTCAACTCTTTTAGCTTCTCTTCATCATTTTCTCTTTTGATGGCTTCTCGCTCAATTTCCAACTGGCGAATTCTTCTTTCAAGCTCATCCAATTCTTCCGGCATTGAATTCATCTCTAAACGAAGCTTTGCTGCACTTTCGTCTATGAGGTCAATCGCTTTATCTGGTAAAAAACGATCGCTGATGTAACGTGAAGAAAGTTCAACAGCTGCAATGATTGCTTCGTCTTTTATAAGCACATGGTGGTGCGATTCATACCTGTCTTTCAATCCACGGAGAATTGAGATCGCATCTTCCACACTTGGTTCATCAACCATTACTTTCTGAAAACGACGTTCAAGTGCTTTATCCTTTTCAAAATATTTTTGATACTCATTCAAAGTAGTTGCACCTATTGCTCTTAACTCACCTCTTGCTAATGCTGGTTTCAAAATATTTGCTGCATCCATTGCACCTTCACCACCACCGGCTCCTACTAGAGTATGTATCTCGTCAATAAAAAGTATGATCTCGCCATCACTTTTAGCTACTTCATTTATCACAGCTTTCAGTCGCTCTTCAAATTCACCTTTATATTTTGCACCAGCAATCAGCTGACCCATATCTAAAGAAAAGATGATCTTGCTCTTTAAGTTTTCAGGTACATCTCCATTTAAAATTCTCATTGCCAAGCCTTCAGCAATTGCCGTTTTACCAACACCTGGCTCACCAACAAGTATCGGGTTGTTCTTAGATCTACGAGAAAGAATATGCAATGTTCTTCGAATCTCTTCATCACGACCAATCACAGGATCAAGCTTTCCTGCTCTTGCAAACTCCACCAGATTCTTTGCATACTTCTGCAAAGCATTGTATTGTTGAGATTGTGTTTGTGAGTTGATAGTTGAACCCTTCCTCAGATCTTTTACTGCAGCAACCAACCCTTTCTCAGTTAAGCCTGCATCTTTCAGAATCTTAGCTGTGTCATCGGAACCCTGCACCAGGGATAATAACAAGTGCTCAGGATTAATGAACTCATCACCAAAAGTCTTTAGTAATGTGTTAGCTCGGAGCAAGGCATTGTTCATGTCACGACCAAATGATTGTGCAGCTTCTCCGGAAGTTTTTGGAAGCTTGCTAATTGATTCTTCCAATTTGCCTTCAACGTATTGTATGTTGACGTTATTCTTCTTTAGGAAAAATTCTACCGGTGAATCTTCGTCTGACAGCAAAGCTTTGAGCAAGTGATTTGTCTCAATGTTGGGATTACCTGCATTGAAAGCAAGCTGCTGTGCAGATTGAATTGTTTCCTGTGCTTTAATTGTATAGTTATTTAAGTTCATTGACAGTGATTGAAATGATGTAATTAGTTTACCAGTTATTAACTTGATTGAAATGATTTTACTTTTTGTTACCCAGCTTAACTGCTACTATTAAGCTTCGTTGCGTCGCACTCTTGTACTTTTGGATCATTACTGATCTTTTAGAACCACTAAGACTCAAAGACTCCAAGTAACCCAAAGGCTTAATGAACCTATGTGGCTATATTGTCTTTATAGTTCACTTGCCGAACAAAGTTCAGAACGTACAAGTGAGTGACACAAGGGACGAAGCTCAAAGAACGATTGATAGTAAAATCATTAAACCTTATCTTCAAATCAGTATCCAACCCCAAAATTGAGCACTTATGTCACGTTTTATCAAACTAAACTGCATCAAAGTCAGTGCCGTTGCATTTTTCCTGCTATTATTTCAGTTCAGCAAGGCTCAATACAACTTTTCTAAGGTAGATACCTGGATGAAAGACAACCTTGAAGAACTTGGTGGCAGAGCTGTAATGATGATCTATAAAGATGGAAAAATAGTGTACAATCATGCTGAAAACAACCTTAGCCGGAAACAAAAGATGGTTGGAAAGTTCATGGCTAAGCGACAAGGGAAAGAAGTCAATCTTGAAGATTATACCACTACCACCAGAGAACGTATTGCCAGTTGCAGTAAATGGTTGAGTGCTGCTTTGGTAATGACTTTTGTTGATGAAGGCAAACTGAACCTGAACGACACGATCGGAAAATATTTACCTGTGATGACACAGAATGGTAAAGGCAAGATCACTGTATGGCAATGTTTGAGTCATTTAACAGCGATCAAAGCTGCAGAACTGAAAGAAAGTCTGCAAGAGATGAAAAACTTAAAGAGTATGGATGAAGCTGTAAGCAAGGTCGCTTCTCTGCCAATGGAAGGTGAGCCAGGTAAAGTGTTTCGTTATAGCAATGTTGGTTTACAGTTAGCAGGTGCTGTGATAGAAAAGATCAGCGGAAAGGATTTTGAAACGTTGTTTGCAGAAAGAATTGCCAAGCCATTGAACATGAAGAAGACTGATTTTGGTCACGGGAAAGTTCCATTACCTGCAGGTGGTGCTTACAGTACACCTGAAGATTACATGAATTTTTTAGTGATGATTTTGAATGATGGGAAGTTTAATGGAAAACAAGTATTGAGTAAGAACAGTATTGTGGAAATGCAAAAGAACCGAGTTGGTAAAGATGTGACTGTTGCCTCTTCACCAGCCGAAGCAGGAAGCTGGGGTTATGGTTTTGGAGAATGGATTGTTGAGGAAAGCCTCCTCCCAACCTCCTCCAAAGGAGGAGGAGAAAACCAAAGGGCTAATGTAGTAAGCAGCCCGGGGTTGTTTGGAAGTTTTCCTGTTGTGAACAGGGAGAAAAACTATTGCGGAATACTGTTTACTTTCAATCTGAAAAGTAAAGGCAGACATGAACGATATACTGAACTTCAAACTGCTTTGAATGAATCACTTTCCAAAAAATAGACATGTACGAACACAAAACTCAGCAACTTGCACCTAAGCCTGTTTTTTATAAACGAGTACTAAGAAATATCATTTTTGCTGCCTCGATTTTACTCATTTGTCTTTTGATTGGAGTAGTGGGATATCATTATACATGTGAAGTTCCATGGATTGATAGTTTACATAATGCATCTATGATATTATCTGGTATGGGTCCGGTTATAGAAATAAAAACCAATTCGGGGAAGTGGTTCTCCAGTCTCTATGCATTGTTTAGTGGAGTGGCTTTTATAACGAACATTGGTGTGTTGATCGCTCCTATTGCTCATAGGTTTTTTCACAAGTTGCATTTGGAAGATGAATGATCACTCCTTTTTTACAAGAACGAATTTGCTTCGATCGGCTTTATACATATCATCATAAAACTTTGCCAGTTCTACGTAATCTGAAGCTGGATAAGTTGCAGATTCACGTTGGTAATGTCTATAAACGAATATCTTGCTGCCATCCAATTTGAAGGAAATTGAATACTTGCCAAACTTATTAATCAGAGAAACATCTTTCGGCATTGCTTCTGGCTGATAGCCTTCTGGAATGTTGATGATGGCTGTGTCAATATCCATGAAAGATGATGTATATTCTATTGGGTATTTTCTTGGTTTATCAGTACTAAGCTTCGTATAGTTTTTAGAAAAGATATTAGGCTGGATAAAAAGACGTTTACCTGTTATTGTTGCATAGTTAGGTGCTGCGATTTTCAAATACTCTTCAACCGAAGGAATTCTACCTTTTTTTTCGTTGTAATCTGAAGCTTCGATAGAATAGGTAGGCAAACCTAAAGTACTGTTGAGGTATTTTTCTCTTTCCTCTTTTGTAGCCTGGTGTATTAATCCGTGAACATCTTCCTGGGCTATACCGCTATAAATGGTTCTCATTTCAGCTGATACATTTCCTGAAGCATCAACGGTAGCGGAAACCTTTCTGATCTGGCTGTTATCTTTTGAAGAGTAGTGAGGAGTGTTGACTACATGCCCTCCACTTTCATCAATTAGAATCGCTTTTCTGTTTCCAGTAGAACTTCCCATGTATCCCATCGATCTTGTTGGATCCGTACACTCTAACCAAACTGTATCTCGGTCTAACGGAACACATGCTACTACGTGATTAAACTGGCTTGATGGAAAGTCTTCATGCAACAAAGGTTCTGAATTTCCAGATTTAATCTCAACATACTTTGCTATGATGCCAGCCTCTTTTAAAAGAGCTATAGTATAGTTAGATAACGCTTTACAGTCTCCGTATTTTTTTTCAGCAACGTATGATGCTTCGAAAGGTTGCCAACCTCCAATCCCTAATTGTACACTTATATACCTGGTATTTTTCTGCATGTAAGAGTAAACCGCTTCAATTTTTTCAGCTACTGTTTTCATCCCACTAGTTAAATTTCGAATCTCTTCTTTTGTTTTCTCATGTAAAACATCTCGGCCTTTCAATAACTCGTAGATATACTTTCCATAGTCCGTCCATGTACTCATGTTACCTGCATAGTTTGAAGCTTTGAAATTTGATGGAGCAAGCATAACTGAAGGAGCAATATCAATCCAAACTGGCATTAAGGCTTCTGGATTAATCACTTTAGCATTATTATACTCCCATTGAACTATTTTCTTTCCAGACTCCTCTTTAATAATAGGTTGCTTTGAAAAGTTCCTCTGTTTAAATCGGATTGGGGATGAAGCGTCACTTATTACAATTAATTTGCTATTCTCTACAGCGACACCTGATTTTTCGATTGGAAGCCAATGTGGTAATCCTAACAACCCGTCAGTTTCTTTTTCAACCTCGTATTCAACTGTAAAAGGATATTCAAAAAAATTAAAATTATGAACCTTAAACCTCGTGTCGTCCATTAAATTATCTCCTCCTCCACTTACATCATTTATCTCCTTCTTTTTTACTGTCCGAATTATTTTCCCTTCACCATTGTATAACTTCCCCTCGATATGAGTAATGTCAGTGAATTTGTCATAATACTCAACCAATCTTGCATCACTCAGTCCTTCCTCATTGAAAATCGTATAAGCATACCTGGTGTAATATTTAGCTCTGCCAGCTGATTTCTGCTCAATTCGTTTTTCCTCATTTCTTTTGACTAAACTGGCATTCTGCTTTAAAGAATCTGGTATCAGAGCAACATTATAATTTTGCCCAAAGCTATTGCCAGCTATCAGGCTGAATAGAATAACAACTACAACTTTCATCTTATTTCTTTTTTAGTACGATCTGCTCATTATGTTTCTTTACAATAAATGCAAAGAAGTCTCTGAGAGAGTCATAGTCTTCAGCATCAAAAGTGGCTTTGGCAAGGCTAATCCTGGATCTTAAGCGAATATTCTTTCCATCGTTTGAGATAATGTATTCAAACATCCCCTCATTATCATTGAAATTTACTCTTGCCGATTTTGGGATCTCATCAACTACATAACCTTTTGGAATCTCCATATCCAACACAAATGTTTCATTAAAAGTGTAAGGCATTTCTATTGGATAAAATCGTTTGGCAGATTTAAACGGATTCTCTTTTGTTGCTTCAGCAAAAAGCGGATTGATATAGATAATGTCTTCTTCGGGCGAAAATTTAAAATCATACTTAATGGTAACTGGATTTTCAAAAGAGTTTAGTGACTCTACTTTTTGATTGGAAAGATTTAAGTCAACAGTATATTCTTTCTTCAGATTTTTAAAAAACTCATCTTCAGTTTGGCTTATGAGCTTATTTCTTAATCCGTAGGATTCATAATATCCCAGTTCTGAAGAGAAGGAACCATCCATGCCCTTTCCATTCTCATCATTCACAATGAAAATTGTAGTAAGCTTTCGCTCAACCAAAGAATCAGATGATAAATTAACGATCTCTGGCATGGTCGTAATAATTCGGGCACTTCCGTTATAGCAGTCTATGGGCAGCTTTCCAAATCCCAGCTTTGCAGTAGAAGCATCAAGTAAATAATACTCATCATCAACCTTAACTCTTACGATCGTATAATTCATTCTATCAATAATAGGATATGCATCATAGGTTTTACCATGATCCCTTGTACTTAACAAAACCGGTTGAACTTCAAATCCAGCCTTCTTAAACATAGCACCAAGTAAAATATTCAACTCTACAACACTACCTTTTTTACTTTCAAAAATCTTTTTAAGCGAGTTGAAGAAATACAATGCACTATGATCAGTACATGTAAAATTGTCCCTCACAAAAGCAAAAATCTTTTTTGCTTTGTCCTGGTTTGTTGCAGCTCCGGCAGTTACTGTTTTTACATTATCGGAAAGCCAACCATTATTATCAGTGAGTGGCTTACCATAATTTTCATCTTTCATCAGTAGATTGGCAACCTGAACCCAAGTACTCATAACGGGTTGCAAAGGCTGATTCGGATAACGAATGGTAGAGAGCTGAAATTCAATTTTCGCAACATGATTTTGAAGGGTAGTTGTAAAATTCTCGCTTTTCAAACCTGGAATATCTTTCATAGCCCAATTGGAATGATACACGTCCAATTTCATTTTTATAGACTCACCTCTATCTGAGGCAGTTTCTCCAGGAACGTAGATACTATAGTTGTCTGAAGTTAATTCTGAAGTATTCACAGCAAATGGAACATAACCTTGATTTAGCACGATGAAGTTATAGATCGTTGGTACGTAAACATCATACTCACTCCATAATCTTGGGTATTCACCTTGAAAATACCATGAATGAAGGTCTTGGATAAAAGGAGATGAAATGGTATAAGTGTATTCTATGATACAGCCCTCCTTCAAATTAGGGAAGGTGAATTTTTGTACCTGGTAATTTTTAGAGACCTTGTCTTTGAATATTGAACCCTTATCTACTTTTGTAGCTATAACCTGGCCATTATCTAAAGTATAAGTAGCAGCTTCGACTTTCTCGAGAAACTCTTCGGCTTTATCGCCCTTATAGATAGGAATTTCAACCGTAGCGGCTTCAAATCCATTTTTATTCATTAACCGAATTCGTTGATGAAACTTGTAGATGATGGCAAATCCCCCTCTGGTGTCTGTTCCATATTCTGCTTTACCAATATCAAATAGGATCACAGCATTGGCACTACTGTCAATTGAATAAGCATTTACAAAATCGGCTGGTTTGATGTCCCCGAATTTGGTTGCAGGTCTTACAAGTGTTTGCGATAAAGCTGAAACTGCGATAATTATGAGCAGAGCAGATAACAAAAGATGTCTCATAAAGCAATTATATAGGGCTTTTAAAAAAGGTTAAAAGAATAACCTGTTCTAAATATAAGTTTAGTTTTGAAAAAACAAGTTTACGAAACAGGTAGATAGCAATATCATTAAAAAGTTAGCGGTCGATCTGGGTTTTGAACACTGCGGTATTGCCAAAGCTATGTACTTAGATGATGATGCCAAAAGACTTGAATCATGGCTGAATAAATCTTTGCATGGCAGTATGCAATACATGGAAAATTATTTTGATCTCAGGATTGATCCTTCTAAGATCGTTCCGGGTGCAAAATCAGTTATAACGCTACTCAAGAATTACTATCCTTCGCAACAACAACAACCTGCTTCACCAAATATTTCAAAATATGCTTGGGGTAGGGATTATCACGAAGTGATCAGGCAACAATTGAAAGAGTTTCTTTTTCGATTGCAGGAGAAGATCGGTACTTTCAACGGTAGAGGTTTTGTAGATTCGGCACCGGTTTTAGAAAGAAGCTGGGCTGTAAAAAGTGGTTTAGGCTGGATTGGCAGAAACGGAAATCTGATCAACA
>JANPIB010000090.1:0-12874 GCA_031424775.1 Chitinophagales bacterium | reverse complement strand
GAGGAAGTGGAAAGGTTAAGTTTTACTTTCCATAGATGAATTACAAGCATGAAATTTGAACTTCATATCTGCAAATTTGTTCATAGGCAAATCAGCACATCAAATGAAAAGCTTCGCTCAACTTGTAAATATCCTTGGGACATCCACAAAAACAAATGAGCGGCTGGAAGCACTTTCCCATTACTTCTCTACTGCCAATGATAAAGACAAAGTTTGGGTAATCGCTCTTTTTACAGGTCGTCGTCCTAAACGAGCTGTAAACTCTACTAAGCTTTGGGAATGGTGTGGTGAGTTAACCAATCTGCCTACCTGGCTTTTTGCAGAATGTTATCACAGCGTTGGTGATTTGGCTGAAACGATTTCGTTGGTGTTGCCGGAGACCATTGACCATGGACCATCGACCATAGCAGAAAAGAAACCCAGAGAAAATGATAGTTCTGCACTTCCAGAAAAAATATCAGCAACTCCATCATTCATCGCCCAACAAGAAACAGAAAACAAGAAACAAGAAACGCTAAACGAAAGATCCCTCCACTACTACCTCGAAACATTAATAAACATCGCCAAAGAAGAAGAACCAATCCGCAAACAATTCATTCTTCAATCATGGAGTGAGATGAATCAACTCGAACGGTTTGTTTTCACCAAACTCATCACGGGTAATTTTCGTATCGGTGTTTCACAAGGCATGATGGTGAATGCACTTGCAAAGACAACTGGAATGGAATCTTCCATCATTGCACATCGGATAAGTGGTAACTGGGATCCCTCAAATACAACTTTCGATGAACTACTTACTGAACATGCAGCAACAACAGATCATTCCAAGCCCTACCCTTTCTACTTAGCTTATGCCTTGCAGGATGAACCTGCATCTCTCGGTTCAACCGAAGAATGGCAGGCAGAATGGAAATGGGACGGTATTCGTGGACAGATCATCAAACGCAACAATGAACTTTTCGTCTGGAGTCGAGGTGAAGAACTAATGACCGGCAAGTTCCCTGAATATGATTCACTAAAAGATCTTTTACCAGATGGAATTGCATTAGATGGAGAGATCATTTGCATTGGCGTTTCTTCAAATCCCTCTCTTTTGGAGAGGGGAAGGGGTGAGGTTGTTTCAACCTGTGAGGTCCTACCCTTTGCCGCATTACAAACACGTATCGGAAGAAAGAACGTTACCAAAAAGCAACTCAGCGAAGCACCTGTTGCATTCTTCGCTTATGATCTGTTGGAGTACAATGGAGAAGACTGGAGAAACAAAACACTCAAAGAAAGAAGAAAGCAACTTGAAAAAATAGTTGAATCTCTTTCTGTCAACAGCCAACAAGAAACTAAAAACCAGAAACCAGAAACTATCATCCATCTTTCTCCTATCATCACTTTCAACACCTGGGAACAACTTGCCGAGATTCGAAGTCATGCAAGAGAAATGGGCAGTGAAGGATTAATGCTGAAACGTAAATCGTCCATCTATCAAACCGGAAGAAAAGTAGGTGACTGGTGGAAATGGAAGATCGATCCTTTGGTAGTTGATGCCGTTTTAATTTATGCAGCCAAGGGAAGTGGAAGAAGAAGTGATCTGTACACCGATTATACTTTTGCCGTTCGTGATGGTGATAAGCTCGTCACTTTTACCAAAGCCTATAGCGGTCTTACCGATAAAGAGTTTGCACAGGTAGATGCATATGTAAAACGCAATAGCCTGGAAAAGTTCGGACCGGTACGTACTGTAAAACCTGAGCTGGTATTCGAGATCGCATTCGAAGGTATTGCAGCCAGCAAACGACACAAGAGTGGTGTTGCACTTCGCTTTCCCCGTATGAATCGCTGGCGAAAAGACAAGAAGGCTAATGAGATAAATACATTGGATGATTTGAAGGATATGCTAAAAGTTTATGGAAAGTGATACTAAATGCTGGATACTTGATGCTGGATGTTCAACTTCCCTTACGATCTCATTCCTTTTAAAATTTCTATCGTCATGTCACGGAACTTTGGAAATTCAATTCACTTTAGTAAAGAAATTTATTTACCCAGCTTCAGTACTACTATTAAACTTCGTTGCGTCGCACTCTTGTACTGATGTTACTTTATTGAGCTGACAATCTTCATAGCCGTCATTTCGAAGGAGCAATGAACAACATCGAATTATGAATACTCATCATTGCGACTGAGAAATCTCCAATAATTCAACTGCTTTACAAGAACAAAACAACTCTAATTTCAAGAGATTTCTCCTATCGTCGAAATGACGATCAAATTCTAAAAGGCTAACGATTTTCAACAGCCGTCATTTCGAAGGAGCAATGAAAAAACACTAATCTTTTATTCTGATTTTTGCGACTGAGAAATCTCTCAAAGATGAGCGTGATAATTCTCTATAAACAGTTTTAATATTGAAAGATTTCTCCGGTCGTCCAAATGAAGAGGTACATCACCAAAATTGAATTTCACTCCATAGATCCGACCAGTGAGGATTAAGCGAATTAATCAAAGCCTCTTTCTTTTCCCTCCTCCATTTCTTAACCTGCTTCTCTCGCAGTATTGCCTCCTCATTAGAAGAAAAATTCTCATAGTATATGCAATATTCAAGATTATAAGTATCAGTGAAGCTTCCAGGAAAAATGTGTTCTTTATGCTGTAAAATTCTATGATAAAGATCAGAGGTTACACCTACATAAAGGGTAGTGGGTAGTTTGTTTGTCATTATATAAATACAACCTCCTTTGGTCATCTCCAAAGATTTTAAAAAAAATAAAGCCCCACAATTGTGAGGCTTTTCCTTCTTTAAACATAGATCAATTACTTGTTTTGACCACCCTGTAACCCTGAAGTTCCAGAGTTTGTCTGATTACCTTGTTCTTGCTCTTGCTCCTGATCTTGATTTTGCTGCTGACCAGGCTGCTTTGTTCTTGAATCTCCACTTTGTGAAGGATCTTTCTGCTGATCATCCTGAGTCTTTGTACGATCAGTTGTTTCAGCTGTGTTATTACGATCAGTCTGTCCTTGCTGACCTGGATTTTGATTCTGGCGATCTTGATCTTGATTACCTTGATTTTGTGTTCCAGAATTTTGATTCTGGTTACGGTCGTTTGTTTGATTATTCATATGGCGTATTTATGCTAATGCTCAAACTAATTACATGCCATTAGAAAACTAGGCTGACTAACAATTAATTAAGAAATTGATTGTGTAGAGTAAGCAACAATTTGGCGGTATATGCCAGTACAAAATTTCACAGCGGCTCAGCATAATCCTTACTTTGCAGGGATAAGAACTTACATGCAGACTTCAATCATCTCAACCAAATTCAGGGATAAACCAAAACTTGATCATCCTCTACTTGTTGATCTGTTGCAGAAGGCTTATTCAGCCGAGAAAGCGGCAGCTTATGCTTATCAGGGTCATGCAGGTTCGGTTTGGAGAAAAGCAGAAAAGATCGCCATCAGGCAGATTGAAGAAGATGAATGGAACCATAGAAAAGAAGTACTCAACATTATGAACTATTATAGCATACCGATAAACAAATGGTATGAAAAAAGATTTGCTTTGATAGGCAAAACAATATCGGCAAGTTGCTATGCCATCGGCTGGTTCATGCCTTTTTTCTTCGCCGGAAAATTAGAAAGCGGCAATGTTTGCGAATATTTTAGAATGAAGCAGTCCTTCAATTCAATGGGTAATCACCAATGGGATGAGATACTTTATGAAATGGGAATGAAGGAGAAGGAACATGAAATATACTTCCTTAACAAGATTAAAGAAAGCAGGATACTTCCCTACTTTGAAAAAGTTTTTAACTGGGGAAAGAACAAAAGTGCCAAAAACATTGATCTTGATAAGAAGTATCCTGTAGAACAGTCTTATGTATATTGCAAGAAGTCAGGAAGTTAGAACGGCAGTAATGTTATAAATTATAGGCAACTGGACAGTGATAATGACTTAGCATTTTATACCGTTAAACAATTATCCTGATGTTGATTAATAAAAAAAATAAACCATCTTTAGCCTAATTTTAAACCTGCATACAGTGTTTGTAAGCCCAAATGCATTCTTATAATTTTTTTTACTTATGGCATTTATTGATGAAGTTTTACAGGAGCCATCGTATGGCTGGAAAGATAAAAATGGAGAGCTTGTTATACCTACACTTAAGCAGTTATACACTGAAGCTTTTTCCCGAATGAATGTTTTCAAATCACGAAAAAACTGGATATCAGCTATCGCCTGGTTTAAGGTTTTTTGCATGATACCTTTTTTTATTGTTTTTCTTACCCAGTACTTCTCCTGGCAAATGCTGATTATTTTTATTGTGTACAGCATGATTTATATAAGTACACATTCAACCATCTGGTTTCATCGTTATTGCACGCATAAATCATACACCTTTAGCCATCCTATTTGGCGTATCATTACCCAAAACCTGGCTATTAAAACTTTTCCTGAAGAGATTTATGTGATCTCCCACCATGTTCATCACTCAAAAAGTGATGAACCCGGTGATCCCTACAATCCAAAAGGCGGTTTGATGTATTGCATGTTGGCAGACGTTAATCATCAAAGCATCAACAAAAATTTAAGTGAAGCGGATTATGCCAGGGCCGTTCATTTTATGAAGCATACTGGTATAGCCATAAACAGTTATTCGCAATACCAAAAATGGGGTTCTGTTGCAACACCGTTTTACACCATTTCGCATTGGCTTTTGAATTGGGCTTTCTGGTATGCAGCCTTGTATTTCATCGGTGGTCATGGATTAGCCTGTACTATTTTCAGCGCTGCAATGTTTTGGGGTGTTTTGGTACGAGCCTTCAATTATACTGGACATGGCAAGGGTGAGGAAAAACATGTTGATGGTGTCGACTTCGACCGCAGCAATCTTTCGATCAATCAAATGCGACCTGGTTTATTTGCTGGCGAATGGCATAACAATCATCATCTTTATCCGGGAAGTGCACGTGCAGGTTTTTTACGTTACCAGATTGACTTGCCATGGATATATATTTATACGCTTTATAAATTAGGAGCAGTTTCTAGTTTCAGGGATTCAAAGAAAGAGTTTCTGAAAAAATATGTAGAATCCAAAGAGTCGAAAGAGGTTGTTACCAAACCGACGCTACAAACTGAAAATAGCTATTAGCCAGACCACAAGGCTACCAACAGCTTTAATGCGGAAATAGTTTTTCTACTACAAGGTTCAACACTTCTACAAGGATCAGGATAATTACAATCCATTCTAACATGGTTCCATGTCGGTATTGTAATAATGCCCTGAACAATTCCAGGTTATCACGGATGATGCTTAAACCTTCATGTAAGCTTCTTACCCTAACATGCAGGTCGAAGGTTCGTTTCAGCTCAGCATCAATACGATTGAGTTGTTCATCTTCCCAGGTTTCTGGTGGTGAGTCAAAAACATAAATATTCTCTGCAATACGATTTCGCAATAACAACGTTCTGCCGATATATTGTTTTAGTTTCCTCCCCGAGATATCCAATTTACCACGATTTTCCAGCATTTGTGTATGATGGTTGGTATCACTCAGTAACTTGGTTGTTTGGTCTTCATAGTAATCCAGTGCAACAGATTGGGTAACATTCATCATCACCAGACGAAGCACATCGATCGTTGCAGAGGGAATATCGATCTTATTAAAACCCACTTTCATTTCCTCTCCACCAGTCTCCACTAAAAACTCATCTATAAATGGAGATTCGAAATAGTTCTTGCAGAAAGGGGCTATCAACTGGAGAAAGCCTGAAATCTGCTGTTGGCTATAGTTCATGAAGCAAACAGCTCCGTACTTGAAAACATATAAGTATTGCTCTGAGTCGATGCGATAGAACAGTTCAGACGGATCACTGTAATGGATCGGAGCTTTGAATTCCTGACAAAGGCCTTTCAGGTCGATAGCATCGGCAATTTGGTAAGAGATCACACGTTGGGTCATCACCTTCTTCCCGAAAATCTGGTGCCGAAATCAAGAAAGTATGCTTGAAAGAAATGATGATCAATGTTCAGGAAGTACAAGTGAGCGACGCAACGAAAGTTCAGGAGAAAGTACAGCGGACCTCCCAATTGTTAAAAAAAAATAAACCAAGCCTCAGGTGTAACTTTCTACGAATTCAATCGTATATTTGATACGAAATGATTCGTAATACTTTTGTAAACTCATAACAACTAAAACCATGAAAAATGTACTCACCTATAGCAAGCCGCTTTCTGTTGCAGTTCTTTTTGCCATTCTTGTTGGTACTGCCTCCTGGCAAAGTCAATCGAAAAGTAAAATCGAACCCAGTCAAAATACAGCAGACACCGTTAAGCCCGGCAACAACTCCGCTGGTAAAGATGCTCCTGGATTAGATGAGCTGGACAAAGCCATGAAAGAGTTGGAGGAGGAAATGAAAAAGCTTGATATGGAAATGAAAAATGGCAAGATAGATAAGACGATCAAAGGAGCTATGGAGAAGGTTGACTGGAAGAAGATACAGTCTGAGATAAAAGCTTCAATGGAAAAAGTGGATTGGAAAAAGATGCAAACTGAAATTGAGAAAGCAATGAAAGAGGCTGAGGTTACGATGAAGAATATTGACATGAGCAACATAGAAAAGGAAATGGAGGAGCTGCAGGAAAAAATGAAGAAGCATGAAGTGGAGATGAAGATCAATGGCGAAAAGATCAAACACCAAGTGGAAGAAGGCATGAAGAAAGCCATGGTAGGTATGGAGAAAGCTAAGGAGGAATTGAAGTTAATGAAAGAGTTTATTGATGAATTGGAGATAGATGGTTTGATCAACAAGAAGAAGGGATATAAGATCGAGGTAAAGGATAATGATCTTTACATTAACGGAGCTAAGCAAAGCAAAGAAACCTCAGAGAAGTATCGCAAATATTACAGGAAAGAGAATTTCACGATCAATACGAACGGAGATACTATAATTGAAATATAGATCTAAGAAAAGGAAACAACCCTAAAGAAAAAGTCCCACTGTTAAGGTGGGACTTTTTTTATCAGAAACTTGGAACATTACATTTGACTGGTCGACCGTCGGAGAATACTCCTGTTTTCACCAGGGAAACTTCCATAGCACCTCGTGTTGCATTATAGCTTTTAAGGCTACTCATGGTAGCATCGTAGTTGAAGGTGAGTTTGTAGCTGTTCTGTTGAAAGCCGATCATTGGGGCAACAGCATCTCCCACTCTATAATACAATCCACCTAAGAGTTGTGTTCTTCCATCTCCACTTAAGTTATAGTTCGCCATTCCGCCAGCTACATACTCCATTGCTGTTCCCATTTTACTGATGTAGGCATTTGGACTAAGAATCCAGCGATCATTCAGTTTGTAAACTGCATTCATAAATAATGTAAAACGTGGAGCAACCACTGTACTAGCACCGCTACTGGCAAAGAAGCTTTCACTTGGTCTGTTGATATGCAAAGCACTGAAGCCAGCATTCAGGTAGAGATTGTCTGAAGGAAACATAGCGTAGTTGATCCCAGCCTGCAGATCAAAATAGCTCTGTCGGTTGGTAGTGAAATTTTCTCCTGCAGGTGCAAGCACATCAAAGAATTTTCCGTTCCATTGATTATCGAACGTAAGCTTGGTAAAATCAACACTCTTTTGAACATAGCCAGCGTTAAAACCTAGACTAATAAGACTGTTCCAACCCAACATCTGGTGATAAGCCACCGAACCGTAAGCCTTAGTTGCAGATAGATTACCACTACCTGCAACATCCTTCATCAAAGCACCACCCACACCTACCCATGCATTATCAAAACGGTTGTTGAATAGCTGCACATCACCCCAAACACTCATTGTTTTATATGGCACATTAGGTTGAAGTGTTGCCCATTGGCTACGGTAATTACCACCGATACGATAATCTGCTTCGGGATTAAATCCTGTGTTTGCAGGGTTTACCAAAAGCGGTGCATTGAAATACTGAGAAAAATGCAGGTTCTGGGTAAAACTGCTGAGAGAGCATATCATCAACACGGTTACAAAAATTCTTCTCATACTAACTCCTCCTGCCTATTTTAATAATGTTATGTCACCCGTTTTTGTGGCTTTGGTTCCATCACTAAATTCTACATCCAAAGCATAGGTGTAAACTTCCTGTGGTTGTAATACACCTTTAAATCTTCCATCCCAACCTTCGTTACGGTTGGTTGTACTAAATATCAATTGACCCCAACGATTGTATATTCTCCAAATCATTTTAGCAATCGCAAAACCTCTAACATGCACCTGGTCGTTCACACCATCGCCATTTGGCGTAAATGCATTCGGCACATCTAACACCGGAATAACTCTCGCCACAATAGGAACGCAAAACGTGTCTTTACATCCGTATTGATTGTAAGCTACCAAGCAACTATTGAATGTTGCAGTTGCATTAAAGAAATGCCTTATGGTTGTATCTCTACGAACAGTAAACAGAGAATCACCATCACCAAACTTCCACAGATACGCTATTGCTCCTGTTGATTGATTCACATATTCAACAGCTGTATTAACCTGTGGTGGTTTAGGTGAATAGTCGAACAATGCTGTTGGAGAACCACTCACGGTTATTGTAAAGCTTGTACTGTCTTCTTTATTACAAGTATTGGAATCAACTGCTTTCAACCTGATTGTATATGTATTTGGGACAGTATAAGTATGAGTCGGATTGATAGCCATTGATGTTGTACCATCACCAAAATCCCAATAATACTGAGCTCCGCCAACTGAAGTATTGGTAAACGTACCATCATAAGGTGCACATCCTGTTGGTGGTGTGGTGAACTGAGCTTTTACATTATCTGATATTCTCAAAGTGATATTGAACGTATCAGGATAGTTACAGTAGTTGGTATCTAACAAGATCAACTTAACATTATAAGTGCCCTTTGCCGGATAAGTATGATCAACAGTTGATGTTCCAACAACCTGGCTGGATCCATCACCAAAATCCCACTTAAAAGAGGTATTCGTAAATGGCTTTCCAGGAGCTGCAGGTGGAATAGACATGTTATAGAGACGATAGCTCAATCCTTCACAAGGTGGCAGCTTTTCAATCCTTCCATCAAGCTTAGCGATATCCTGCCTAACGGTGATGTTGGTGTAAGATGTATCGCTAATATTACAGGTAGAAGAATCTATCGAAACCAATCTTACCCTGTAAGTACCGATATTTTGAAAAGTGTGTGAGTTATTAGCTGAGGTAGTTGTTTCATCAGGAGAACCATCTCCAAAATTCCAGATGTAACGTACACCCAATGAAAGTGTATCTCTGAAGTCAACGGTAAGAGGAATACAGCCTGACTTTCTTGCAGTACCATCTACAAACGATTTAACGCCTGTGGCTACTCCTGCAAGGTTCATTGCTATTTTAATGGCAGCAAGGTTACAATTGGTGCTACGATTGGTTGGAGACCAAACTCCTGCTGTCGTAGGAAAAGCATTAGTTCCACCATTACAAAATCCACATTGAGCCTGGTAAATAACACCGTTTTTATCAAACCTGCTTGTGCCACCATCTACGTGATCTCCATTTACGCTGCCGGATGGAGCTCCAAAAAGGCTTCCAAAAAGCTGTGATCGGGCATTTCTCTCGAGAACAAAATAATAAAAGTTGCCTCTGGGATTTGGTGACCAGCCACTAGGCATTTGCAAAGGATTGACCTGTGATAGCCCTATTGTAGATTGACTAGGTATATATGCAGAGTTTATCTCACCACCCCACCCTGTTATATACACGTTCTCACAACGATCTACAAGAAACGCTACTGGTGAAATATCAGGATTTGCTCCGCCTTTCCCAAATACAGTAGAATAAATGAAAGCTGAGAGATCAGGCTGTAGCTTAGAAATGAATTGCTTTCCGTTAGGCTGACTAAAAGTTACATTAGATGTTACTGGCCATGCATTTGTACCTGCTGTGGTACCCATTACATATGGAAAACCAACAAGATCAAAAGCAATTCCATAAACAATATCTGTATTAGCTGTGCCTACGTAGGTGCTTTTGATATGGTTTGTGCCGGTGTTATTTATAATAGCGATATATCCATCTGCTATACCACCTTGATTAGTTGAGTTGAGAGTGGCTCCAACGTTCGTTTTAGGAAAATCCGTACTTGTAGTTCCACCGGCAACGTAAATATTGTTGTTGGTAGGATTAATTGAGAGGACAAAACCTGCATCATCACCACTACCACCTAAAAACGATGAAACCAAAACAGTACTGATGTCGCCAGATGTTTTTATAAGCACTCCATCCTGATTTCCTCCTCCAGGTAATGGTTGAAATGCACCAGGTGTTGTCGGAAAAATTACTGAAGTTCCAGAAGTAGATAATGACTGAGTACAGGAAGCGAGGTAGATATTTCCTGCAGCATCCAGAATCACTTCACTTCTTGCATCATCTCCATAGTTACGACGGATTGATTCAGCTTGTGCCGTACCTGAATATTTTGAACGTATGTTTATTCCATCGATTCCTGTACCGCCAAATTTTCTTGAAACCATAGCCGAACCAGTAGGATTAAGTTTCGCAATAAAAATATCATAGTCTCCACCAACACCAAACGTTGGCAAAGTTGAGGGGAAGCTATTTGTTGAGGTTGAGTTCGTTCTGCCTGCAATAATCAGACTACCTTCAGTATCACAGATCATACTGTGAGGCTGTTCGTTACCAGCTCCACCTAAATATGTTGCATAAGCTCTGTTCTTTCCATCAGGAGTGAATTTGATGATACCAATATCGTAAGCCCCGATTCGTTCATCATTGGTTCCACCCTGAAAAGTGGTTTGGTAAGCACCTGTATTTGCCGGAAATCCATTTGCGAAAACAATTCCGCCTCCATAGAATGATCCATCCTTGTCGTAGGTAGCTGTATATCCCCAATTATCCGCTGTACTTCCAGAGAATGTGGCGAAAATCAAAATAGGATCAATTACCAAAACTTTGGTTTTATCGTAAGAGCCAAGCTTGAACCGAACGATATTACCATCTACTTCGTAATTGTTGCTGATCTCCTTTCTTCCGGAAGTCAATGGTTGATAGGTGTAAGGTTTCAATTCCTGAACTTCATCAACCGTGGTTTTGATCACTAACCTTTCATTTCTCACCTCAAGTCCAGTCACACCATCAAAATACATAGCGATCTTATCTATAGAGGCACCTGGATTTACAATAATGTCATACTTCAACTGACCTTCACTGGTGTAATATCTTACATCAACTCCCGGATACACATTCTTATGAGTGACAGCCTGGAAAATGCGGCAGAAACTTGCCCATTGCTTTGGATCGTTACCTATGAAATAGTTGTTGTAAGTATCTAAAGCCTTATCAGGGATGATCTGTGGGTTTGCATTTGCATGCAAAAACTTCATATCGTAAGCATGAGATCTAAGCTTTATAGTTTCATCAGTCTTAGCAGATTTGGCGTAAACAAAACTATCTTTCTTACGGTCGTGAGAATGTCCGTGATAATAATCTGCCATTGCTTGCAGGTCTTCACGATTGTTCAACACCATCCGATAGCCATCTGATTGTAAAAAGAAAGCTCCTGTTGTAGTTGAAGCTTTGAATTTGACCTGTGCCGGCCACTGTCCTTTATTTTCAACAAGCTCAAGGTTTGAGTAGTTCTGTGCTTTTGCATTAAAAGCAACCAGGAGTAAGAGCATACAGCAAATCCGATCCAAAAGTCTCAAGTTCAAATTTTTTAAAAGGTACTATATAAAAACCGAACCCTATCAATCATTTAAAGCCTAGGAGATCTTGCTCCACAATGTTTTACCCTTCTGTGACAACAAGTAACTCTTCAGTGGCAAATTCTCTGCCGAACTAAGGTCGTTATCAGCCTCAACGATTTGCTCTGCTTTGGCTTTTGCAATCTCAAGGATATTTCTATCATTTACGATAGATGCCAGCTTAAAGTTCAACATTCCGCTTTGTCTTGTTCCTTCTATATCCCCAGGTCCACGTAATTCAAGATCTTTCTCGGCAATTTTAAATCCATCATTGCTAGCACTCATTATCTTGATACGTTCTCGGGCATCTTCGCTGACTCGACTGCCGGTTAAAAGAATGCAAAAACTTTTTTCGCTTCCTCTTCCAACTCTTCCACGTAGCTGGTGCAATTGGGATAAACCGAATTTTTCGGAACTCTCAATCACCATTACGCTGGCATTTGGAACGTTCACTCCCACTTCAATTACCGTTGTGCTCACCATTATCTGAGTCTCACCTTTTACAAAGCGTTGCATATTGGCTTCTTTCTGATCGGCAGGTTGCTTTCCATGCACCATGCTGATCCAGAATTTTGGTTCAGGAAAGAAACTCTTTACCTGTTCGTAGCCTTGCATCAGATCTTCATAACTCATCTTTTCGCTTTCTTCGATCAAAGGATAAATGAAATAGGCTTGTCTTCCTTTATCAATCTCCGTTCTCACAAAGTCCATCACACTGGCTCTTGCATGTTCGTTACGGTGGATTGTAGTTATTGGCTGTCTGCCAGGTGGCAATTCATCCATCACACTATAATCCAGGTCTCCGTAAGCTGTCATTGCAAGTGTTCGTGGAATTGGAGTAGCCGTCATCACCAAAACATGAGGAGGGATATTTGCTTTCCCCCAAAGTTTGGCTCTTTGTGCTACACCAAAACGATGTTGCTCGTCAATAATAGCAAAACCAAGGTTGTTGAATTGAACGGCATCTTCGATAACAGCATGTGTTCCCACAATAAAGTTGATCTCGCCGGTTTTCAGTTCGTGTAGAATTTTTTTACGATAGGCTGATTTGGATGATCCTGTAAGTAACGCAATTTTTACCGGCATGGCCGCTAATAAGCTGTTAAGACTATTGAAGTGTTG
>JANPIB010000089.1:0-12186 GCA_031424775.1 Chitinophagales bacterium | reverse complement strand
AGAGGTGGAGACCAATACGCAAATCGGGACTTAAAACCCAGTCGCACTCAAGGTTCACTCCATCTCTTCTTCCACAAAATTTATATCCTAAACATTATCTTCAAAGAACTAAGGCAAATCTAAAGGTCGCACTCTTGTACTGATTGTCCTCTATTCGGCAAGGGAATCACGGAGACACAACGACACAGAGAATCACAGGGTTTACTCTGTGTTACTCCCTGAACTCTGTGTCACTGTGGTTCAAAAAAAGCTCATCAACGTTAAGAACGTACAAGTGAGTGACACAACCAAAGATCAATAGTAGCACACTGGCTTATAGGCACTAAAAAAATCCCACCATTTACCTGGTGGGACTTCTCTTCTATCCTTGCTTGCCCTTATTAATTATGTTGAATCACCTGTAAACCCAAAGCCTGTGAGCCAGTGCCTAAAGGGAATCCTTTAATGATGAACGTATAAATTTTTCCGGCAGTAAGTGCAGGAACAGGAAATGATATAATCGTTGCTGAAGTAGAAGCATTACGTACCGTAATATTTAAACCTGCAGCATCTACTTCAGTAAAAGTGGCAACAGATGCATTGCTCGACACATCATTAAAAGAACGGTTGTTCATATTGATGGCTGAAGTTCCGCTACCAGTAATACTAATATTTAAAGCTGGAGCATCAGGTGCTAAATGCAGTACTCTAATTTTTGCTTTGCCAGCAGAAGGAGCACTAAGGTCATCTCTTACCACTGTTCCCTTTCTTTCATGCGATGAATCCACCACGTAGAAAGAATAGTAAGCACCTGATTCAAGGTTTAAAGAACCATTTAAAACTTCAGTGCTGCTACCGGTCTGTGTTACTTTAATATTTTGAGTTCCTGTAGCAACGGTTTTGTATCCTGAGTTATTGGGATATCCAATATTTGAAGCTACAACTGATCCACCTACTGATGCATCAATGTTATTGCTATTAGGTGAGGCATTGATAAACATGATGCTGGCACTTGCTTCAGTCTCACTTTTCTTACAACTTGCAAAAAGCAATACACTTAACACTGCTGTGCAGAGAAATAGGAGTTTCCTTTTCATAGAATAAATATTTCGATTTTGTAACCCAAAGGCAATCTCTATGCCACGAGTTTAAAATTCTATTACTACTCTTGGGTATAGTCGAATTTAAATCCGGAAAGATCAGGAGAGTGTTTTCTTTGCCTTTTCAATTCGTATTGATATACAGCTTGTCCGAGAATTTGCATGAAAGGATAACCGGTTTTTTCGAAGTCGTATTTATCGTCGTTGAAAATGCCATCACTATTGCAGAGGATGGTTGCACTCAGCATAAATTCAACCTTGTTCTCGAAATCAACGATGTAGGCAACATCGGATAAAAAGCCATAAGCCCAGCCCGGTTTGTTGAAAATGCGAATATTTGAATTCGGCAAAATTCTTTTGGCAAAAAACTTTACATAATCATCCGGAAATTCTGTGCTATCGTAATATGGAAATTTACTTTCACGTGGGAAACTGCTCATCCATTGCAAAACAAAATTTCTATCATCTTCAGAAATATTGAAACACTGATCTTTTTTCATGGCTTCAGGAAACATCATAGCCTTTAAGGTCTGGTGCAGATCAGCTAACGAAACATGGTTCTTCAGCGAAAAATCGAAAGGTTGAGAAACTAATTTTCCTCCACTGTAATATCCTATTCCAAGTTTATCGTTGAACTCAGGAAACTTAGCATTACTTGTTTGTGCAGGTTGGTGATACAATACATTGCCGCTAGTGTCATAAAAACTTACAGGATTCGTATGCCTGTTTTGCTCTGCAGAACGAACAATAGCCAAACGATGCCGGATGACAGAGTTGTTCAATCCTTTTTCTCTGAGCTGATCATAGATATATTCCTGACCAAGAAATTCGTACAACCTGTTGAAAGCATCATTATCGCTTACAAGGAATATCTGCTTGATGAAATGAGCGATACTGGCTTTACTATCTTTCGCCGATGGAACGGTGTAAGCAATTTCTTCTCCGGCAAAACTGCTGTCAGTTACCATCGTTGCGTTCCTATCGATTCCATTAGCTCTTAATTCATTCAACTTCTGCAAAGCCAGGAAAGCAATGGGCATCTTCACTGTGCTGGCTGGGTAGAAGTATTGATTTGCATTTACATTAAAAGTATAATCAGTAAAGTGAGGCCCGTTCTTACTGTCTCTTTCAATTTTCGTGTAGACAATTTGCAATCTCAGCGAATCTTTGTTTTGAATGAATGGCTGTAACTCAGGTGTTGAATTTAGAATTTCTACTAGAGAATTCTTCATAGGGGAAGTGGAAGTTTCAACACTTTGCATAGCAGACTTGCAGGCAATAGATAGAATGATAATGGAAAGAAGCGTTCGTTTCATTGGCTGATCAAACCTATTGTATTTTTCGTAATCTTCGTACTAAATTGACTGCAATGAAAAAGCTGCTCCTGTTGTTAATGTTTTCGGTAACATTTTCCGCTTACTCAAATGCACAGAATCTTTCTGCTGAAGAGAAGAAGATTGTTGCAGCAATTCAAAAGCACTTAGCTGAAAATCTTCAACTATTACAGAAGATGGTTGACATTAACAGCGGAACAATGAATGTAAAAGGAGTGAGGGCTGTTGGTGATGTATTGAGGGCAGCGTTTGATAAAAACAAGTTCAAAACAGAATGGATCAGTATGCCGGATTCAGTAAAACGAGCTGGGCATTTGGTAGCATCAACGAAAGGTAAAAAAGGAAAGAAGTTGCTTTTGATCGGTCATCTTGATACTGTATTTGAACCAGACATGCCGGCTAATCCCTATCGCAAGATCAACGATTCAACGGCTACTGGTCAAGGTGTAGAAGATATGAAAGGTGGAGATGTGATCATGTTTGCTGCATTACAGGCTTTGCAGGAACTGGATTTATTAAGCGATGCAACAATCACAGCATATTTTACAGGTGATGAAGAGAAGGGAGGTTCCCCTTTAGCGGTAAGTCGTGGAGATTTTATTGAAAGGGCAAAAGTTCATGATATTGCTCTTGCTTTTGAAGGTGCCATCACTACAACAGTTGCAACGGCAAGAAGAGGCAGCAGCGGCTGGAAGTTAAATGTGTATGGAGAGCAGGGACACTCATCTCAAATTTTCAGTAGTGGTGGGTACGGAGCTATTTATGAAGCTTCAAGAATTTTGAATGAATTTCGTGTGCAGCTCAGCCATGAAAAACACCTCACATTCAATCCCGGAACATTTGTAGGTGGAACAGAGGTGAATTTGGATTCTTCGGGACGAGGCTATAGAGTATCTGGCAAATCAAATATTGTTTCTCCAGTTTGTATTGTTGGGGGTGATCTCAGGTTCCTCACTCAAAAACAAAAAGAGGCTGCCAGAGCTAAAATGTTGCAGATCGTAAAGAACAATAATCTCGCAGGAACAAGAGCCGAGATAACTTTCAGTGATGGATTGCCTGCTATGGAACCTACAAAAGGGAATGAAGAACTTGCGAACCTGCTGAGTAAGATTTCAGCTGATCTTGGCTATAGCAAACTAACACCTGGAGATCCTTCAGGACGAGGTGCAGGTGATATTTCTTTCATCTCGCAATATGTAGATGCCTTAGACGGACTTGGTGCTGAAGGTTGGGGTGGACATGCACCAGGTGAAACTATGAGCCTGAAAACATTTGAAAGGCAGATACAAAGAGCCGCTTTACTCATATACAGACTTACAAGATGATTAGGCAAGAACTGCACCTGCAAGCGCAGCAATAAAAGTGTTTAGAAAATTTACTGCGTTATTATCGATGATATGATTTCTTTCTAAAGTAGCTCCAAGAACTGAATCAAATAGATTACCTATTGTGCCAGCGACAATAATAACGATAATGGAGTTTAAATTCCATTCAACTGTTGCTGCAAAAACAAAAGCAATAAGCAAACTGCCGATCAATCCACATAATGTTCCTTCTAAACTTATCACACCGTTTTCACCTTTTGTATCAGCTTTCCAGGTAAGGATATTATAGAACTTCTTGCCTGCTATCACTCCAAGCTCTGAAGACAATGTATCAGCCGTTGCTGATGAAAGGCTGCAAGCCAACATCAGATGTAATATGATTTGATAATCAGGAAACATCCAGGCAATAACTCCTAATAAGGCAGCGAAACCACCATTGGCTAATACTTGCCGTTCATTTCTTTGTTGGTTGTTAGCTTCTACTAATCTCAACCGTCGTTTTTCATTTTTCTTCCAACTTGTAGCTAAAACGCCTAGGATGAAGAATGATCCTAAAAGAGCAATTCCACTGAAGCCCATTCCAAGATAAATACAAATAGCAACTGCACTAGCGGCAACTCCACCAAGGATAGTAAGCTTTCGTGATTGTACAGCAAGAGCAATTGCAATAAATAAGATGATTGAAAAGATGACGTTGTTCATCAGCATATATCGAAATTAACTTATCTCTCGGCTAAATGAAAAGCACAGGCAAGAACCTGTGCTTCTAAAAACAGATATCATCATATCAAATTCCTTACCTGCTCCTCATAATAAGCAGTACGATAAGAATGATGATCGAAAAAAGCGTTCCTACAGGTAAGTACCATAGTGTGAGAATGGATAATGCAATACCCGATGTATATGCCCAGCTTTGATTGAATATCAGCCCAACAAGAAAACTGAGCCAGGCAATTCCGAAGATCATGAACAACGGACCAAGTTTGAAGACATCTAATCCAAAATATTTGAACAAGTTTGCCCAAGGTCCAGGTTGTGGCGGACCGATGTATTTTCCTTTCAGAAGCACATAAATGCCATCAGCTAACATGTAGCCACCATTTAAAAAGCTTAGAATTATAACCAGAATCTTCATTGCTATTTTTTCAACACTTCTTCAAACAACTTGTAGATACGTTTGTACTCATCTGTCCAGCTACTTGGTTCAATAAAGCCATGATCTTCCATTGGATAAACAGCTAAATCCCAATTGTCTTTTCCAAGTTCTATCAAACGCTGAGTAAGTTGTACAATATCCTGAAAGTGCACATTCACATCAATCATTCCATGCAACATTAAAAGCTTTCCTTTTAAGCCTTCGGCGAAGTAAAGAGGAGAACTTCTCCTATAGGCAATGCTATCGGTGAAAGGTTCATTCAAAATGTTTGATGTGTAACCATGGTTGTAGTTTGACCAATTTGTAACAGATCGTAATGCAGCACCTGCAGCAAAAACATCAGGCTCTGTGAATAAACCCATCAAGGTAATAAAGCCTCCATAAGAACCTCCGTAAACACCCACTTTTTTCTGATTAACGCCATATGTTTTTACCAACCAGTTTACACCATCAACATGATCCGTCAGGTCTTTTCCACCCATGTAACGATAAATTCCTGTTCTAAAATCTCTACCATATCCTGCACTGGCTCTGTAGTCAATGTCTAACACATAGTAGCCTTCATCTGCTAGCATATTATTGAACATATACTCTCTAAAATAACTACTCCACCATTTATGTGCATTTTGAAGATATCCTGCACCATGCACAAATACAACAGCAGGTTTGTTAGAATGAGGGTTTGCCGGTTTGTACAATCTTGCATAAACCGTTGCTCCGTCTCTTGCAGTAAAGCTGACAAGTTCAGGATCTTTCCATTTGTACGACAGAAACTCTTCGCTTCTTGCCTTATAGGTTATCTGCTCTGCAGGTGTATTAGGTTTGGTTTCCTGCAAGTATAGTTCCCATGGTTTATTGGAATATGAATAGATGATGGCAAGTTTAGATTCATCAGGTGAAAGTGTAACTTGGTTATTGCCTGTCATTGTCGTGATGCGATCTTTCTTTCCATCAACAATTGATAAACGATAGAATTGCTTTTCACCCGGATGAACTTCGTTAGTGGTGATGTAGAAATATTTTTTATCTCTTGAGAGTTGAGCCTGTTGTACTTCGTAATTGCCACTGGTGAGTTGATGTTTGCTGGCAGATCGTACATCAATTGTATATAAATGAGAATAGCCAGAAGCTTCTGATTGGAACCAGAAAGTGTTTTCATCTATCCATCCTACAGAGTTGAAATTAATTCCCGGACCTGAGATCCATGCTTCGTCTCTTTGCCTGTCTAACAGTTGAAGTTTGCCAGTTTCTTTGTTGACTAACATGATCCATCGGTCTTTATTGTCATCAGCAATTACTTCGATGACAGCATTTTGACCCTGAGGCGACCAGCTAACCCAACTAAACGTCACGTTTCGATTAGCGTTTTTCTTTTTTCTTTCTGCAAGCTGATTTGGATATTCTTTCAGGTAATCAGGTAAATCTTTGATACCCGGAATTGAATCGGCTTTGATTGAGTAAACTGTATCCTTTTCTCTGTCGTACAAAAAGAACTCTGAAGATCCTCTTGGTGCACCAACTTTCGTTCTACCGGGAATTTCTGTTGTGAATCCTGATTCAGTTACATAACTTGGAATAACAGTATTAACCCCTGTTGTATTTGATTTGAAAAAGCTGTAAGTAACAAATCTTCCATCCGGACTAATATTCAATGCCTGAACTCTTTTGTCTTCAGCTATCAGGATGCTGCGAAGTTCTTTAACTGCTGTGTTCTTATTATAGGCATCAGCTTCGTCTTTTTTTTGTTTACGTTGTTTTAGTACTTCAAAATACTCCAGCTGATCTTTTCTCAGCCATTGATCTTGCAGAGTTGTATCCTTCTTTCGATCCTTGGTTTCCGTTTTGATATTGGTGAGTTGTTGTGTTTCACCTGTAGAAATATCCCAGCTGAATAAATTTCCACCCCTGTTATAAACGATCTTCCGTTCACCAAATGAGAATTGAGCACTGGTTTCTCTTTCTACAGTTTGTGTAACTAATCTTGGTTTCAAAGATTTTAGTTCTGCATAAAAGATGTCACCATCCTTTGAATAACAATAAGCTGATCTGCTACTATTATATGTGATATCATCGGCTGAAAGCAATGATCTCTTTTGTTGAGGTGTAGCTTTTTGCGGTTTTTTATTATCCAGGCTGATGAAATACAGGGAATCACTTGTTGCCTTTTCGGGATTCCAGGAGAAGTAAAGTGTTCTTCCATCAACACTCCATATTGGATTGGTAGGAGAGGTTCCGATCCATTTTGGATCTCTCATGATCTTCTCAACTGTAAGCTTATCAAGCTTTTGGCTTGATGTGGTAAACGAAACAAATAACAAGATGCCCAGCAATGTATACTTCATCAGATCTAATTTATACGCACTAAAATAGGCATAAATCAAAGCTTTCTTAGTGTAAGCTTTATTCCTGATTAATCAAAGCTTTGAAAGTAAATACCCATATCATGGTATTTATTGTGTGAGGTTTCCAGCAACGGAATTTTTGTTGCTACTTTGATACGAATCTAACCTATCAACTACTCCAAATCGTGATGTTGTACTGCCATAATTAGGCAGTTGTGCTTATCCTGTATAAACCATCCCCGAAAGGGTTCAACCAAGTAATCTTTTAAACAGCCGGAAAGTCCGGCTATAAACAATGCCTAGATTATGAGAAAATTCTCCACTTACAGCAGGGGTATTAAGTTACTCGTGCTATCATTTTGCTTGCTGGTCACATCCCAGCTTTTTGCTTCGCATTTCCGTTATGGAACTGTTACTGCAACTCGCATTTCAGAAACACCAACAACTGTCACGTACAGGCTCAATGTTACATTAGCCTGGCAATCAAGTCCAACTGGTTCAGTACCCTTCACCATTAGTGGTGGAAATAGTGGGTCAATTTCTGTCCCTATGTCTAACGTTACAGACCCCTCAGGTGGTTGGATAAATGGAACTGGTACAAACACTGTTACTTTGAATAAAACTACTACTCCCACAAAAATCGAGTGGACTGGTGGTAATAAAATCTCCACTTTAGTGAATAACAGAGATGGAGCCTGGGATGTTTACACCATATTAAATACTGGTGCTCCAGGAAGTACTCCTGTTTCAACTTTGCCGGCAATCATCAACATGCCGATAAATGCAGCTGTAGCCACTTACACCATTCCTGCTTCAGATCCAGATGCAGGTTCAACAATTACTTATGCTTTTGCTCCTTTGACTGGCGTGTTGAACGGACAAACTCAACCTTCAGGTTTATCTATCAACTCTGCTACAGGACAATTATCATTTAACACGATTGGAAAAACAGTAGGACAGCTTTATAATGCTATGATCACTGTTACTGATAACAATGGTAACCTGATTGAATTGGATTTCATCATTCGTATGGTTGGTGCTTCAAATCCTCCGGTATTTGATTATAGCGTTACTCCTGCAAACGGTGCTGTTTTCAATGTGATCGCAGGCCAAAATATTTCTTTCCCAATCAGGGCTACTGATCCTGATGCTGGTAGCACTGTAGGCTTATCCGTTGCAGGTTTACCATCTTACATCACCACTTCTAATTTCAGTCCTGCATTTCCTGCTACAGGAAACCCATCAACAACAAATTTCAGTTGGACACCTGGTGCAGCACAAATCGGAAGTACTGTTGTATTGAATTTTATTGCAACTGATAATGTAGGTGTGCAAAGCACTACTTCTATTACAATTAGAGTTGCTGCTGAACCAGCTCCGGTTTTTGTAAGCCCAACTCCTGGACAAGGAACGATTACTCAGATTGAAACTGGAGTACTACACCAGGATGTGATTGTTGCACAAAGCAGTTTAGGTTCGAATGTTTCTATTGCATTTGCAACAGTTCCGGGTGGAAGCTTCTCACCGAGTGTTCCAACAACGGGAGCTAATCCAGGAACAACTACTTTTAGCTGGACACCAACTCCAGCGAATTGGGGATTGAAAACACTTACTTACCAGGCAACAATTTCAAACATTCCTTCAATTTTCTCAACTCGTTCTTATCAATTGATTGTAAATACAACTCCAGTGTTTACATCAGCACCTTCAGTTACAACAATTAATGCCGGACAAACCTTCAACTATACAATCACGGTAAATGATCCAGATATTTCTTTTGGAGATTCGGTTGATATTATAGCTTCTGGTTTGCCTTCATGGCTTACTTTGGTAGATAATGGAAATGGAACTGCAACTTTATCCGGTACTCCAACATCAGCTGATGGCGGTACGTATGATATTCATTTACATGCTGAAGATATTTATCATCACGGTAATGCAAATCATTCAGCTCAGGAATTTGACCTTTCTGTTATCACTAACAGACCTCCTGTGGCTGTTTGCAGACCTAGAACAGTTAATGCAAACGTTGGCTGCCAGGGAAATATTGGAGCTGCAGCATTCAACAATGGCTCTTCTGATCCAGATGGCGATGCAATTACTTTCAGTGTATCACCTGCCGGTCCTTATAACTTAGGAACTACACCAGTAACACTAACAGTTACAGATCCTAGCGGCGCCAGCAGTAGTTGTACAACTACTATAACTGTAAGAGATGTTACATTCCCTACTATCACCGCACCTCCTGCTGTAGCTGTAACAGCTGCACAAGGTTCATGCAGTGTAACTGGAATTAGCCTTGGAACTCCGGTAACAAATGATAATTGTAGCGTAGCATCTGTAACAAATGATGCTCCTGCTAATTTTGCTGTAGGAACAACTGCAGTAACCTGGTTTGTAACAGATGGTTCTGGTAATACTAACATTGCTTACCAGATGGTAACTGTTGTAAATAACGATGCTCCTTCTATCTCAGCTGCACCTGCAGTTTCAGTTAGCAATGATGCTGGTGTATGTGGTGCTAATGTAGCGGTATCTGCACCTGCAGCTTCAGTTACTTGTAGCAACGCTGAGTGTTCTACTGATAATATTGACAGTTACTCATTAGGTGCAGTAAGTGGTCAGTCGTCTAAGTGGACTCCTTGGCCAGGTAGTGGTGTAAGTGCCGTTGTAAGTTCTGCACAGGCTTTCTCTGGTTCTAACAGTGTAAGCTTTACAAACGAGCAAGATCAATTATTCTTGTTAGGTAATAAATCATCTGGCAAATGGGAATTAAGTTGGAAAATGTATATACCAGCAGGCCGTACAGCATATTATAATACTCAACAACTTCCTTCCGCTGGAATTTTCTTTGGTCAACAAGTACAGTTTAGCTCAACAGGAAATGGTGTGCTGAATGCAGAAGGTGGATTTACTCCTTTCACTTATCCTCAGGGACAATGGTTTGATGTAAAGCAAACATGGAATTTGGATGCAGACCAGACTACGTTATATGTGAATGGTGCTGCTGTTAAAACATGGCAGGCTTCTAAGCGTAATAACAATGCACCGGGTGCTAAGCAAATCAGTGCTGTAGATTTTTATGCTTACACAGGAACATTAGGTGGTATAGAACCAAACCCTGCTGCAGTTTCTGAGTACTATGTTGATGATGTGAAATACTGCGGTGGCAACGATGCAGTTGTTGCTGGTGTTAGAAGTGATGCTCAGGCTTTGAATGCTGTTTACCCTGTTGGTATAACTACCATTACATGGACTGCAACTAGCAATAACGGATCTACTTCAACTACTCAAAATGTAACTGTTAATGATACTGAAGCTCCTAAAGTAGTAACTAAGAACATCAGTGTAACACTGGTTAATGGTGCTGCTTCAATTACAGCTGCGGATGTAAATAACGGTAGCAGCGATAATTGTGGTGTTCAGTCTATCAGCGTTAATAAAACTGCTTTTACTTGTGCTAATATCGGTGCAAACACAGTTGTGTTAACTGTTACTGATATTCACGGTAATACAGCGTCTGCGAATGCTGTTGTAACTGTAGTTGGTGCAATTCCTGCTCCGATAGTAACAGTTACTCCAACTAACAGCACGTTTACAGGCTTGGGAGCAAACACAATAGCTCTCGGTTACGGTGCACAATCTGCAAACCTTACAGTAAGCAATAACAGCTCCGCAGGTACTACAACCTATGCATGGAACGCTGCTACAGGATTAAGCAATACAAACGGTAACCCAGCTGTATTCACTCCAACATCTGCAGGTTCTTATAGCTTCAGCGGTGTTGCAACTAACGAGTATGGATGTAAAGCAAATATGTCTGCATCTGTTACAGTAATTGATGCTCGTTGTGGTAACAAGAATGATAAAGTACTTGTTTGTCAGAAAACAGGAAGTGCTAAAAACCCATGGGTTCAAATTTGTATCGCAGCACCTGCTGTAGCTACTCACCTGGCTAATGGTTCTACTTTAGGAGCTTGTCCAGTTGTTGCATCGAGAGGTGTTACTCCTGTGGCAGTTGCTAATGTTAGTACTGGTAAGATATATCCTAACCCTAACAAAGGTGTTTTTGAACTACAATTGATCGATTACACTGCTGGTAAAGTTCAGGTTCAGGTTGTTGATGCTTATGGAAAGTTGATTTCTGACCGTTCAATTGAAGTGAGCAGCCAGAGAGAAAACTTCAGCTTCGATATGAGTGCTCAAACTTCTGGTGTTTACTACGTAAGAGTAGTGAATGCTGAAGGGATAAAAACACTCAGACTCGCAGTGGTTAAATAGTTTTTCAGTCCGTACCTATACAAACAAAAACAGCCTCACATTTGTGGGGCTGTTTGTTTTTCTGCCAAAAAAGCGAACCTTAAGTGAGTCATTGACAATTTTCAGGACAGCCTTTACTTACAGCTTACATAGAAATGAAATCCCGAGGTGAGTGGACTTTCGATAAGCTCAGGACATGCTTGTGCCTTTAGATCCCATGTAAGAAGAACCCTGAAGTGAGTGACACAAGAGACGATGCCACGAAGTATAGAACGCTGGTATCCAAAATATTTTCCAACCTAACAGTTGTTAGCTTATTTTTGCCGCCAGAAAACCAATAGCATGCAATTTCAACTTAGCGAAGAGCATTTGATGATTCGGAAAGCGGCAAGAGATTTTGCCCGTAATGAGTGTTTGCCGGGGGTTATTGAAAGAGATGAACAGCAGAAATTTCCTCGTGAGCAAGTGATGAAGCTGGCTGAACTTGGTTTTATGGGAATGATGGTTGATCCGCAATATGGCGGAAGTGGCATGGACACTGTAAGTTACGTACTGGCAATGGAAGAAGTGAGTAAGGTAGACGCCAGTACAAGTGTTTGTATGAGCGTTAACAACAGCCTTGTTTGCTATGGCCTGCAGGAATATGGCAGTGAAGAACAAAAAAAGAAATATCTCACGCCATTGGCGCAG
>JANPIB010000088.1:0-2062 GCA_031424775.1 Chitinophagales bacterium | reverse complement strand
CCCCATTGATACTTCGCTGTCAACAAAGTCCTCAAAATGGTCACCTAAGGATATTGATGTGTTTCGTCCCATGACTTTTCTTTACAATAAAGTTACCAAACTTTGGTAACAAAAAATCTTCTTTTTGTTCAAGCCAATGTTAACACTCGTCTGGTTGTAAAAAAATCATACAATCATAAATACAAAAAAATCCGACCTAAGCCGGATTTTCTATAAATGGAAAAATCTCATCAACGAAGTTGATAATATCTTTTTTGAAGAATTTTAAACTCATCTTCCAAAAGGTCAATAGAACCTGTTTTACTTTCTGTAAATGGCTGGATCGATGTACATAAAGCAAAGTATACATCGCAAAGTCTTCTTCTGTACTTAAACTCATCAAAGAATACAGATTTCCGATTGGTTTCTATTATTCCTTTTCTAAATTCTTCCAGAGCAGATAGTTTATCAGGATTGCTACTATTCTTTTTTAACATGGCAATATCAGCATCTAATGAATCTACCATTGCTGCCAGATTTTCTTCCACCTTAAACAAACGCATTGCCTGTTGATGCAACAAACTCATATTGGCGGCACTAAATCCTTTTTCAACATTTTCTAATACACTGAAGGTTTGTTCATAACGTTTATCGCCAGCTTCCAATACTGCTTTGTATTTGCCTGTTGGAACTTTTGGTCCTATTACAGATGCTAATAAAACGGAGGATTGTACCGTAAAGCCACCTACAGCAACTTTGCAAGGATTGCGATCAAGGCTCCAGTACACTCTGTTCAATCCTTTACTACCTGTTGCATTAATGTCTTTGATCTTGTTGCCTTTATCATCGTAGATATAAATCTTTATTGCATTTTCTGCACGTTGTTTCAGGAAATATTCAAATACTGGTGCAACAGGTTTATTAGATGATACCCAGCCTGCTATTGTTTCTGCTCCGGATGGTGCCGATGGATTAAAGTCGTACTTGAAATCCGCTGGCTTATAAAAAGAAACATCAGCGTTAAGATCAGATTTGATCATCTTTCTTAAAGTACTAATATCATCCAACACATAAATTCCTCTGCCATGCGTTGCAATTGCCAGGTCACCGGTCTGCTTCACCACTTTTAAATCTCTCACCAGTGCATACCATGGAATATTCTGGTATTTACTTCTCATCCAGGTGTTACCTCCGTCAAGCGAAATAAATAATCCTGTTTCTGTTCCAAGAAATAATAGTTTTTCTTCAGCCACATCTTCTCTAATTACATGTGCAAAACCACTGAATTCTTTTGAAGTGATTTGCTTCCATGTTTTACCTCCATCATTCGAAATAGCTACATAAGTGTTATGATCACCATACATATGATTATCAAAAGTTACCCATACTCTGTTTGGATTTAACTCAGATACTTCTATACACGATATCCATGCATTTTCAGGAATGCCGGCTTTCCAAACTAATGGTGCAAGGTTTTTCCATGTTTTACCTCCATCAGCAGTGTATTGAAGATTGCCATCATCAGTTCCTACCCAAATGATGTTTTCATTACGGGGATCCTGGGTAATGGTAAATATGGTACAGTGATTTTCTGCACTGGTGTTATCACCTGTTATGCCACCACTTTTCTCACTGTTCTGTTTGTCTTTATTATTGGTAGTAAGATCAGGTGAGATCTTTATCCAGTTGTTTCCTTCATCGGTTGATTTGTACAAGAACTGGTTTGCGATATACAGGTTGTAGCCTTTCTTAGTTTTTGTACTGTTGCCTGTTACAATAGGAGTGTTCCAGTTCCAGCGATGTGTTTCCTCACCTTTCTTTTGTTGCGGTTTGATGTTGTACACCATTCCTGTATTCATGTTCACCCGATTCACCTCACCACCTTGTGATTCAGCAAAGGCAACCAGCGGATTTAAAGGAGAAGGCTGAACCCAAAATCCATCACCACCATTAATGAATTTCCAATCTGTACCTTCTACACCTCCAGGTGAAGAAGAAGGCGACATCCATGAACCATTATCCTGCAAACCACCATATACATTGAAGTTTTTCTCATTGCTCACACTTACATGATAGAACTGAC
>JANPIB010000087.1:0-4254 GCA_031424775.1 Chitinophagales bacterium | reverse complement strand
GCCAAAACTGAGGCAACAAAAGAGAAGCGAATAGAGCAGGCAATTGAAATGCTGGCTGAAGGAAAAAGTAGGAATTGGAAGTATGCAGCTAAGAAGAAATAAGCAGTTTTCTATTAAAATAGGAGCAACACGTGACACCTGAGGAAAAACAATTAGAACTACAACGACACCGGGAGATCTTAATAGCAACGATCGATTATCTGAAAGTATTACATGGTGAAAGCTTTGTTCTAGATGATGAAAAACACATTGAGGAATACTATGAAGCACAAAAAACTCAGGTAGAAAAGTACTCTAAGCAACGTAGGTTAGACAGGCTGCAACAGAAACTTACCAGCCTGGTAGAAACATTAAACAACAATGTGGACCGGAAATTCTCTGCTTATATTAAGGAAAGAACAGGTTACAATATGGACCTCTTCGGAAACTTAAAGAAACGTGTTAAGGTAATTCTCTCTAAAAACCAAATAGATAACGATAAAGAAGAGCGTGACATTGGTACAATACTTCACCATCTTATTGAAACTTCTTCATCAGCAGACCAAGTTACAAGTCTACAATCGCTTCTGCTGCAGTATCACCATAAAATCAAGAAGAACAAACGTGGACACTCCGAAGTGGTGAGTATAGAAGAGAAAGACGGGGTGATTATAGAGACAGTTGATTTTACAACAGGTCCAAAACCAAAACATTATACAGAGCACCTGGTTTCATCACCTGATGGCAAACGGAAATTGCAGATAGCACAATGGAGTGATGGAAAACAAGCTTCAACATACGTAGCTGTTCACTTTGCAAATGGAGCAAGTGGAGCTGTTTACAGTTTGAGTGGTATTTATCCTGATGTGAAAGCATGGTGGAAAGACAACTCCACGATTCTTATCGAAACAAGGAAAGAGTACAACGCAAATCAACAACACAAGCAAGTGCGGAGCTATGATGAGGTTATCGCAATAGAATATGTAGAATATTGAACTGTTCTTAGAAAGGTAAAAAGAACTTATGATTCTCTTAAAGAAAGTAGATACCTAGGTAAACTCCCGTGAAATAGATCCATAGGATAGTGAAGAAGATATGAACCGCAGTCTCGAACAACTTTCCTTTCCATAGCTTAGAGGAATACCCGAAAAACTGGAAATAAAGCCTTGCTCCCCAGAATAGTCCGATACCAAGCGAGATTCGTTTGCCCAAAGTTGTTGTAACAAGGTCAACAGACAATGTAAAACTTAAGACTCCGATCAATAATATAATTAAAGCGATAAAGAATGTGTGCACATACATCATCTGTCGGTTGATCAGGCTTAGGGTGCTTAGTTCTTGTTTCCATCCAAAGTAACGTGGAAAGGCAAGGTGTAATATTGCCAGCAAAACAAGGATAAAACCAATGATCTTAAGATGAATAATCATTCTTATAGTGTTAAGGGCTGCACTTAAAAATAGACATAAACGGGGTGAATTTTGTTTCATCAAACGTAGAAAAACCTGCTTTATGGAAAGCGTCTTTCCAGGTTTTGCGGGAAAAGAAATGAGTAAAGCCTATTGAGAATGCCAGGAAATTTGGAAAGTCCCGAAGGTGTTCTACCATTATTACTTTTCCATTAGAGTTGCATATCCTGTGGCATTCCTTTAAAAACTCAATTTTCTCTTTATGTGACCTGATTTCGTGTGCAGCAGAAAGTAAAAAGATCATATCTGCAGATTTTGACTCCAGCGGAATTGAATTAGAAACGATCTGCTGTGTGTTGGGATATATTAAACTCACTTTTCGTGCACGAATAATAGCAGGTTCAGTGTGTTGTTTAGGATTGTAAAAATCAAACACTTTCAGGTTGGCATCTTGAAACTTATCATGTAGCAAAAAACTCGTCTCATCAAATCCTGCATTAATGTTTACGATCACACTCACCTTATCATTATCAGGCAACACTTTACTTAACCACTTCAAATTATAATATCCTGAAAAATCATAAACGTAAGCAGAAATGATCAAAGGCATAATAAGTCCGTAAAAAAATGCTGCTATTATCAGCAAGAAAATACAATCATTCCATTCAACTAATAGCCGACTGATAAAAAGAATAGCCAATACGCCAAATCCAAACACATAATAATGGCGGTTAAAACTCAGGATATTCAGAACACCTTGAAATTTTCTTCGCTTTATTTCCATCGTTCAACTTTACCTTTTTTCCAGTAATAAGGGATGTTAGAAATAAGAAAAGCATTAGCCAGCTTTACATCCTGCAAATTCAAGTCATTAATAAATGAAAAATCATGTTCAACAACTTTAACCGGCATGGGTTTCCAGTCTTTCCGAACACCTTCAATTAATAATACTTCACCTTTTGCTGCATTATAAGTAAAAGTAAATGGCAAAGGGCCAGCGAATCTTCTTGCTTCTTTCCAATCGGTAAAAGGTGAGTTTATCGGCAATGAAACATCTTCATTGGGAGAAACCTGAACTTTCAAATTGAATCCAGATTTGATGGATCTAATTTGTACCAGATCATTTTTTATCTCCTGTTGAATGTCAGTTGTTGAATAGTTGTAATGGGTAAAGATGTTACCCATTAACTCCATCTTCTTTTTATTGGTTTCTGATTTTAAAATGTAAAGTCCCCTCAAATTTTTTCCAACAATGTTTGTATACCGAACAAATACACGATACCCGATCAGGAAGAAATCATTTCCAAATATCTTGGGGAAACCTTTTGGTCGTAACCCTTTAGTTTGAACCATCGCTATAGCAATAAATGCCCATTCATCCTGGAAAGTATCCAACTCAAGGCATACGGGAATCAAGTGTTGAATCTGTTCTTTTGGTATAGCGTAGGTTAGTACAAGAGAGCTTTCAAAAAATGCCTCAACCGCAAAAGGATGATTTCTCAATCTTGATAACATATCAGGGTTGCACTTGTAATTTCTTCTTTAGATAAAATTCGTTGTAATAAATTAAAACTATGAATAAGAAAGCAAAAATAGAATTTGCTTTACCCCAAAGTAGAAGGTGAGGCACCAGCATGAACTCTAATATATTCATAAGAGCAACAATAATGATTTGTGTTACTGCATTGAGTTTTGAAATTTTTCCGCTGATGATCCATAAAGCCATCAGAACTTCAGAAACCCCAATTAAAAATGTAAATAGTCTAGCGTGACTATTCCCTAAAATGCTTGTTACAATCTCCTGGTGTCTTGGTACAAGGTTAAGCACCTTACAGAAAAACCCATTTATGAGCCAAACTAAAGCAATCAAAATTGTTAGCGTTAAATGAATCCTTTTGGTTGTCACTGGATTTGGGGTTTGTAAACGAATTTAAAAACAAAAAGGACTACTATTCGTAGCCCTTTTCAAATTCGTGTAATTAGTGTAATTCGAATTATTCGTGTTTAAATATCTATCGCCTCTCCATAAGCCACAGCCGTAGCCTCTTTCAAACCTTCACTCATGGTAGGGTGAGGGTGAACGGCATTCAATATTTCATGAGCTGTAGTTTCCAGCTTTCTTGCTACAACAGCTTCAGCGATCATTTCAGTAACGTTATTACCGATCATGTGGCAGCCTAAGAACTCACCATACTTAGCATCATAGATCACTTTTACAAAACCTTCAGTAGCCCCTGAGGCACTTGCTTTACCACTAGCCATGAATGGAAACTTACCCACTTTAATATCGTAACCGGCATCTTTAGCAGCTTTCTCCGTCATACCAACAGAAGCGATCTCCGGAGTGCAGTAAGTACAACCTGGGATATTGCCGAAATCCATTGCCTCTGGCAGATGATGGAATTTCTTTTCGTTATAAGCAATGTGCTCAGCAGCAAGAATACCTTCTTTAGAAGCTTTATGGGCTAATGCCTGGTTAGGTACACAATCACCAATAGCATAAATACCAGGAACTGAGGTCTGGCAAAATTTATCAATTACCACTCTGCCTTTGTCTGTCTTAACGCCATTCTGCTCAAGACCTAAGTCTTCGATATTGGCAACAACACCTACAGCACTCAATACAATATCAGCTTCCAGTGTGATCATGCTGCCGTCTTGTTTCTTCACAGTAGCTTTTACACCATTGCCTGCAGCTTCAACTTTCTCGACAGAAGCATTGGTCATTATTTCAATGCCTTGCTTCTTGTATTGTTTTTCTAACTCTTTAGAGATATCATCATCTTCAACCGGGACGATCTTAGGCATAAACTCAACGATCGTAACCTTTGTACCCATGCTGTTGTAGAAGTAAGCAAACTCAACACC
>JANPIB010000086.1:0-9706 GCA_031424775.1 Chitinophagales bacterium | reverse complement strand
ACTTACGTTTACTTTTTTCTTACACAAGCGTTCCCTTATGAATTCTCAGGATTTCTGAGAAACGATGCTGGATTCAGAACGATCGTTGTGTTTATAAACACTGCTTTTTTCCCTGCAGTAGCAATTTTTCTTTTGTGGCGTCTGAAGTTCATCGAAAGCATTTTCCTTACAAGCCAGAAAGAAAGGATTGCACCTTACATGATCGTGATGATATTTTACTGGTGGCTTTGGTATCTAAGTAAAAACTTCACTGATCAACCATTTGAGTTAAGAGTATTTTTCTTAGGAACTTTTCTTACTACACCTGTGGCTTTAGTGCTGAATAATTTTTTCAAGATCAGTATGCACGCCATCGGAGTTGGAAGTATGATGGCATTTATCCTGTTACTTTCTTTTGTGAAATCTGCAGATATGACTGCAGCTATTGCTGCATCAGCAATGATAACAGGCTTTGTTTGTACAGCCAGGTTTCTTGTTTCTGATCACACCAATAAAGAAATCTATTCAGGATTGATACTTGGAATTGTTTGTCAGCTAGTAGCAGCTTATTTCACATTTTAGTTTGTCCTAGTTACAGATGAATCAGCAGCAACGGCTTTCTTTAAGATTGGCCATTCAAAAGTGGCATTCAATATGGCAGAACTTCTTTTGTAATGGGGAACATCGCTAAAGATGAATAAGCATGAACCACCTTTTACTTTATCAATAACCATCTTGTGATCTGATAGTGGAATTGCCGGACAGCCCAGGCTGTTGCCAATGGTTCCTCTTTCATAAATGCGTTCATAGTTCACAAACCTGGAACCATGCATCACAACATTTCGAACTCGAACCTGGTTGTTAATCCCATCTTCAACTCCATCTAAGCGTAAACTATAACCTGCAGTTCCTATATAGGTTTCACCGGTTATCATAAATCCAAGACTGCTTTTGTTAGAGTTTTGTGCATTAGAGAAGTCAGATGCAAACTCAGCACCTGAACCACGACCATGAGAAACGAATGTGTTGAAAAGCAGCTTACCTTGTTTTACATCGATCACATATAAACGTTTGTTCTTTGCACTTTGACTATAATCTGCAATTGTAAGCAGATCGGGATTGTTCAACTTGCCTTTTGACAGCAAGTATTGATAACCTTTATACGCATCAAAGAAAATCTTTCGGTCTAAGCCATAAGTGTATAGAGCCGCTTTCTTATAGATGGAATCAACAACTTTAGACTCGGGAGAGTTTTCACTTACAGGTGCAGGAAAAAAATTCTTAAAGCCAGTTTTGGATGATGCTGTAACAATAGAATCCTTTTTCTGAGCAGAAGCTGCTACGGAGAAAACAATAAAACAACTAAGTACCAGGTGGTTAAATTTCATGCTAATGTAAAATTAACCTCTAGGTTGCTAAAAGTTCCTCAAAGTTCGAACGATGAAGTGATTGCGACGCAACAAACGATGCTATGAAAATATTAGCTGGTATTCAACTAGTCAATTGTGTAGCTCATATTCCCGTCTTTCTCATCTTTCAACTGAACACCTAAAGCTGCTAACTCATTCCTGATCTTATCACTGGTTGCAAAGTCTTTCTTAGTTCTTGATTCTTTGCGAATGTTGATGAGCAGTTGAATAATGCTATCAAGTTTATCGCCACCAGCTTTTGTCATCTTTAATCCAAAAATATCTTCTACATATAACTTCATTTTTTGCTGAAGGACAGTGAGTGTTGAGGCAGAGATAGCATTGGCAGAAACGTGTTTGTCTTTAATGCCATTGATGATCGGCACAAGCTCAAACATGTTTGCCAGCACTTTAGCGGTGCTGAGATCATCATCCATAAACTCATCAAACTCATTTAATAGGCTTATCACTTTTGCATCAAGCTCTGCATCTGAAGGAGCATTTGAATTGGAAGTGAGTTTGCCGAGTTGCTCATAAGCTTCCCACAAACGCTTCATGCCTTTTTCACTTGCTTGTAAAGCTTCGTTACTAAAGTCGAGTGTAGAACGATAATGAGTTTGCAGGATAAAAAACCTGATCGTCATTGGATGAAACGGCTGAGCTAATACCGGATTTTCTCCACTAAAGAGTTCGGTGAGTTTGATCACGTTATTATAGCTCTTACCCATCTTTCTTCCATTGATGGTGATCATGTTGTTGTGCATCCAATAACGAACAGGCGTTACATGATTACAAACTGTGCTTTGAGCAATCTCACATTCATGATGTGGAAATTGGAGATCCATTCCACCACCATGTATATCAAACTGGTCACCTAAATATTTTGTAGCCATTGCCGAGCACTCGATATGCCAACCAGGAAAACCTTCTCCCCACGGACTTTTCCAACGCATGATGTGTTCAGGAGGTGCATTCTTCCACAAAGCAAAATCTGCTTTGTTACGTTTTTCTTCCTGGTTCTCGAGTTCTCTAGTTGTTTCGAGCATCTCGTCAAGGTTTCTTCCGCTCAGCATTCCGTAGGGAAGTCCTTTAGCAGAAAAATCTTTGTTGTATTTCTCAACGTCGAAATAAACGGAGCCATTTGCGATATAAGCATATCCATCAACTATGATCTTTTCTATCATTACGATCTGCTCAACAATATGACCTGTAGCTGTAGGTTCAATACTTGGATCAAGATTATTGAGTTGCTGCATTGCCCAATGATAAAGATTGGTGTACTTCTGCACCAGTTCCATTGGTTCCAGCTTTTCAACAACAGCTTTTTTGCTGATCTTATCTTCTGCTTCTCGTCCTTCTTCTTCAAAATGACCGGCATCGGTGATGTTGCGAACGTATCGAACTTTATACCCCAGATGCTGAAGATATCTGTAGAGAATATCAAATGTTACATAAGGTCTTGCATGACCCAAATGACTTTCACCACTAACCGTTGGTCCACAAACATACATTCCAACATGACCGGGAGTGATTGATTGAAATCCTTCTTTCTTACGGGTAAGCGAATTATATACTTTAAGAGGCATTGGTATTGATTGATAATGTAAGGGAAATCAGAGGCACAAAGGTATAGGCTGTATTAACAGCAACAACAACAGCAGATATGTGTGAGGAGGAATACCATTTAGCCGAAGATATTACTTTTTCAGTTTCAAATCGCTTACCAGCAGAAGATGATCACTAAGGTCTTCATCGATCATATCGAACTGAACAACGTCGAAGCGTTTGTCTGGCAGAATGTAATCAATTCGGAGGGTGGGAGCCAGAGACAGATATGTTCTTCCCAGTCCGAGGTTTTTCTCGAGAAATGCATCCTTTCTATCGCCTTTTAAAGTGAAGTATGTGTAGGAGTTTGGAATGTCATTAAAATCTCCTGACAATACTGATGGATAAGGGCAAGTTAGAATATGGGCTTTTGCGATATCTGCCTGTGCACCTCGTTGGGTAAATGCATGTTTCATTTTACGAACGATGCTTTTTGATGCTGCAAGTGTTTCAGGATCTTCTTTGATCTTGTCCATTCCGTCGTAATCCTTCTTATTAAAACGAAAAGAGAGGAGGTGAGTGGTATAGATTCGGAAAGTGTCAACACCTTTAATTATGTCGGCATAGATGAGACTTTCGCTGAATTTTCCCGGGTATTTTACTTTACCGCTATCAAGTATTGGAAAACGGGAGAGGATTATCGTGCCTGAGGCATAGTTGCCACCATCACGTTTAAAATCACGTGAGAAGTAGTAGTAGGGGTATTTTGTTGTAAATAAAGCAAGGTTGTTACCGGTTTCTTTTACATACGAGTGATTGAATTCCTGCAAGCAAAGAACATCAGAATCAATCCTGTTGAGCAGATCTACAATTCCCTGCCTGGCAAGCTTTTGTTTTTCCCAGGTACTTCCTGTTCCAACCAAGCTCCTGATGTTCCAATTGGCGATACGCAATGCTTGAGATTCTTTTTCCTGCTCGAAAGATGAGGGAATATTCAATCCGAAAATGACACCCAATTGTTTAAAGCCGATCAAGATTGTAATAAGTGAGATTAGGGAGAGTTTTGGTTTTGCGAACCACCAGAACAACATCCAAAGCACAAGAGCTAAGCCTACGTAAGGAAAGATCAAACCGAGAAAACCCATGAACCACCAGGTTTGAGGATTTAGAAAAGGTACCAGGCAGCCCAACAGATAGATCACACAAAACAGAATGTTGATCATCAGCAGGAACCTTTTGGTAAATCTTCGGAAGAAGCCCTTGGTCATGCTGTAAATTTATTGGTTTAGGCTATTGCTTCCACCGTATGTCAGCAATTATGGGATAATGATCTGAAAGTTCAACGGCAGGCCTGGTGAATTGTAGCACTTCAAGTTCTTTGGAGTGCAGCATTACATCTATACGGAGTTTGGGAAATACCCTGTTGTAGGTACCGCCAATACCAAAGTCTTTTTCCAGAAATGCATCTTGCATATCGCCCTTGATGAAATGATATATAAAACTGGAAGGCACAGAATTCATGTCTGCACAAAACAAAACAGGTTGGCGAGTTTGCTTGATGAACTTGCTGAGACTGAAAGCCTCCCTGGTATGTATTTTCCCATACTCATTCACCTTGGTAAATATTGTTTTTGCTTTCGTTTTGGTACTATCTCCTCCCAGGTAATTAATGCCAGACTCTTGCTTATCACTAGGCCATAAACTCATTGAGGATAAATGGGAGTTGATGATTCTTAATGGCTTACCCTGAAGCATTACATCTACAAAAGCCGTTCGTTCATAGATACTTGCTCCCTCAGTCCAAAAAGAACCAGTATCAATTACAGGTAGTTTGGTAAAAATGGCAACACCTAGCTTGGCATGCTTGAATCCTTCAAATTCATAAAAAAAAGGGTAGTTAACTGATGTAAACCCGACTGTTTGTAAAATAGCTTCAACGTTTTGTACAAACCTGCCATCCGGTGTTTGCCTTTTCTCTCCGAGGTCCTGAAGACAAAGAATATCGGGATTTGTTTTTTGCAGCATGGCTAATATCTGTTGCCTGATGCTTTTACTGGTATCGTTTATTTTAAAAGGATCTCCCAAAAAGTTCACATTCCAACTCATTACCCGAATTGTTCCAGGTTCTTTTGCTTCTTTCCATGATCTGGCAAAAATATTTGTAGCAATAGTGGCTGATAAGTTCTTGTATCCCGCAAAGAGCAAAATGAGCAAAGCAATAAAAACTCTTTTACTACGGAAAAACCAACAGAACATCACTAAAACATAGATTGACAGGATTGGTAAATAACCAATTGACAATAATGTTGCAAATGGAAATTGTGTTGGAGGAATGTAGGCTGTCGCAGAAGAAAGTAAAAATAACACAACCGTAAGAACGGTAATTACAATGCCGAGCAATCTGCTAAGTTTCTTCATTACAGATGCTCACTTGCTTTTTTGAGAAATTCCTTTTCTTCATCTGTAAGTGAGTCGTAACCATCCTGGTTGATCTTATCTAATATAGCATCTAATTTTTGCTGAGTAAGATTTGGCTTTTTCACAAACGGCTCTTTTTGAGCTTTGTAAAAAAGCGTTTCTTTTTTCCCTGAACGATATTTTTTCTCGGGGTTAAACAAATCCATAAACCAGTGGCCAAAATTGTTCATCCATGCTCCAATGTCTTTGCCTTGTTTTAGAAGTGATACATAAACAAACCCCATTATACCGGCTGAAATATGAGCGATCAGCAGGTTGGTAGCCATGCTTACCGAACCAAGGTCAATTACAACAAACAAAGCCGTTAATATCCAAAGCGGAATTCCATTTGCTATCATCGGAAATAATCGATAACCAGGCGACAACGCCGTAACTGCTATAGCTAAACCCATGATAGAAGTTCCGGCTCCCATCATTTCAGGGGCAAGGTTCGATGGTAAAAGTGCCGAAGCGGTGACAAAACAAAGTCCACCTACCAGTCCACTATATATGTACACCGGAAACACTTTATCACTGCCAGCAATCAGTTGGAATATCTGACCAAAAGCCCAAAGCCAGAGCATATTGCTGAACAATTTCCAAAACCCATGGTGTGTGAACATATAGGTAAGCACTGTCCATGGTTTGTAAAGAGAATTTTCAGCAGGAACATTCAGGTTGCCAAGTATCTGATCAGCAAAAGGCTGAACTGTTGCAGCTTCAGTATCATAAGTTATCAGGTAGATCAGCCATAAACAAAACAAGATGGTAAAAACAACAAGGTTCAGAATAATCACAGAAATAATGGCATTATCAGCTCCCGGCTGAAACACATTTCTTCTCTTCATAAAATCCTTGCTGTAATAATCTCTATCGCCCATAACTTTTAATAAAACTTTTGTCGGTTAGTTCGGTTCCAGGTCCACACGAGCAAAAATCCAAATAAAGCTCCACCAAGGTGAGCTAAGTGTGCTACATTATCTCCTGCCGAATTCTTTAAAGAAGCGAAAATCTCGAATGCTATATAACCAATCACGAACCATTTAGCTTTTATCGGTAGGAACAATAAAATTGGTAGTCGAATCTCTGAGTTGGGAAATAAATATCCGAAAGCAACTAAACATCCAAATACAGCACCTGAAGCCCCCACCGTCGCAGAATTCAAAATCCCGTCCACAGCATATGTATACTTTATCCTATCCTCTAAAGACAGTGAATTGAATTCTTGAATAATCTGTTGACTCTCTACATACAAAGCAATCATGTGGCATAACGCTGCTCCCAAACCGCAAACAAAATAGAAAGTCAAAAAGCGTTTTTGCCCCCAAACGTTCTCCAGAACTGAACCAAACATCCACAAGGCAAACATATTTCCAAAAAGGTGTAAGAAATCACCATGCATAAACATATGTGTAATGAACTGCCAGGGTTTGAACAATTCACTTTGAAAAGTATGCAGAGCAAAGATGTCTTCCAACGTTCCGAACGCAGTATTCTTAATAGTGATCTGTGCAAAGAAAACCAGACCGTTGATGATCAAAAGATTTTTGATAACCGGGGGAAGTATTTCAAATCTGCTCGGCCTGAATTGTGTCATTATGCTATGAAGTTAAACCTTCCTCAATTTAAGTTGTACTACGTTCTCTATATGATGTGTATGTGGAAACATATCTACCGGCTGAATTTTCTCCACTGTATATTTCTCATCCAGTATCGCCAGATCTCTTGCTTGTGTTGCCGGGTTGCAACTAACATACACTATCAATGGAGCTTCCATGTCCAGCAACTTTCTCACCAGTTTATCATGCATTCCTGCTCTTGGAGGATCCGTTATGATCACATCGGGTCTGCCGTTCTTTTCAAAGAAAGCATCATCACAAACTTTTATCACATCACCAACATAAAAGCTTGCATCTTCAATTTTGTTCAATGCTGCATTTTCTTTTGCATCAGCAATAGCTTCAGCCACAGTTTCTACACCAACTATCTTTTTAGCCTGCTTGCTAACGAATATCCCAATGCTTCCTGTGCCACAGTACAGATCATAAACAGTTTCTTTTCCTGTTAGTTCAGCAAACTCACGGGTAACCTGGTATAAACGTTCACCTTGACGGCTATTCGTTTGAAAAAATGATTTTGGACTGATCTTAAACTCAAAATCTTCCAGTTTTTCTAAAATGTAGCCTTTACCGTAGTACACTTCTGGCAGCAGATCGTACATGCTGTCGTTCCATTTTGTGTTGATGGTGTACAGCAAGGTTGTGATCTGCGGAAATTGTTGCAGCACATAATCCAGTAAAAGCTTTCGGTTTGGCTCATCTTCGTAACCAATGATGATGTTCACCATCAACTCACCTGTTGTAGCCAGGCGAATTTGCATATTCCTTAGCCAGCCAAGATGCGTTTTCATGTCGTAAAATGGCATGTTATGCTCAACAGCAAAGTCACGAATGGCATTTCTTAGTTGATTTGTCGGCTCATCCTGCAAATAGCAGACATGTATCTCCACTACTTTATCAAAAACACCTTTGGCATGAAAACCGGCTACGTCTTTATTATTTGTTGCACCGGAATTCATATCCTCACTGGTGAGGTATTTTTTGTTGGAGAAAGTGTACTCCATCTTGTTCCGATAATGCCTGGTTTGTTCGGAACCTATGATTGGCAGTATTTCCGGTATTGCAACTTTCCCGATCCTCGTTAAGGCTTCCTCAACCTGTTTTTGCTTGAAGGTGAGCTGTTTTTCGTACGGAAGCATTTGCCACTGGCATCCACCACAAGTTCCAAAGTGAGCACAAAATGGATTTACACGGTCTTTTGAGTATTCTTTAAACCTGATGGGATAACCTTCACCCCAATCTTTTTTATTCTTAATTAGTTGGATATCAACAATATCTCCTGGGATTACATTTTCAATAAACACCACTTTCCCTTCCACCCTGGCAAGTGATTTTCCTTCGGCGGCATAGGCTTCAACCAGTACATCAGTTAATATCGGCTTAGGTTTCCTTTTCACGCTGGCAAAGGTATGGGTTATGGATGCTGGATACTGGATACTTGATGTTGGATTTGCTTTATAAACTTTCAAGAAACCGAAGTAAAACAGAGGGATGGATTTGGAACAGACAAGCATCCAGCATCTGTATCTTTTCAGCTCAGTAAATTTTCTGAACGATGAAGTGATTGCGATCCTTCGATAAACTCAGGACAGGCTACACAGACGATGCTATGAAACCTGAAGTTGGTAGTAAAAACCGGCATCCAGCATCTAGCATCCAGATTATTGACAGTCGTTTAACAGCTGGCAACCGCAATTTGGATAAATTTACAGCCCATAAACAGTTTACATGAGGGCAGTTTTACTTTTAGCTTGTACCGTTTTAACCATCAGCTCAGCACTGGCTCAAAAATCGAAGCCGGCACCGGCAAAACCGAAGAGTAAGCCTACTGCAACTACGGCTCAGAAGCCTTCTGCAGGTTATGCCATCAATGTTAAAATCACTCCTTTAAAGAATTCGTTACTATATCTCTATAATTATTATGGCAGAGACAAATACCAGCTTGCTGATTCAACAGTACTGAACAACAACAGCGAAGGAGTTTTCAAGGGCAACAAAAAATTGCCGGGTGGTATTTACCTGATCGTGACTGACAGACATGTTCGTTTGTTTGATGTGTTCATGGACGAAAACCAGCACTTCAGCATTGTTGCCGATACTTCCAGACCTGATAAGCCAACCATCACCGGTTCTTTTGACAATGCTCTTTACCAGGATTATGCAAAATATTTAGAGCAGATCGGTCCGAGATTAAATCCAGGTTTGCTGGCAACTGCAAGAACTGCTGTTGACTCGGCTAAAATCAGGGCTGAGATCACAGTTGCTGATAAAGAGCTGAAAACGTACAGGGATAATGTGGTGAAGAAGAATCCTAAATCTATGCTGGCTGCTTTCTTTAATACGATGAAGATTCCTGAGTATCCTGAAATGCCGAAGAAAGCAAATGGAACTTTGGATTCTTTGTATCCGTTCCGTTATGTTCAGGAGCATTATTGGGATGATGTTGAATTCAACGATGATCGTTTGGTTCGTACACCTTTCTTTGAACCAAAACTAGACGACTATTTCAAAAGCTTTGTTCACCCTGATGCAGACAGCATCATCGACAAGGTGAAATACATGCTGCTCTACTCTCGTGATGCAAAAGAGATGTACCGTTTCCTGTTGGCCAAGTTCACCAACAAGTATATGGCTCCTGAGATCATGGGTCAGGATAAGGTTTTTGTTTACCTTTTTGAAAATCATTATTTGAAAGGG
>JANPIB010000085.1:0-25535 GCA_031424775.1 Chitinophagales bacterium | reverse complement strand
TTTATCTGCTCCAAAAAAGAGAAGAACTTGCGATTACAAAGGCTTCGGCTGTAGGTAGCGTTACTCCAATTGATCCTGCTGTAAGCTGGGGACCGGTAAGTCCGAATAGTGCGAACATTTATCGACTGGCTTTCATTTTTGGTTTGGTAATACCTTTTGCATTGATCTATCTTAGAGATCTCCTGAACGATAAGATTTTAACTCGACAGGATATTACCAAGTTTACAAATACACCAGTGATTGGAGAAATTGCTCACCATACCAGTATGACGAGAAAATTTGTGGTAGGAATGAAGGATAGAAGTATTCTTGCTGAGCAGTTCAGGATCATACGAACGAATCTCCAGTTTCTTCTTGCAAATGCACCATCTAAAAATCCTGTGATACTTGTTACGTCCTCGATCGCTGGTGAGGGTAAAACATTCGGTTCAATGAATATGTCTGCAGTTTGGGCGGTAGCCGGTAAAAAAACAGTTATTCTTGAATTAGATCTTAGAAAGCCGAAAATATCAAAATCATTAGAACTTCAAAGAGATATTGGTATATCCAATTATATTCTTGGCAACGCAAAAAAAGAAGACCTACCACAAGCCATTAGCGATGTGCCAAATCTCTATGTTATTGGTGCAGGTCCCATTCCACCCAATCCATCTGAAATGATCATGGATTCCAGAATGGATGAACTGTTCACTTACTTGCGTGCCAACTTTGATATTATTGTAATTGATTCTGCCCCTATTGGGCTGGTAAGTGACTCAAAGATCCTTGCAAGGTTCGCTGATGCAACTTTATATGTGGTGAGACAACGTTACACAGTTAAAAAGCAGATGGCATTAGTGGATGAACTTTATACCAAAAAAATACTGCCAAATATGGGCATCATTGTAAATGATGTAAAAATAGGTGGTGCTAACTCCTATTATGGTTATGGTTATGGTTATGGTTATGGTTACAGCTACAATTATAACTACAGCTACAGTTACGGCGAGCAGGAAAAGAAAGGCTTTTTCAAACGAGTGAGAGATATAGTAGGACTTTAAGTCTATTAGCATCTCAGGATATTTGACCTAATGTGTAGAATCGCTGGTATATATAATCCAAAAACGGATAATCTCGAAGCGGATATTCTGCGGATGAGAGATTCAATGCATCGTGGTGGGCCAGATGATGCCGGAATATTTCTGCACAATGAAATACCGTTGGCTCTGGGTCATAGAAGGCTCTCTTTTCTTGACCTTAGCAGCGCCGGGCATCAGCCAATGCCATCAAAGGATAACCGTTTGCAGTTGATCTTCAACGGAGAGATATACAATTTCCAAAAGATCAGGGCTGAATTGAAAAAAGCGGGGCATGATTTTCATACTCAATCAGATACGGAAGTTATTTTGGCTGCTTTTTTAGAATGGGGAGTTGATTGCTTTCAGCATTTCAACGGAATGTTTGCTTTGGCAATATGGGATGAAAAAACATCTACAATAACACTGGCTCGAGATCATGCTGGAATAAAGCCACTTTATTACTTTCTTCAAAAAGATGTTTTAATATTTGCTTCAGAGGTCAGAGCCTTCAAAGCATTATCAGCTCACTGGCAAGGAGAAGAATTATGGAAACCACTTTTTTTCCTCTTTGGTCATTTACCAGAGCCTTTTACAACATTAAAGGATGTGCAGAGTTTATCTAAAGGTGAATGGATGAGTGTTCATTTGCCTTCAATGCATGTTAAGAGAGGATGTTTTTATGAAGATGATTTTACCACAAAAATTTATAGGAAAGAAACTGCATTAGAAGCAGCAAGAGATATTTTACCAGCTGCTGTAAAAAGACATTTAATATCTGATGCACCCATCGGCTTGTTCTTAAGCGGTGGAATTGACAGTAGTATTCTTACTTTACTGGCAGCCCCAGTTCTCAAGGAAAGCCTGCAAACATTGTCTATTCAATTTGAAGAAGCTGAGTATTCAGAGGAAGTTTACCAGCAAATGGTAATAAAAATTACCGGGGCAAAGCATCAGGCTTTCCAGGTAAATCAACAACAATTTGAAACTGCACTACCAGATATTATGGAGGCTATGGATCAGCCTAGCATAGATGCAATAAACACTTATTTTATTTCGAAATATGCCAGACAATGTGGTTTAAAAGCAGTGCTAAGTGGTTTAGGTGCGGATGAAATTTTTGGCGGATATCCATCATTTCAACGTTTTAAGCAATGGAAGTATCTTAGTTATGTACCTGGCTTTATTAGCAGAAAATTGGGTAACTCAGATTATCCTTTATTGGCAAAGCTATCTTATGAGCGGTTTCACCCGATGCTCAGCCTTTACTTAATGAACAGAGGGCTTTATACAGTTGAGAAAGCAGCAGAATTTAGCAATGTCGAACTTACTAAGTTGGAAGAAGCACTAAATAAAATTAAGCTGCCAGCGAATATTGACTATAAAAGCCCAAATGCAAATGCGGCGATGGAGTTGAATTTATATATGAAAAATCAGTTGTTGAAAGATGCGGACTACATGTCTATGTGGCATGGACTTGAAATCAGGGTTCCATTCCTCGATAAAGAACTGGTACAAGCTATCAATAGTGTATCTCCACAAATTAAATTTGGATCCAGCATACCTAAATCCCTTCTAATAGAAGCTTTTTCTACTTTACTTCCTGCAGAGATATGGCAGAGAAAAAAGCAGGGATTCACTTTTCCTTTTGCTTACTGGCTAAAAACCTCTGATGCCTTAAGACCAAATGATAAAGCAGAGGAAAAGATATTTGAAGGGTTTTCAACTGGCAAACTTCATTGGAGCAGATACTGGGCAATGAAGGTCTCAGCCGCTGAAAAATTTAATTGAGCGAAGCAAGGCTATATTATTCTTATTGATGAAAAATTCGCCCAAAAGGGTTTTGTTTTATTACTTAAGTGCTTTCGGAAAAACCGGTGGTATTGAAAAGTTCAATCAATGCTTTATCAAAGCTTTAGGCCAATTAATGCAAGCAGATTCGTTACAGGCATCGGTTTTTAGTGTACACGACGAAACCGCAGACCACCGATATATAGATGAAGTTCCGTTTAGAGGGTTTCAAAAAAATCGAGGGGGATCTGCTATTAGTGTTTTAAAAACTGTTGTAACTACTGACGTGCTTATACTTGGACACGCCAACCTGCTTAGTATTGGTTTGCTGGCCAAAATGATCAATCCCAAATGCACACTGATACTTATTGCACATGGGATAGAAGTTTGGAAAAAGTTTTCACTGATAGAGAATCTTGCGATTAAAAAATGTGGATACATTCTCGCCGTAAGCACATACACGAAAAATCAAATAGCTTTAAGAAATAAAATTGATGCCAAGAAGATCAAATTGTTTCCGAATACGATTGATCCTTTTTTTGAAATTCCAAATACCTTTCAAAGACCATCCTATTTGATGAAACGATATGGCTTAAGACCAGACCAACGTATCGTTTATACTTTGTCAAGACTTTTATGGAGTGAAAAAAATAAAGGCTACGATAAGATCATCAGCTCACTTCCAAGAATACTTGAGCGATATCCGGAAGTTGTATATATACTTGGAGGAAAGTTCGATGCCAGGGAAAAAGAGCGTATTGATAATCTTATCTCCTTATATAAGGTTGAGAAAAATGTAATTCTAACCGGGTTTATCGAGGATAAAGAAAAAACGGATCATTATCTTCTGGCTGACGTATTTGTACTACCAAGCCGAAAAGAAGGTTTTGGAATCGTTTTTCTTGAAGCACTCGCTTGTGGCACACCTGTGATAGGCGGAAATCAGGATGGAACTGTAGATGCATTGCATAATGGATCTCTTGGATCTCTTATCAATCCTAAAAACGAGAATGATATACAAAGGAGTATTCTTGAATCAATTTCCAGTATAGAAAAGAAAACTCCCGCTTCATATCAACAATCAATTCTGGAGAATTATCATTTTTCAAAATTTGTAAACAGGCTTAATACAGTTTTGTCTTTTAATTAAATTATTAATGTCCACGCAATTGAATACTGCAAATAGTACAAGAGAAAACTGGGATATTGAAATCAAGCCAAAAGCATCTCTGCTTCAGATTAATCTAAGAGAATTGTGGCAGTATCGGGACCTGCTCATTTTATTTGTAAAAAGAGACTTCTCCGCTCAGTATAAACAAACAGTTTTGGGGCCGTTATGGCACATTATACAGCCTGTTTTTACAACGATTATGTTTCTGTTCGTATTTGGGAAAATTGCAAATATTCCTACAGATGGTATAGAGCCGAAGTTGGTTTTTTATATGGCAGGTATTACCATTTGGAATTATTTTGCTGCGTGTCTTACAAGCACATCCAGCACTTTCGTTACAAATGCATCCATTTTCGGTAAAGTGTATTTCCCTCGTTTGATCATCCCCTTATCAGTAGTCCTCTCAAATATTGTGCGGTTTGGAATACAGATGCTGCTTCTGATATCCGTAATGATTTTTTTTGCATTTAAGGGGTATTCTTTTTACATTGGATTTAATACTTTACTCATACCGGTTTGTGTACTTATGATGGCCGGTATGGCATTCGGATTGGGTATCATCATTTCTTCCTTAACTACAAAGTATAGAGACTTTATAGTGTTAATAGGTTTTGGTGTACAGCTTTTAATGTATGCAACCCCAATAGCATATCCACTTTCCTTTGCAAGGGAAAAAGGGTTCGATAAAATTATTCAAGCCAATCCACTAACTGGTATCACAGAGGCTTTTAAGTATGCCTTGTTTAATAAAGGAGAGCTGAATACAGGATCATTACTATATAGTGCGGCGTGTATGTTGATTATGCTTTTTGTGGGAATGATAATTTTTAATAAGGTTGAACGAAGTTTTATGGATACTGTTTAATATAACTGCAAAAGATGAGCGACGTTGTTATAAAAGTTGAAGAGCTATCTAAGCAGTACCGTTTAGGTTCTGTAGGTACAGGAACACTTACCCACGATGTAAACCGATTATGGCATAAGATCAGGGGAAAGGAAGATCCGTATTTAAAAGTTGGTGAAGAAAATGATCGTACAAGCAAAGGAACCAGTGAATATGTATGGGCATTAAAGGATGTAAATTTTGAAGTAAAGCGAGGTGAGGTATTAGGTGTGATTGGTGGTAATGGTGCTGGCAAAAGTACTTTGTTGAAAATACTAAGCAGAACCACTTCTCCTACAACCGGATCACTTCGCATCAAGGGGAAAGTAGCAAGCCTTTTAGAAGTGGGTACCGGGTTTCACCCTGAATTAAGTGGGAGAGAAAATATTTTTTTGAATGGAGCCATCCTGGGAATGAGCAGAAGGGAAATTCATCAAAAATTTGACGAGATTGTTGATTTTGCAGGCGTAGAAAGGTACATTGATACTCCGGTTAAGCGATATTCTTCAGGAATGTACGTTCGGCTTGCCTTCGGAGTTGCAGCACATCTTGAGCCTGAGATTTTGATCGTTGATGAAGTACTTGCTGTTGGAGATGCGGATTTTCAAAAAAAATGTCTCGGCAAGATGAATGATATCAGCAAGAGCCAGGGAAGAACAATAATTTTTGTAAGCCATAATATGGGTGCTGTATCCAGTTTGTGTAGTGTAGGTATGGTGCTTCAAAAAGGCAAGACTACTTTCTTTGGCGAAAAATTCACTGCTATAGGATTATACAAATCATCCCGAAAAAAACAAAGACTATCAGCAGACCTTTTGCAGCTTGACTCAGCCCAGAATTATGGTGCCAGATCTACTTCCAGGCTTGTTTCGATTGAGTTAAGAGATGAGAACGATAATCTATGTTCAACCTTTTATAAAGGAAGTAAGATTAAGGTGCGGATATTTTTTGAGTTATATCAGGATGTCTCTAACCTTGAACTTGGATATGCTTTTAATAATGCTACTGAAGGAATTCTTGGAGGCGCTACTAATTGTTGGGATGGATTCGATAGAAGCTTTAACAAAGGTTCACATACGGTTGAAAGCGTTATTCCTTCATTAAGCCTCCTTCCTGGTCAGTATTCAGTTGGTCTATGGGTAAAGCAGGAAAATGAAGGGATAGATAATGAAGTAGTAGATGCAATTGAGTTTGAAGTGATCTCCCTAAATCAGGATGAACATTTCATTGAATTTGATAAATACAATCACATCGGAATTCACCACCAGAGTAGCTGGTCTTTAATTTAAATAAATGCTTAACAACAAATCTATTCTTATTACTGGCGGAACAGGCTCGTTTGGTAAAGCTTTTGTACAACTTGTACTGGAGCAATATCCTTTTATAAAACGACTTGTTATATACTCAAGGGATGAGCAGAAGCAGTTCAAAATGGCTCAGGAGTTTCCTGCTGAAATATATCCCATGCTACGTTTTTTTATTGGCGATGTGAGGGATTACGACAGGCTCAAAAGAGCAATGAGCGGTATTGATGTTGTTGTGCATGCTGCTGCTATGAAGCATGTACCTATTGCTGAATATAATCCAGATGAGTGTATCAAAACAAATATCAATGGAGCCGAAAATGTTATCCGAGCTTGCCTTGAAACCAATGTGGAAAAAGTAGTTGCCTTGTCAACAGATAAAGCTGCTGCACCCATTAATCTTTATGGTGCTACAAAACTTGTTTCAGACAAACTGTTTGTTGCTGCAAACAACATCAAAGGGCACAAAAACATTAATTTCTCCGTTGTTCGATACGGAAATGTAATGGGTTCTAACGGATCTGTGATACCCTTTTTCATGGATAAAAGAAAGCTGGGTATTTTGCCTATTACAGATGAGAAAATGACAAGGTTCAATATCTCTTTGAAAGCGGGAGTTGAAATGGTATTGTTTGCATTAGAACATGCCTGGGGTGGCGAATTGTTTGTTCCTAAGATTCCTTCGTATAAGATTGGTGATGTTGCAGCGGCTATTGCCCCTTATTGCAAACAACAGCTTACCGGAATAAGACCGGGTGAAAAGATCCACGAAGAAATGATCACCTCTTCAGATTCTTTTTTTACATACGATCTGGGTAAATATTATGCGATTCTTCCTTTCATTCATGATTGGAAAGTGGAAGATTATATCAATCATTTTCAAGCAACCAAAGTGTCTCCGGGGTTTACCTATAATTCTGGCACAAACACAGAGTGGCTTTCAGTTGAAGAGATACGACAACTTATTATTGAACACGTAGACCCTGAGTTTTCTCATGAAACCAATACCATACGGGAAGCAACACATAACTGAGGAGGATATTGCAGCCGTTGTTAATGTGCTTAGATCAGAATATTTAACGCAAGGTCCTGCGATCACTGCTTTTGAACAAGCTTTTGCTGCTTATATTGGCTGCAAATACGCTGTGGCTGTAAATAATGGAACAGCAGCATTGCATCTGGCAGCATTGTCTTTAAATGTTAATGAATCAAGTAATGTAATCACCACACCAATAACATTCGCAGCCTCTGCCAATTGTATCAGGTATTGTGGGGGCGATGTTTATTTCGCAGATATAGATCCTGAAACCTATTGTTTAGATATCAATAGCGTACGTAACCTCATCAACTCAAAGCCTAAGGGATTTTTCAGTGGAATCATTCCGGTAGACCTTGCCGGATATCCGGTTAATATGGAATCGTTTAGAGAAGTAGCTGATGAGTTTGGGATGTGGATAATTGAAGATGCATGTCACGCACCTGGCGGCTCATTTATAGATTCTGCAGGAAAGAATCGCTACTGTGGTGATTGCTCTTTTGCCGACATCTCCATTTTTTCATTTCATCCTGTGAAACATATTGCATGTGGAGAAGGTGGAATGGTCACAACAAATGATGAGGAACTGTACAAGAAACTGCTTTTGTTGAGAACGCATGGGATCACAAAAGATGCTTCTCTTTTAGAAGAAAATCATGGAGGCTGGTATTATGAGATGCAGCAATTGGGCTACAACTATCGGCTTACAGATTTTCAGGCAGCTCTCGGATTATCTCAATTAAATAAAGCTGATGAAGGGCTTAAAAGAAGAAGAGAGATCGCAGCCAATTATTACGAAGCTTTTAAGGATAATGAGAATATTATACGTCAATCAGGCATTGTAGAAGGTCATTCCTACCATCTGTATGTAATAGAAGTTAATGACCGTAAGGGGCTGTATGATTTTTTAAAAGAAAAACACATTCATGCCCAGGTACATTACATACCGGTTTTCCAGTTGCCATATTATAGAAGAATGGGTTATGAGGATACCAGCTACCCACATTCTACTCAATACTATAAACAATGTCTGAGTATACCGATGTACCCTTCATTACTAAACGAACAACAAGCATTTGTAATTGATGCTATTAATAACTTTTTATTGCAATAAGCATGGAGATAACAATAGGACGTCATAAGCTTGGAATGAACCATCCGGTTTTTATAGTAGCGGAGATGTCAGGTAATCATGGTGGGAATCTTGAGAAAGCATTAGAGATCGTTCATGCTGCAAAAAGAGCCGGTGCTGGTGCAATCAAGCTTCAAACTTATACTGCTGATACGATTACGATCAAATCAGACAAAGAAGATTTCTTAATACCTTCTACATCAGCGTGGGCAAGTCATACAACCTTATGGGATCTTTATAACAAAGCGTACACTCCGTGGGAGTGGCATGAACAAATTTTTACCGAAGCAAGAAAGTTGCAGCTTGAGGTATTCTCAAGTCCTTTCGATTCCTCGGCTGTGTCTTTACTTGAGAAACTTGGAGCTCCGGCTTATAAAATAGCGTCTCCAGAAATCACCAATATTCCATTGATTGAGGCAGTAGGAAAAACGGGCAAACCAGTAATTCTTTCTACTGGAGTTGCAACATTTGAAGATATTGAACTAGCTGTACAAACCTTACGTAATACAGGATGCAATCAAATTATAGTTTTAAAATGTACAACTGCATATCCTGCACCAGTAGAAGAATGTAACTTGAAAACGATACCTGATATTATGGAGCAGTTTCAGGTGCTTTCAGGATTATCTGATCATTCAATTGGAAATGCGGCTGCAATTGCCACTGTTGCATTAGGAGGCAGCTTAATAGAGAAGCATTTTATTTCTGATGATGCAGATGAAACGGTTGACTCATTTTTTTCATCCGATGAAACACAGTTTGCAAAAATGGTAAAGGATATTCGTTTTGTAGAAAAAGCATTAGGCGTAGTCTCCTACGATATTGCTCAAAGTGCAAAACCCAATATAAGAGCAAGAAGTTCCATTTATATTGCCCAAAATATAAAATCCGGAGAAGCGTTCAACACCTTTAATATAAAAGCTGTAAGACCGGGTTTGGGTTTGCATCCTAAACACTATAAAGAAATATTAGGCAAGATTTCCAGAAAAGATCTTGAACCCGGTGATAGATTAGAGTGGAGTGCTGTTAAATAGAACATGATTTTATTGTTTGCAACATCAGGTAATAATGTCGGTATTGGGCATGTTAAAAGAAGTGCACAACTTGCATCCCGGCTTCAGGACAACGGAATAAAAGCCGTTTTATGCCTTAGTCATGCATTCGGTAATATCTCAGCTTTTAAGAATTATAACGTTGAGATTTTTGTGTTTAGCCATAACGATCAAATACTAGATTTAATTTCTAATTACTCAGCGACACGGGTTGCTATATTTGATATGCTGGATATTTCCAGATCACAATTAACCAACATTAAAAAGAAATTTCAAGATTTAAGAATACTGGCACTTGATTATTTTGATATGGAAGATGATGCTGTTGATGTGATCATAAATCTTTGCAATCACAATAAGCAGTTTGCTAAACCAATAGTTTCTTCTGTAAAGTATTTAGAAGGTTGTGAATATGCGATAATTCGACCCGAATTTCAGTCCATTATCAATAAGCAGTATTCTTCATGCCTAGAGAAGATCATAATTAGTTTTGGTGGTTCTGATCCAAATCAGCATACAATTCCTGTTTTAAATGGCCTGCTTAAGTTATTGCCAAAAGTTTCTGTAACAGTAATTATTGGACCTTACTTTAAACACAAACAAGAAATACTTGAGCGTGTTATAAATGCGGGTATGCGAGTAAATGCAATTGAAAACCCAACGAATGTGGCAGAGATGTTTGCTGAGGCAGATTTAGCAGTATGCGGTTCGGGAACAACAGTTCTTGAATTAGCAACCGTAGGAACTCCTGTTTTGATTTTGCCACAAAGTTATGCAGAACAAAATTTTTCCAGCGTGTTTATCAAAGCAGGCTTTGCAAAGCCGATCGGAACTTTTGAAGGGCTAGATGAACATCTCTTCCGTGAAGGGGTTGAATACTTTTTAAATCGTAATCAAAGAGTTCAGGCATCTGAGAGCGGTAAGAAGATATGCGATGGAAAAGGTGAGCAGAGAATAATAAACGAATTAATAAAGCTTTATTATCTAAATTGAGCAAACATTTAATCATCATTATAGGAGCAGGAGTTTTTCAATTACCTGCAATCATCAAGGCAAAGAGCTTAGGTTATTTTGTAGTGGCGTTAGACGGCAAAGAGGATGCAGAAGGGTTCAGCTTTGCCGACCAAAGTTTTGTAGCTGATATTAAAGATGCAAATGCCTGCCTTGCTATAATAAAAGACATGAATCCTGTTGCAATTGTTTCAATGGCTACAGAAATTGCTGTAGTGACTGTTGCGAAATTATGTGAGCATTTTGGTTTACCAGGACTCAGCGTTGAGGCAGCATTAAACAGCACCAACAAGCAGCGCATGAGAAAATGCTTTGAGCAAAAATCTCTGCCTTCGCCTGTTTCTTTTTCAATCACACAGGCAGATGCAAAAGAAACAGCAACAAAAATCGGATTGCCTGTAGTGGTAAAACCTACTGATAGTGCAGGTTCTAGAGGTGTAAGTATTGTAACAACTTACGATCAACTTTTAAAAGCCTATCATCATGCAAAAAGCAATTCACCATCGGGAGAAGTTTTGATAGAGGAATACATGGATGGCGTTGAGATTAGTGTTGAAGCCTTTGTACAAAACGGTGAGGTCTCTATTCTTGCTTTATCAGATAAAATAAGAACGCCTTTTCCTTATCCACTTGATACAAGAGTCATATTTCCAAGTAACAAAGACGCATGGATTCAGGAAGAGGCAAAAAGAATTGCTAAAGAAGCTATATTATCCTGCGATATTCAAACAGCAGTTATACATATTGAGATGATGGTAACTGCTACAGGTCCAAAACTTGTTGAACTGGCGGCCCGTGGAGCAGGATTTCATGTGTACTCTACTTTACTAGGTTGGGTTTGCGGTATTGATACGTCAGAGTTGCTTATTGATTTGGCACTCGGAAGAAAAGTAGTAATTTCTAATCTGTGCCAACGTGGAGCTGTTCTTTCTTTTCCCAATGGGTCAAAAGGTAAAATAGTGAAGATAGAAGGTGTGGCTGACCTTGAATTAATGAAAGAGTTATACGAGTTCAGACTTTATGTAAAAGAAGGCGACATAATAAGGGAATTACAATCAGGATCCGATCGGATCGGGCACATTATTGTGTTAGCAGATGACCGAAAACAGGCAATTGAAGCCGCAGACAAAGCTGAACAAAAGCTAATAATACTTACAAAGGAATGAACGATCAAGATAAAACCAGTATCATTTCAAGATACAAAGCTCGGTTAGAAAAATATGGGCCGACAATTGAATCGCTTGCATCAGGAACAGTAGATAGACGTGCAATACGATTTAACCAGTTGATGCAGGTTGGTAATTTATCTGGTGCATCTATCCTGGATCTTGGATCCGGTTTAGGAGATTTTTATCTGTTTTTAAAAGAAAATGGTATACAAGTAAAATATACAGGCTATGATTTATCTCCTGATTTAGTGAGGGTGGCAGGTGAGAAATTTCCCGACGCTAATTTCGAGGTTCGCGATATTCAGCAACACGGTATCGGAGGAGAGTTCGATTATATTGTTTCTTCGCAAACATTCAATTTTAAACTGGCTAATGAAAGTAATCTGGAACTGGTTAAATCTTGTTTGCAGCTATGTTATGAAAAATGCAAAAAGGGACTTTGTTTTGATTTTTTAACTTCATATGTTGACTTTCAAGAAGAGCATTTATATTATTATTCTCCTGAAGAATTATTCGCTTATGCCAAGTCTTTATCTAAAAGAGTAAGGATAAACCATGAATCACCACTGTTTGAATTTGCTTTGTATATTTTTCCTGATTTTAAAGGCTGGAATAATTTGGGAGAATGATAGACCTCCTTATTACTATAGATGTAGATGCTGATTATTTCGATAGCAGTTTTAATCCGCATAACGTTGATCAGCCAACATGGAATTCTGTACATTACGCAGTACCCCAAATTGCAGATTTGCTATGTAAATATAAAGGCAGTGATGGTAGGCCATGTGTTGCTACCTGGTTTGTAAGGGCTGATGACCAAATCGGCTATTATTATAATAGTAATGCATACTTGTTCGAAGCGTTTGATTCAACCTGGAAGGAATTCCTGTCAGTAAATCACGAAATCGGGTGGCATCCTCATCTTTACAAACATGTTGAAGAAAAATGGGAGCATCAAACAGAAGCATCAGCCCTAAAGCATCAACTTTTTCAATCTTATTCCGCTATAAAAGAATTAGGTTGGCATATAAAGAGCTCACGGATAGGGGAAGCTTTCTTCTCAAATGAAGTGGGAGAATATTTAACTTGTTTAGGCATTACCAGAGACTCATCCTGTCTTCCAGGTCGTAAACGGATGGATAGTGACAGGTTGCTTGATTGGTCAATTTCTCCCCAACATCCATATTATCCCTCTGTAAACGATTATAGAATTCCTGGTATTCCGGCTCTTCCATTGAGTGAAATCCCATTTTCAATGATAGAAGTAATGGCGGATTATGATACTACTCCTATCATGAGATATCTTGATTTGAGTTTCTGGCATCAGTGTATTAAAAAAGGTTTGAATGAAATCTGCAAAACTTCAAATCTTATTAATATGATTATACACCCCTCGTCCATAATGCCTGGTATAGCACACCAAAGGCACGGGCTTTTAAGTTTTTCGATAGAGGAAGTTAGTAAAAATATTGACTACATTTTAGCGAAGCTTAATGAGAGTAATAAACCATACAGATTTTGCACGATTTCCCAAATACAATTGAAGTGACTGGTTTAAACGTCAAGGTTAATGAGATTGAAAAACGTATAGCTGTATATGCTGGCAAAAAGTATAGCTTGCTGGTTAGCAGAGCTGCTACTGGTTTATATCTGTCTTATCAGGCTGCTAAGGTATTTGCCGGTAAAGAAGTAATTAAGCCGAGAATAGTTTTGCCGGCTACCCTGTGCCACAGCCCTGCAAATGTTGCTTTGTACGCAGGATATGAGATTATTTTCTGCGATGTTAATGAAGCTGATTTTACCATTGATGCACGTTGCCTGGAAAATATCTTTGAGGAAGTTGAAGGAATAATTGCTGTAGTGGCGGTTCATACATTTGGGCATGCTGCTGATATGGAGAGCATCAGTAAAATTTGTAAGAAAAATGGGGTTTTATTAATTGATGATGCAGCTCAGGCTTTTGGGGGATATTATAATTCAATTCCATTGGGTGCATGGGGCGATATCGGTATATTAAGCTTTGGACACTCAAAAATTATTGATGTGGGTTGGGGTGGTGCAATTGTTACAGACAACGAGGATTTGTATAATTCAATATCCGAAAATTACGCCATGCTTGATGAACGTGATGCTGAGTCCTCAATCTTAAGGCAAGTCTATTCCGAAACTTATTATTCAATTGAAAGATTGACACGGAAATCTCAAAAATTGAATAAACTATTTTGGACTTTTCCTGAAATTTTTAAATCTCTTTACGTTTACAGGGAAGAACCTACTGAAGCCGTACTAAATGTTTTATGCGGTGAACTCGATAACTTGCATCAAAACATTGAACGTCGGAAAGTATTCTACGATATTTACATTAAACAATTGCAACATGTTTCAGGAATTGTATTGCCGACTTTAAGGCAAGGCAGTATTCCATGGAGAATGGTTTTTCGAGTTTCTGAAGAAATTCATTTGAGACTAATTACAGAACTCCGAAGCTTAGGTATTGATGTCAGTTCTTGGTATCCTTCTTTAACCTTGAGGTTCAAAACACATGAATTTTCCCCGGCTAAAATTTCTGAACGTTTAAATAACACAATTGTCAATCTTTGGCTTGATCCAAATAAGATCGACGAAAATCAAATAATAGCAAATTGCAAAGAGCTTATTGATATTGTCGAAGCAAATAATCTAACTCTGGTGCAATCAGATAAACTAAAACTATCAAAATGATTGAAATACTTGAATGCACACTTCGGGATGCCAGTTATCCTATTTCATATCAATTTACCGCAGAAGATACAGCACTTATAGCAGCGGGTCTTTATCAGGCAGGATTTAAGCGAATTGAAATCGGTCATGGTTTGGGTCTTAGAGCTTCTGGAGTGAAGTATGGCTTTGCAGCAGCTTCTGATGAAGAATATCTTGCTGCAGCGGCAACAGTGGTTCCGAAAGGTATCATTGGCTTTTTCGCGATTCCGGGAATTGCAGAACTTGAAGACATTGATCTGTTGACAAAGTATGGGGCAGGCTTTGTACGAATTGGTACCGATGTAAATAAAACAAATGAAGCAAGAGATTTTATTAAGAAAGCAAAAGATCTTGGCTTGGAAGTTTCAGCGAACCTCATGAAAACATATATCTGCTCGCCAGAAGAAGTGGCAGAAAGATCATTGCAATTGCAGGAGTGGGGAGCAGATATAATTGCTGTAATTGATTCTGCGGGTGGTATGTTACCAGATTCTGTGAAAGGCTATGTAAGTAAGCTTGTCAAAAGTGGAATAAATAAAGTTGGATTTCACGGGCATAATAACATTCAGCTTGCACTTGCTAACACTTTGGCGGCAGTTGAAGCAGGGGCAACAATTGTTGACAGTACCTTACGTGGACTTGGAAGGAGTTCCGGTAATGCACAAACTGAAGCTCTTGTAATGTGCCTAGAAAAAATGGGCTATAATACAGGAGTGGATATCTACCAAACACTTGATATCTCTGAAAAAATCATCGCACCAATAGCAAGAGGTAGAGGTTCAGACAATATTGAACTTGTTTCAGGTCATTCATTATTTCATTCAGGTTATCTGCCGTTGGTTGAAAAAATTGCTGCACATCAGGAAGTAGATACAAGAAAACTCATTATGGCAGTAGGAGATGGAGGAGGAAAAGAAATTAATGAAGCATCTATTAGTGCAAAGGCCCAAGAATTAAAGCAAAACGTGCCTAGCGATGGGTTAAATAACAACATTAAAGAAGCGATCGCCAGGTTTCAAAAGAAATTCATGTCGGAAAAATACTTTGAGAGTAATATTTCATCCTTGCTTTCAGATATGAATGTTCTTGCAAAGAAATCCGGTAAAACATCAGCCCTTACCATTACTTTGACTCAGGAAGATAAAACCGAAACAAATGCAATTCCCTTCATCCGAGTATCAAATAACCTGATTATTGGGAATATTGAACTTATTGTCTCAGAGGTTGAAGAAGTATTGAAGAAAGCTGATGGATTAGTTGATTATTTACTTTTGGATGATTCTCTTGCAAGCCGATTTAGCAATATTGCATTAACCAATACACCGATCATTCAATACTCCGAGAATAATGCTTATATCAATGCAGTGAATGCATATATAGATTCTCTTGGTAGTAGTACGGATAAAACTTTTGTTATCTGCGGAATTACTTATGTTAGTTCGATTATAGCAGAGCACCTTTTATCAAGAGGGATGACTATTGTGATTTTAGATAATGAATCACAGAAAGTACAGCAAAAAAATAGCTCCCTTAGAATGAGAATAAGCAATTTTAATGAAGCGAATGATAGTATTAAAAAGCTTCATGAAGTTGAACAAATAGATGGAGTGATTGGGTTTACTTCTAGCAGTGTTGCTACTAAAGACTTAGTATCTAAGTTCCATAAAAAAACATTTATTGTTGACGTTTATGTTGGATCTTTCCCTGACGATTTTCTTCGGCAAGTACATTCTTTACATTTACCCGTGTATCGCATAGATATGAGAGCAGGACTTGCTGCTGAAGTAATATTGAGACTTGAGACAAGAAATCTTATCAATAATGTATTTGGAAAAGTGTTTTATGACGGTGTTGCAGTTGTAGCCGGAGGTTTGATAGGGGATGTTGGTACAGTGGTACTGGACTCTTTATCAAATCCATCAAAGGTGCTAGGAATTGCAGATGGAAAGGGAGGGCTTCTTCCTTTGAGCCAGCAATCCAGCTATTCCGATGTGATCTCTCAGGTAAATCATAATTTATTATTGAATAAGCTTCCTTATTAATGATACCGTTAAATCTTATCAACTCTTTTTTAATTCTTAATAATAACTAAAAACCAAAACTCATGAATAAGCAAGAAAAATTTTGGTATGATGAGTATGCAACTGAGTATATTCAACGTAACGAAACCTTCGATTTAGATTTAGGGATAAAGGCTTGGGCTACCATGCTAAAGAATCTGGAACCTATAGAGACCTTTCTCGAGTGTGGTTGCAATATTGGACGCAACATCAACTTCCTGCATCATTTACTTCCTAGTGCAAAAAAGTCTATAATCGAAATAAGCCCTTCACCATACAAACAGGTTACAGGTAAATATGATTTTGAGTTTGCTTCAAATACTTCGATCCTTGATGCAGATTTACCGGCTAATTATTTTGATCTAGTTTATACGACTGGAGTGCTGATACATGTGTCTCCTGAGAATCTTTTAGCTAACATGGAGAAAATGTACAACTTGTCAAAAAGGTATATTCTAATGGGAGAAATTTTCAGCCGTGTTCCTGGTCATATTGAATATCGCGGAAGTAACGAATTACTTTTTAAAAGAGATTTTGGAAAATTCTTCGCTGAGAATTTTAATTGCCGAATTGTGGATTATGGATTTTTATGGGGTCATATTTATGACAATGCAGGCTTTGACGATTCTACGTTCTGGGTTTTTGAAAAGAATTGATATGAAGGCAATAGCAATAATACCTGCAAGAGGTGGCAGTAAACGCATTCCCGGAAAAAACATCAGAAATTTTTTGGGGCAACCTGTCATCGCTTACTCTATAAAAGCAGCTATTACCTCAGGCATTTTTAGTGAAGTCATGGTTTCTACTGACAGCCTTGAAATCTCTGCTGTTGCTAAGCAATTTGGAGCCAAAGTGCCCTTTATGAGGTCAGCAGATGCTGCTTCTGATTTTGCACTTACAGCAGATGTAATCAAAGAAGTACTCTCAGGTTATGAAGCACAGGGAAGTTTCTATGATTCGTTCTGTTGTTTGTATGCAACAGCTCCATTGGTATCAGCCATTAAACTAAGAAGTGCTTATAACCTATTACTCAATACTCAAGTTGATTCTGTGATGCCTGTTGCCAAATTTTCATATCCGATACTCAGGTCAATTGTTAAAGACTCCAACGGAAAAATTAAAATGAAATGGCCGGAGCACATGTTTACACGATCTCAGGATATGGAAGAATTTTATCATGATACAGGTCAATTTTATTTCAGCACTACGGCAAGTTTTAAGGCGAAAGGAAAATTGATGACAGATGTAACCTTGGGAATTGAGATGAATCCACTTGAGGTACAGGATATAGATAATGAAGATGATTGGGTATTGGCAGAAATGAAGTACAAGCTATTAAATACAAAAGCAGAATGACTAAACTTTCTCAGATTCAGAAGATAAAGGAACTTTATCATCAAGGTGGAAATATCATCCAGTACTTAAATGAGAGTGGGGATCAAATGAACGACCCCGAATCTATAATGATAAGCTATGATTTTCAGGCCGGCACTTACATCAAGGGAGCACGAGCCAACATGGAATATCTCAACCAATATTCAGGTGCTATTGCAAAAGCTTTGATACCCCTAGGTGTTTTTAATTCTATTATGGAGGTGGGTATTGGCGAAGCAACCTTAATGACCACGCTAGCAAAAAGAATTGATACTACCGCAAGTATAAAGAAATGGGGATTTGATATCTCATGGTCAAGAATAAAATACGCAAGGGAATATAGCAATGAGAATCAGGTAAATATCAATCTTTTTACTGCAGATCTTTTTAATATTCCGTTGCCTGATAATTCAATTGATATTGTTTATACATCTCATTCTCTTGAGCCAAATGGAGGAAGAGAGAAAGAAGCGTTGTCAGAACTCTTTCGTGTTGCATCAAAGTATGTCGTCTTATTAGAGCCAGATTATGAATTTGCAACTCAAGAGGGAAAGAACAGAATGGATAAGCATGGCTATGTTAAATATTTAGATAAATGTGCTTCTTCATTAGGATTGAATGTTATTGAACATCGGCTATTTGATTATTGCATAAACCCTTTAAACCCTACAGGATTAACTGTACTAAAAAAAGAATCACCACATTTAGTTGAAGCAACACTTCTATGCCCCATTACTAAAACACCTCTGCAAGAATTGAAAGGATCACTTTACAGTAACGAAAGCCTTTTAGTTTATCCAGTAGTAGATGGAATTCCGTGCCTGTTGGCTGACAATGCAATTCTTGCTTCACATTTCAACTCTTAAGGGATGACTGCTATTCGCTTCTGCAAGTTTTGTTTAAATGCAGATACACGACCTAATATAAAATTTGATGACGATGGTATTTGTCCACCTTGCAAATTTTATGAATCAACCAATAATATAGATTGGGATCTTAGAAAAAGAGAACTTGAACAAGTTGTAGCATTTGGCCGGCGCAATAATCATTCTGGATATGATTGTATCATAGGTGTTAGCGGAGGGAAAGATAGTACGAGGCAGGCAATGTTCGTAAAAGAGAATCTTGGGATGAAGCCCTTACTTGTATCGTTAAACTATCCCCCTGATCAGCTTTCAGAACGGGGTGCGTTCAATATATCTAATCTTATCTCTCATGGTTTCGATTGTATTAACATAGGTTGTAGCCCTCAGAAATGGAAACGATTAATGCGAATTGGGTTTTTCGAATATGGTAATTGGTGCAAGTCTACTGAACTTGCACTTTTTAGTAGTGTTCCAAAACTCGCTGTAGCATATCAGATACCATTGATTTGGTGGGGTGAGAATGCTGCTACTGTTTTAGGAGACTTAAGTGTTCTGGGTGAAACCGGAGCTGACTTAAATAATCTTAAATACAGCAACACACTTGCAGGTGGGGATATTACATGGCTTATAAATGCTGGGTATAAAAAATCTGAGCTACTACAATATGTTTATCCCAGTGATGAAGAAATGAAAAGAGCTAATCTAAGGATCGTTGCTTTAGGTTATTTCTGGAAAGACTTTACAACTCTTGATAATGGAATCTACTCAACTTTAAGAGGGTTAGATATTCGGCAGGAAAAGCCTTGGGAAATCGGTGAACACCTTGGAGTTTCAATGTTAGATGAAGACTTCGTTATTGTGAACATGATGATCAAGTATTATAAATACGGATTCGGAAGAGCTAACGACCATGTTAATGAAGAGATACGAAATGGGAGAATGACGAGAGATGAGGCAATCGAATTGGTAGACAAATACGATGGAATGTGTTCAGACGAACTAATCATGTCATTTTGTAATTACATAGAAATTACCTGGGAAGATTTTTGGAACAACATTGATAAGTATGTTAACCCTCGTTTGTTTAAAAGCGTAGGGCTTGGAAAATATGAACGATTGTTTAAAATTGGGCAAACTGAATGAAAGCGAAGATCACCATTATTGATTATGGAGTAGGCAATACCCACTCTGTTAAGAATGCCTTACAGTTTTTAGGCTACAAAGTGAGCATCAGCAACGATAAAAAAGAGATTGAAGAAAGTGAAGTGCTGATTCTTCCAGGTGTAGGAGCTTTCGATGAAGCAATGAAGAACATTAAGAGCAGAGGACTTGATATCATTCTTAATGAGCAGGTACTCGAAAGAAAAAAGCCAATCCTGGGCATTTGTGTCGGAATGCAAATGCTAGCTTCATTCTCTGAGGAAAATGGAATTCACCCTGGACTAAACTGGATAGAAGGAAAAGTGGTAAAGTTTCAATTGCCAACCGAATATGCAGTTCCTCATGTAGGGTGGAATGATGTGTCTTTCAACCAAACGGATCCTTTGTTTTCTAAAAATCCCGATCAGCGAAATTTTTATTTCGATCATAGTTATCACTTTGTTTGCGATGAGAAATATATTTCTGCATACTGTAATTACAGCATTAAAGTAGCTGCATCAGTGCAAAAGGATAACATATTTGGTGTTCAGTTTCACCCCGAGAAAAGTCAGACCAGCGGTCTTAAAATGTTCAGATCCTTTTTCAATTCGATTTAATGTTAAAGAAAAGAATAGCGGCCACTTTAGTGGTAAAAGATGGAATTGTTGTTCAGAGCATTGGATTCAACAAATATTTACCGGTAGGAAAACCTGCAATTGCAATTGAGTTTTTAAACCAATGGGGTATCGACGAAATCATACTGCTTGACATATCTGCTACTAAAGCAGGAAGAATTCCCGACTTTAAAATGATTAAAGAGGCAACTAAGCGTTGTTATGTTCCTCTTGCAGTTGGTGGCGGAATTACCTGCATTGATCATATTAAAGAATTAATGCATTGTGGTGCTGATAAAGTTTCACTGAACCATGCCCTTCTTAATAGCCCTGCTTTGGTATCGGTAGCAGCACATATTTTCGGTGAACAATGTATTATAGCTTCTATCGATGCAGTGAATATTGATGGTCACTATAAGGTATATGACTATATAAAAAAGCAAGCTTTACAGATTACTCCTTCAGAACTTGCAGAGAAAGCTCAGCAACTTGGTGCCGGAGAAATTCTGATTAATTCTATCGACAGAGATGGATCTTATAAAGGGTTTGATCTTGATTTGATCAATTCTATTTGCCAGGTATCTAACGTACCTGTTATATGTTGTGGGGGTGCAAAGACTGCAGCAGATTTTCTCAAAGTGTTTACAAGTTCGAAAGTATCTGCAGCCAGCGCAGCTAATTTCTTTCATTTTACAGAACATAGCGTAATTTCTACTAAAGCAGCAATTAATAGAGAAACAACCGTTAGGCTTGAAACATTTGCTACTTATTCAGATGCTGAGTTTGATGAGGATAATCGCTTACAAAAGAAGCCGGACGAAGTGCTAGATGAAATGCTATACATGAGAATTGAAAAGGAGGTAATATGAAGATCTGTACACGTTGCTTATATACTGAATATCACCCTTTGAATATCACTTTTGATGAATTTGGCGTGTGCAGCGGTTGTGAGGTGCATGAAGAAAAAGACATATTGGATTGGAGTGAGCGAGGCCTGAAACTCAAAAAAATATTGGAAGGGTATAGAAATAAGTCAGGCAATAACTATGATTGTATCATTCCTGTTAGCGGAGCAAGGGATTCATATTTTATTGTGCATACTGTAAAGAATGTTTATGGTATGAACCCTCTCCTCGTTACCTATAACAAGCAATACAATACAGATGTAGGCATAAGGAATCTTGCATATCTGCGTATTTTATTCGATTGTGATATAATGACGCTTACAGTAAGTCCTGATACTGTAAAGAAAATAACCCGTGCGTCAATGAGAAAGCTGGGAAGTATTTACTGGCATTGTCTTGCCGGGCAAACAGTTTATCCAGTGCAGGTAGCCGTGAAATTTAAAATTCCATTGATCATATGGGGAGCCCACCAGGGTATTGATCAAGTGGGGATGTTCTCTCACCTTGATGAAGTTGAGATGACAAGGAAGTATAGAAAAGAACATGACCTGATGGGTTATGAAGCTGAAGATTTTATTGATGAATTTGATGGCATAAAAGAAGAAGATATTGTTCAATATAAATACCCGGATGATAAGGAAATTGAAAGAATAGGTGTAAGAGGAATTTATTTGAATAATTATGTAAGGTGGGATACCAAAGCTCAGCATGAAAAAATGATTGATATGTATGGATATGAGTCATATCCCCAAACCCGAACATTCGATACATATAATGATGTAGACTGCTTTAATTATTCTGACGTTCATGATTATATTAAATATGCTAAACACGGCTACGGAAAAGTAACTGATCATGTTTGCAGGGAAATTAGATTAAGACGAATGACAAGAGAGGACGGCATAAGCCTGATCAAAAAGTACTCGGAACGACCACCCAAAAATTTACCGTTATTCTTATCATGGATCGGGATGACTCAGAATAGTTTCCATTTTATCATCGATCAACACCGTGGGAAGAGAATCTGGAAAAGAAATGATAATTGGGATTGGGAGAAGAAGATCAGCATGTTATCTGCAGGGACTAGCGAAAGTGAAATTGAAAACGCAAGACTTCCTTTAATTGAACAGGAATGTGAATTTAAAGTAACTGCATTGAAAAAGCCGTATTACAAAGAGGATAAGTATATAATAATAGGAAAAGGGTTTATAAACCCGTAATCAGGATGGAAGTTTTTAAGAATAGTGATATCAAAGAGCTTTTAGCTATAAAGGAACCAATACCTATTCCAGACATCCCTTATTGGACTTGTGAGATTTATGGATTCGGGAAATACATCCGTGAATACGGGTTTTATCCTAAAAATTGGCCGCTTCATATTTTCACAGATCATAGTGGGCCCTCTATAATTGATAAATTCAATTATTATGAAACAAGTAATAATGCCCCAACCGTACTGTTGCATAATCCAGAGCTCGTAAAGAAATGGAGATCAGAGTATTCAACCCCTTGCTATAACTTATACTCACCTTTTGTTTTCTACAGACGCAAGTACAGTATCAAAAGATCGGAACAGGCAAAAGGAACACTTGCTTATCCGGCTCATAGTATTCCTGAATTAGACGATGTTTCTGATATTGAAGAATATATCAGCCAATTAAAGTCTTTGCCTGAAAAATTCCACCCGATAAGCGTTTCCTTACATTACCACGATCTTAATAAAGGAATGCACCATCTTTTCCTGGATCATGGTTTCAGAGTTTTTACTGCAGGCGATCCTGCGGATTATAAGTTTACTGAGAGATTCTATTCGATTCTTCGAAATTTTCAATATGGTACTTCAAATATTCCTGGGTCTTATCTCTTTTATGCAGTAGAGATGAGTATTCCTTTTTTCTTATACGGGAATACGCCTGTTTATCAGAAGAACGAAGACTCTACATTAGCAACCGAGGCATTAGATTGTGTAAACACCCGAGACTCAATGCTTCAGCAATATGAAATGGCATTCGCTAACGTTACTGATACAATATCTGAGCAACAAGGGGATTTAGTTTGTCGTACACTCGGTATTATAAATGGGATCAGCCGATTTAAAATGGGTAAAATTCTATACCAGAATTTTTTTGCATATCAGATTGAAAAATTAATAGGTACTTATAAGTCCAAGCTATATAATTTAAAAAGAAAGCTATATGTCTCAAAGTGAGTTGTCGTGGACAGGAGAAAGATTAGTAACCTCGGTCTTCAGTTTTGGTGCGATTGATCATCTTCACAGATACGCATTAGCAATTGAGTTAACCAGGGGGAAGAAAGTCTTAGACATTGCTTCAGGAGAAGGGTATGGCTCTTATTTACTAGCAGAAAATGCAAGTAATGTAGTTGGCGTAGATATCTCTGAAGAGGCAGTTCTGCATGCTCAAAAAAAGTATTCAAAGAGTAATCTTCACTATAAAGTAGGTTCTACATCTGGTATTCCACTACAAAATGAAGAAATAGATGTTGTTGTAAGTTTCGAAACCATTGAACATCATGATGAGCACGAAAAAATGTTATCTGAAATAAAAAGAGTTTTAAAACCTGGTGGTGTTTTGATTATATCATCACCTGACAAACTCAACTACTCCGACATTCCTAAATACTCAAACCCCTATCATATAAAAGAACTGTATAAAGAGCAGTTTGAAGCACTATTAAATTCCTATTTCAAAAACACACTTTTCCTGGATCAGAAGAATGTATATGGCTCACTGATAGTACCTGTTAAAGCTGGTGAAGGATTTAAAGAGTTTTTCGGAGATTATAAGAAAATAGCAGGGGCCGAAAGGATGAATAACCCGGTTTATAATTTGTGTATCGCTTCAGATAATAGTACGGCTTTAGAAATTGTGGGCACTTCTTTTTTTTGCGGAAAGAACAGTTCAGATTTCCCGGATATAAATAGAATTTATGCTTTGGAAACTGAATTAAAATCTATAAAAGAAAGCAGACTTTATAAAGCTTCAGGTAATATTCGCAAAATGATAAGCCCTTTAAGAAAAATATTCAAGTCTTAAATGAAGGTTGCCTTTACACTTTGTTCAAATAATTATTTAGCTCAGGCAAAAGTCTTAGGAGATTCCTTGCTTGAATATAACCCCGATTATACTTTTGTTATTGGCCTTGTTGACGAGATTAATAAAGAAATTGATCTTTCACCATTTGCCTCGTTTAAAATTATTCCAATTAGTACAATTGGAATTTCTGAATTTGATGACCTCTGGAAAAAGTATAACATTATTGAACTTAATACTAGTGTTAAAGCATCATTTATCAAATACCTCCAAACCACATATAGTGAGGCAGCTCACTTCTTTTATTTTGATCCGGATATAGCGGTATTTCATTCTTTCTCGTATATCGAGAATGAGTTTACAGAAAATGATATTTTACTTACACCACATAGCTTATCACCCTTACCGCTGGATGGCTGTTTGCCTGGTGAGAATATTTTTTTGAACTACGGTGTATATAATTTAGGATTTATCGGGTTGAAAAATAACTCTCCTGTTGTAAATAGTATGCTAGATTGGTGGGAAGAAAGAACGCTAAAATTTGGATTTGATGATGCCAATAATGGATTTTTTGTAGACCAATTATGGATGAATCTTGTACCTATTTATTATAGTAAGGTGAAGGTATTAACCTCAATGGGCTTAAATGCTGCTCCATGGAACTTGCATGAAAGAAAGAGTCTTTCAAAAGCTGATGGAGATTATTTAATGCCAGATGGAACAAAGCTTATCTTTTATCATTTCAGTTCATATAATTTCAAGAAGCCTGGCCAAATTTCAAAATACTATAACAGATACTCTTTCGATGATATACCTGTTTTAAAAGACATGTATAATAAATATCAGGTACAATTAGAGTCAAATAATATAAATATTCTCTCCTCCGTTTCCTGTAGTTATGTTGCAAAAAGAGAAACTTTCATTGCTTCGATAAAGTCAGAGAATATAAAAAAACCTAATAACGGAAATACTGTAACATTTAAGGACTTTGTACCGCCAATCTTCAAACGTATATACAAAAAACTCAGATTGAACTGAGCATAATTGTTGAATCAAGAATAATGAAAAAACTTTTAGTAACAGGTTCTTCAGGATTGATCGGATCTGAGGTTTGTGTGCATTTCGCCGAACGAGGATGGGAAATACATGGAGTTGATAATAACCAACGTGCTGTTTTCTT
>JANPIB010000084.1:0-7462 GCA_031424775.1 Chitinophagales bacterium | reverse complement strand
CAGATCAACAGCTCTCGGGCTAGTATTATTTGGTAAAAGATAGTTACCAAATGCTGCATCATCAAGTGCAGTACCAGCAACAGCAGGTGTACCTTTTAAAGGAAATAGCCCTGGCTTTCCATTTCTGAAATCGTATGCACCGAGTGAATTGGCTTGAATACGAAGTGCATTTAATGAAGGGACTGCACCACCAAACTGCGAATCATCCATGTATAAAGCCAGCTCCGGATTTTTGAAATATTGTTCAAACTGGTTTTCATTATTATTAGATCGGACTGTATTCCATTTGTTTTTCTGAGCCAGCGGCATAACAGCTTCATTTGTTAAAGGCATACCTATTCGAGAAACCTGAACCCAATTACCCGAGAAAATGTTTTGACCATTGCCCACCGTTTTGATTTGTTGCCTGCTGGCACTAGCCCAAACACCAATTACAAAATCACCATCAAGGATACTGGTAGCCTGGCTGGTATTTTTCCCGTCTTTTTGTAACTGGGTAATCGGTATTTTTAAAGCGATAGAGTGCACATTAAATCTCGCCAATCCATCTTTCGGGGCATTTGTAGTGTTTCCTTCCGGACGGAAATTTCCTACATCAAAAGCTCCTGCAAGATCCACGAAAAATGGATCATCTACCGGACCGCAAAAAATCTTCTCCCCTGACACCGTTGTTGAAATTGCATTTGTCATAAGGGTGTTGTAGTTCGTTCCCAAACCTACGGTTGCATTTTCTATTGAACGGGGACCAATATTTGGTGGTGGTACTATGCCATTAGTTACTATAGTTGTAAAAGTTAAACCCCCATCAGTACTTTTTTCTGCAGTATATATCGTCTTTAAGTTTTGTTGACCCAGACGAATATTAAAGAAAGTAGTGGTGTCCTGGTTGGTTTTTGTGAATGTAAACCTGTAAGTTATATCATCACCTGTGGTTGAAGTTTTGTTTTTGATATGTATCTCATAACGGATATCTGTACCAAAACTGTAATAGTTAGGACCACCTTCTGGCAATTCAAAAGGGATGAAATTGGCAATAATAGAAACGAAATTTGGATCGTCAGGACATCGAAATGCATACAAATCAGTATTGTCTGCAAGCGGATCGTTTGAAATTAGTGGTGCTTCTCTGTGTGATGAGGCGTAACTGATTTGAGCAAGAACGGTAAAGCATAGGCAAAGCAGTAACCTCACCTTCTGGTGGGTAAATTTTGTAGCCATAGATGAAATTTTTTAGTTCAAAAGTTTAGAAAACTCAATAAAATGAGATACGAGAATGTTATAATAAAAGTTTGAACTTATTTTTTAAAAAGGCAGAATTAAAGATTTCGCTCCTCATCAGTACCTATTTATGGTATGAGTGGTGTAGCTCACTTTAAAAAGGTGTTTCAAACTTTAATGTCTGATAAATGCAAGTTTCAAGCCCGCAAAGCATATTTGGAGGGGAGCAGAATGATTGTGGAGAAACAGAATCAAAGATTGGGCTATCATTTCACAAACACCAACAAGTTATAGAAAGCTATATGTGTAGCGGCAATAATGCTAAGGATAATCAAGTTTCAAATACTTAGTCGGTCGAGAACCATTTGCTCCACCATATCGCTTTCCCATTTTTTATCGATCTCAGGCATACTCATTACATACTGCATAATGCTCTCCTGTTTCTGTCCTCTTTTTAATGCTTCGGAATAACGAATCTGCGGACTAAACGTAACCTGAGCATAAGCTGGTATCCATTTCTCGGGATACTTCTGGTGCAGCCTTGCCTCTATCTTTTTTTGTAAAAGGAATTTGGGATCAGCGATCTTATCCCTCATTTCAATAAAATTGTTCAATGCCAGATCAGCTATGGCATCTGCATCTGGCTTTCGCAGTTGCTGGTATTCTTGCAAAATGGCTAACCAATCTTCATTGTGTTTTCCGATCAATCCATTCAAGACTGAGCAATCCTCAAAACCGCAATTCATACCTTGTCCAAAAAATGGAACGATTGCATGTGCTGCATCACCTATCAAAGCAAACTTATCTTCCCTTATCCATGGAAAACATTTTACCGTAACCAGCGAAGATGTTGGATTCGTGAAGAAATCCTGCTCTAATGTTGGCATCAATGGAACTACATCGTTAAAAGTCTGCTGAAAGAACTCCCTTACTTTTTCAGCCGTGTTCAGTGATGCAAAAGAAGGATCTCCGTCAAAAGGAAAAAACAAAGTGCAAGTGAAACTGCCATCAATATTTGGCAAAGCAATTAGCATGTAGTTGCCTCTTGGCCAAATGTGCAAAGCATTTTTCTCCATCCTGAAGCTGCCGTTTTCTCCAGCTGGAATGGTGAGTTCTTTATATCCGAAATCAATATACGATTGCTGGTATTCGAAACGATCATGCTGAAGCTGATGTTGTAATCTTGAAGCTGCGTAAGCTCCATCCGATCCAAACAACAAGTCAAAACAGATGCTTTCAGTTTCGGGTCTGACATCAGATTCAAACTCAACTCCATTGTTACTCCAATCAATTGAAGTGCATTTTTCATGAAAGTAAATATCTACTCCATTTTGTTCAGCAAGTATCATCAAGGTCTTATTCAACTCACCTCTGGAAACTGAATTAATAAACTGCCCTTCTTTCCCATAAGGCTGGTAAGCTGTTGAACCATCAGCATTATGAATAAATCTGCCGTGCATTGGAATAGCAATCTTCCTGATCTCATCCATCACACCAACTTCTTCCAGAGCTTTGATGCCTCTATCGCTAAGAGCAAGATTGATGGAACGTCCTACAGACATCTTTTCTTCTCTCATATCACCTCGACGCTCATAGATCTTTACATTGTAGCCACGTTTTGACAGGTAGATAGAAAGCAATGAGCCGACCAAGCCAGCACCAACAATAACTACGTTCTTCTTCATACAGCGAAACACTGATATTTATGATAATTATGATACGTACTGATTTCATGATAGATCATAATCATCATGATAATCTGCGGTCTATTTCTCTAAAATAGAACTTATTATATTTCCAAATCTCCAAACATCTTCAAAAGAATTGTATAAAGGCACTGGTGCAATACGAATTACGTTAGGCTCTCTCCAGTCTGCCATAACACCTTGCTTTGTAAGTGCATTGAACACTTCTTTACCTTTTGATTCCATCAGTATAGATAACTGGCAACCTCTTTCATTCTCATTTTCGGGTGTGATGATGTTGATGATCTTCTTCTGTTGTCTTGTATTGATATCGTTTAACACGAAATGAAGAAAAGCAGTCAATCGTTTCCGTTTGGCGTGAAGTTTATCCATTCCAGCCTCTTTAAAAACATCCAATGATGCTTTATGAGCTGCCATCGACAAGACAGGGGCATTGCTCAACTGCCATCCCTCGGCAGTTGTGATCGGCTCAAAGCCTTTCTCCATTTTAAAACGGGTTTCTTTTGTATAACCCCACCAACCGGCAAAACGTGGTAGATCTTTATTCTTCACATGCTTATCATGAATGTAAACACCAGCTACAGCACCAGGTCCTGAATTCAAATATTTGTAAGAACACCAGCAGGCAAAATCAACTTCCCAATCATGCAACTTCAATTCAACATTACCTGCGGCATGGGCAAGATCAAATCCTGCACAAACATTTTCTTCATGTGCTGTTTGAGTGATCTTTTGAATATCGAATAATTGACCGGTATAATAATTTACACCACCGAAAAGAACTAATGCTAATTCATCTCTATACAGTAAAATCGCATCGGTAATATCTTCTGTTCTTAGCGTGTGTTCACCTGGTCTTGGCTTTATTTCGATGATGGCATCTTTCGGGTCAAAACCGTGAAACCTAACCTGTGATTCCAATGCATATTGATCTGACGGGAAAGCCCTTTCCTCGCAAATGATCTTGAACCTTTGTGCTGTTGGGCGATAAAAACTCACCATCAAAAGATGCAAATTCACAGTGAGAGAATTCATTACTATCACCTCATTCTCCTGGCAGCCGACTATTTTTGAAAGTAAAGATGGAAAAATCTCGTGGTAGTGCAGCCAGGCATGTTTTGCTTTAAAATGACCCTCAACACCCATGTTAGACCAATCGTTCAACTCCTGCTGAACATAAGCCTGAACACTTCTGGGCTGTAGCCCAAGAGAATTTCCGGTGAAATAAATACAATCTTTTCCCTGGTGCTGAGGAAAATAAAATCTTTCTCTAAAAGAACGGAGTTCATCCTGTTCATCCAATTGCTTCGCAAACGCTAAGGTGTTTTCTACATTCATGGTTCATCAATTGTTGCGATCACTTTTAGTTCTATTGCAATTGGGGTAGGCAAACTTTTTACTTCGATCGTTGTACGGCAAGCTTGTACATCTTTAAAATAGTCACCGTAGATCTTATTGTACAAAGGAAAGTCATCTTTCATATTGGTCAGAAAAACAGTTACGTCGATAATATTGTTCCAGCTGCTGCCGCTAGCTTCAAGAACAGCTTTTACATTGGCGAAACAAGAATGGCATTCCAATTCAATATCATACTTTATAATATTTCCTTCAGCATCTTGTTCCAGTCCAGGGATAAAATTATCCTTTGCACTTCTTGAACCAATACCGGAAAGGAAAAGCAGATTGCCGACTTTTCTTGCATGAGGATAAGCACCTAACGGTTTGGCAGCAAAATCAGAAAAAATAGTTTCTGGTTTCAGGTTTCTCGTTAGTGGTTTCTGGTTTGGTTCTCGATCTTTGAACTTTACTCCGCTTTTATCTGAGCTATTTAAATATTGTATGAAAGCTCCAATCTTTTTACCTGTCTTATCAGCCAGTTCAAAAAGTTCGTGATAGATCTGGTCAATTATATATTTCCTTTGTAAACAACGAATCAGCTGGGATTGAAGTTCGGAAACTGAGGCTCGAGCAATAGACAAGAACTGGATAAACTCCATCCTTCCTCCTCGACCAAAACCTTCAGCAATATTATCTGTTACTGAACCTACTGAACGATTCATTTGATCTTTTAAGGAAAAGTCTTTACTTAATGCTCCTGTCTGTGTAATCACGAAAACTTTACCAGCAAGTTCATTAGCTAATTTCCAAATTTCAAGCTCTGTAAAGGTTTTAATGGTAGCCATTGATTTAAAGATAACGAGAAACAATACAACCAGAAACAAGAAACCAGTAACTAAAACTCAATGCAAACATTTTTCGCTTCTGTAAAAAATCTCAAAGCTTCCCAACCACCTTCTCTACCAACTCCACTATTCTTCATACCTCCAAAAGGTGTACGAAGATCTCTGAGTAACCAACAGTTCACCCAAATAATACCACTTTCAATTTTAGATGCTACACGGTTAGCCCGGGAAATGTCTTGTGTCCAAATTGTTGCAGCTAATCCATAATCTGAGGTATTGGCAAGTTGCAAAGCTTCTTCTTCAGTACTGAAAGATTGAAGTGTCACTACCGGACCGAATATTTCCTCCATATTCGTTTCACAGTTGCTGCTCAATCCTTCTATCACTGTTGGTTGAATAAAATATCCGTTGGCACATCTTCCTTCAGGCCTTATTGCATTTCCACCACACAATACTTTTCCTCCTTCCTGCTTTGCCTTTTCTATGCACTGCATGATCTTATCAAAGTGTAATTTGCTTACGATTGCGCCTTGTTTAGAATTTTCTTCAAGTGGATCGCCCACAGTAAGTTTCTTAACACGATCAACAAATTCAGTTTTGAACTTCTCGTAAATACTTACTTCGACCAGAATACGTGATCCACATAAACAGATCTGTCCTTGATTGGCAAATGATGATTGTAAGGTCGTGTTCATCATTTTCTCCCAGTCACAATCAGCGAAAATGATGTTTGGATTTTTACCACCCAATTCTAATGAAAGCTTTTTGAACTTTGGAGCAGCCAGCGAAGCAATTCTTTCTCCTGCTCTTGTACTTCCTGTAAATGAAATTGCTTTTATGGATGGATGAGTAACAATCGCTTCGCCACAATTTGGACCAGTGCCGTGTACAATATTCAAGACACCTGCAGGCAATCCAGCTTCTTTACAAATGATGCTTAATAAGAATGCAGTTACCGGAGTTACCTCGCTAGGTTTTGCTACTACACAATTTCCGGCAGCTAAAGCCGGAGCAATTTTCCACGTAAAAAGATATAAAGGCAAATTCCATGGTGAGATACAACCAACTACACCTATGGGCTGACGAAGTGTATAGTTTATCCCCTTGTCTTCCATCGTATGACTTTCACTTGCAAAATGCATAATACCAGTAGCGAAGAATCGGAAGTTGGCAGATGCTCTGGGAATATCAACTTTCTTACTCAACCAAAGTGGCTTACCATTATCTGTTGTTTCAGCTAAAGCAAGTGAGTCAAGATTTTCGTCTATTAAGTCAGCTATACGATTTAATACTTTAAACCGCTCTTCAACTTGAGTTACACTCCATGAAAGAAAGGCTTGCTTCGCTGCATTTACTGCAAGTTCAACATCTTTTTCATTGCTGTGAGGAATTTGAGTGAAGACTTCACCTGTTGCTGGATTGATTCCATCAATAAATTTTCCTGATAAAGGAGCAATGAGATAGCCTCCTATGTAGTTTTCGAGATGATATGGTATAGTGAGGTTCATTTGAGAATGGGAACGCAGATTCTTATGATAGCTATGATTTATTATGATTATCTGCATATATCTTAATCATCATAATAATCAGCGTTCTAAATACTTCCTGTTCGTCCTCCATCAACTGGAATGCTTACCCCATTGATATAAGATGCAGCAGGAGAAGCCAGGAATGCTACAACGTTTGCCAGTTCTTCAGGCTCGGCAAAACGCTTCATTGGGATTTCCTTCGTCATTTCTTTCTCCACTTCGTCAACCGAAATTTTCTTTTTACCTGCATTATTACTGATAATCGTTTCTAAACGAGTAGTCTTGGTTGCACCGGGTAAAACATTGTTCACTGTTATATTAAACTGACCTAATTCGTTTGCCATTGTTTTAGACCATGATGCCACAGCTCCACGAATGGTATTTGACACTCCCAGATTTGGTAAAGGAATTTTAACTGAGGTTGATATAACATTGATAATCCTGCCATAACCTTCATTCTTCATTGAAGGGATAACAGCTTTGGTTAAAATATGATTACAGATGAGATGCCGATTAAAGGTGCCAAGAAAGTCTTCTTCTTTTGCTTCGGTTATTAGTCCGGATGCTGGCCCACCGGAATTGTTGATGAGAATGTGAACTGAATTAGTTTCTACAAAAGCTTCGATAGCTTGTTTTACAGTTTCAGGTTTATCAAAATCTGCAACAAGAAAATTATGATATTGATTGAAAGAGGTATCTAATTGTTGAATAGCCTGCTTTAAAGACGCTTCATTTCTTGCCATAATGATACAGGTTGCTCCAAGCTTTGATAATTCGATGGCAGAAGCCAAACCGATACCTTGTGTGCTGCCACAAATGAGAGCAG